>JANQIN010000160.1 GCA_028282145.1 Thermodesulfobacteriota bacterium | reverse complement strand
GCTTCCAGAAGATCTACAAAAGCGGTTCCCGAATAGAGGAAACCAGTCCGCCTGAAGCCCTGCATGAGCTCAGAATCACTTTCAAAAAACTGCGTTATCTTGTTGAATTCTTTTCGCCGTTGTTTCCTCCCAAACAGATGAAAAAGCTGGTACAGGCCATGAAACAGCTCCAGGACACCCTGGGCTCTTATCAGGACTATTGCGTCCAGGTGGATTCATTGACCGAATTCGGCCATCAGATGGTGCAGGAAGGGATGAAGACACCGGAAACCCTCATGGCCATGGGTGTGTTGGTAGAAGACCTGAAACAACGCCAGGTGGAAACACGACGAGAGTTCCAGGCCCGTTTTGACCAATTTTCTGCCAGAGAAACCAAGGATCTGATTGCAGATCTTTTTTCGGTAAAGGACAGCCACTGAAATGAACGTTCTGGGGATTTACAATATCAAGGGTGGAGTCGGCAAAACGGCCTCGGCCGTCAATCTGGCATATCTGGCTTCCCTCGAGGGTCTGCGTACCCTGGTATGGGATCTGGACGCTCAGGGAGCGTCCTCGTATTACTTTCGGATCAAGGCCAAGGTCAAAGGCGGTGAAAAACAGCTGATCGGGAAAAAAGGTGACGCCGCTCCCCACATTAAAGGGACCGACTACGAGGGGTTGGATCTTTTACCGGCAGACTTCAGCTACCGACACCTTGATCTTCACCTCAGCGAAGCGTCCCGACCCGCAAAACCCCTCAAGAAACTTCTTAACGGGCTGGAAGACGAGTATGATCTGGTCATTCTGGACTGCCCTCCCAGTCTTTCCCTGCTGTCGGAAGCTGTCTTCGAGTGCGTTGATGCCCTTTTGATCCCCACCATACCGACGACGCTGTCCTTGCGGACTCTGGCCCAGCTGGTGTCGTTTACCCGGGAACTGCCCCGCAAGAACCGTCCGGGGCTCTGGCCGTTCTTCTCCATGGTCGATGTCCGGAAATCCCTGCACCGGAAGGTCATTGCGTCCCACAAACAGAAAAAGACCCGTCTTCTGGGACCTTATATTCCTTACGCCAGCGATGTGGAACAGATGGGCATTCAACGGGCGCCTCTGGGGGCGTACGCCCACAAGAGGAGCCGGGCGGGACAGGCCTACCGTGAGCTATGGCAGGAAGTACAGGCCCGGCTGAGGGAGGGAAACGTCTGACAGGTTGCGAACCTAAATCTTCTTGGGTTTGCAGAGGTTTTTCTTCTTGTTCGCCACCCGGGCACAGCTGGTACAGATGTATCCCGGGTCATCCACGACCTTTGAAAACTTCTTGATATTACTCAAAATATCCTTTTTCTTTACATGGCAGAGACAGGTGTCGAACTTTCCCATGGTGTCGAACTCCTTTTGTTATTATGACCTACATGGTCATAATAACAAAATTCCCGCCGGAACCAACCCTCAATCTTCGCAACAATCCGGGCTCTGGACGGAGACCTCTGCCAAACGGTCCAGCAAAGGAAAGTACAACAGAGCGCGAATCGGCCGTTCCGGTTCCAGGGCGGCCATCAGGCGGGCATAGGTCATCATCTGAAGACGATACTTCTCCAATTCCGCCGATAAAAAACCGTCGATATCTCCCGGGTCGGTCAAACTGGTCTTGTAATCCACAATGACGCGGGTCCCGTCGACGTCCACAAAGGTCCGGTCGATGACGGCGTGGACCCTTTCCCCGGCAAGAACGCCGCCGAGGGGCCATTCGCTGGCAGCCTCGGGATGCGAACCGAGAATCCATCGTCCGGTATCGCTGGACAATGTATTTTTCAGGGCTTCAAGGACACGCGCCTCCATCCGGTCCAGGCTGTCGGCCAGGGCCCCGAGCCCCATCAGGCGGAAGCGTACCTCTTGAGAAAGTCGGTCGAGGCGGTCGGAATCCCATGCGGGCAGGCCCTCTTCAGCAATGCGTTCCAGAAGATCGTGAATCACCGTACCTACGAGGCGTCCCATCTCATTCTCATAGCCGGAAAAGACCACCTCCTCCGGTACCTCGGCTCTCTGGCTGGCGGTTCGTACCTGAACCCCCGAGCCAAGCGGCAGTTTGGGAAAGGAAGGTCTCCGTGTCTCTGCAGGAAGGCGTTGGAGTCTGGGGGGGCGCCAGCCCTTTTCCTCTCCTTGGACCGATTCGGAAACATCTTCCCAATGCTCAGCGATATGAGGCCAGAGGCAGGCCAGAAAAGAGCCTTTGGCCGGACGGAGATCTCCCCGGGCGTTGCGCCTGGCATGACCGAAAAGATAAAGGGCTTTTCGGGCCCGGGTGCAGGCGACATACAGCAACCTGCCGGTCTCAAATCGCCCCCGCTGTCTTTCAACCCAGGCGACGGCCTCGGACAGGGGGTCCTTTTCGGAACCGTTTCGCTGACGGATGGGGGCAACGACAAGATCGATCGATGGATCGTAAATCCATCGAAGAAGCGGGCTTTCCCCTTCTTGAATCGTCTTTCCAAGACCGGGCAGAAGGACATGATCAAACTCGAGTCCTTTGGCCTTGTGGACGGTCATTAATTGAATTCGGGATGAAGCCGTTGGATCAGGGGCGGCGAAGAGGGTTTCCACTTCCTGGGTCAGAAGTTCGAACGATGCCGGCTCACCGGCCTCGTCCTGTTTCTCCAGCAGGCGAAAGAACTCTCCGGCGTCAACAAGGGTTCGGGACGGATAACAAGAGGGTCCACCCAAAGCCAACCAGCAGTTTTCCACCAGTTTCCGCAAAGGGAGTCTCCCCTTCTGCCGTTCAAAGGCGAGCAGGATCGCGGTGGCTTCGGTCAACCTTCTCTGCCCCTCCGCGGTCAGCCCGGAGAGGTCGGGGCCGGTGTCCAGAGTCGAAGGAACGGTTCCCTCACCGACAAGGTCGGTCAGCTTCTGAAGATCGGTCAGGTGCAAGCCGCACCATGGGGCCCGGAGAACCGCGAGCCAGTGAACGCGATCGGCCGGATGAAACAGAGCCCGGGTCAGGGCCAGCAAATCCATGACGACCGGTCGCCTCTCCAGGGGATCGACCTCCTGAGCCTGATAAGGGATATCGGCCAGGTTCAGTTCCCGTGCGATCTGCACCAAATGCCCTCGAGATCGGACCAGCACGCCGATGGAGTCGTCGGAACTTCCCCAGAGGACACGCACCTGTTGACACAGATCGGCCGCTTCTCGTACTTCGTCCCTCTCCCCGTACGCAAAGATCCGGACCTCTTCCGCGGATGCCGGCTGGATGGCCGTGGAGGGTGCATGAGCGACAGCGCCTGTCAGGGCTTGGCTCTGGGGCGGCAGAACCTCCGCAAAAACCCGATTGCACCAGGCGACGAGCTTTTCCTGACTCCGGAAGTTGGCCTCCAGGCGCAAGGGCGACAAAGGAACATCACCGAGCCCGCCATCCATGGCTTGAAGAAACAGCCCGACTTCCGCTTCGCGGAAGCGGTAGATCGACTGCATCGGATCACCCACCAGGAAGAGCGTTCGTCCGTCCTCGGGGGTCCACCCTGCGGTCAATGCACGAAGCAGCCGGTACTGAAGCCGGGAAGTATCCTGAAATTCATCGACCAGGATATGGTGGATTCCCCGGTCCAGTTGAAGGAGAAGGTCCGAAGGGTTATCTTCAGCTCCCAGTGCTTCGGTCGCGCGAATGGCCATCTCGGAAAAGTCGACTTCGCCCCGGGTTCGGAAGATCTCCCACAACGCCGTAACAGCACGCGGCAAGAGATAGAGCAAGGCCTCAAGAACCTCCCATTGTTCCTCCGTATAACCGACGACAGCAGAGTGTCGGAGGCGATCCAGATCCTGATCCAACCCGGGGACGGCGGCCAGGCCCTCGATCAGGGAAAGGGCACGCTCCTTCCATTCCCGGGCGCCCGCGCCCTGAGCCGGGAAGCCGGTGTTTTTTGCAAGGCGACGCCGCCATCCGCCGGTGGCTGTCAGAAGGAGATCGCTGACGCCGACCCAGGCTGTCAGATCGCTCAAAGATCCGGTTGGGAAGGCATCACAACCGGCCAGGGCCTCAAGGGAACCGACCGTTGCGGGCATCTGGGAGTGCGCATAGCGAGCGACAGCCAGAATTTCGGGCTTTAGAGCGGCGGGGACCTGTCGGGAAAGCTCCATCAACTGCAACTCGGTCATCTGCCGGATCGCTCCTTCGAGCTGCGCCCGGGTCTCCTCCCCTCCCTGACGCGGAAGGCAGGCAAGCCATTGATCCCGTCGACCCAGCATAAGGGCCAGCATATCCCGCAACCGGTCCAGTCGGTTATCCAGATGGTGGAGCAACCTTCGAAGGGAGGGGTCACAGGCGCCACCGGTTTCAATATGTTCCAACAGATGCGCTGCCGCCTGTCGGTACAGAGGCTGCGGTCGATCGGTAATACGAGGCATCCCGCCCATGCGGGACATCCAGGGCATCTGTTGAACCAGGGTCCCGTTAAAGCTGTCCATCGTCTGGATCTGAAGTCGTGCCGGATTCCGCAGCAGCTCCCATTGAAGGGTCCGGTCACGCTGCAGGGCCGCCTTTGCAAGCTCCCAGGTCTCATAACCATAAGGGTCGGAGGGTGCAGGGCCGCCGGCCCCTTCCAGGGCCGTCAACAGACGGTCGCGCATCTCCGCCGCCGCCTTCCGGGTAAAGGTTATCGCCAGGATCTGCGAGGGGTCGTCTACACGGGCCAGCAACGTCAGAAAACGACGGGTCAGAAGCGCGGTCTTGCCCGACCCGGCGGGAGCCTGCACGATGCAGGAGAGGTTCGGATTTACCGCCTCCTGTCTCTGCTGACGATCATGGCTCATCGGTCTCTCCCGTCAGGCTGTCGGACTCAACCACACGACACAAGGCACCCAGATCACACCATGTGCAGGTTTTAACCGGGTCGATGGGCGCCACACTCGCCTCACCCCGGGCAAAAGCATCGGCCAGGGCGCGTGTTCCTTCTTTCCAGCGGGACAGCAGATCCTGCCAACCTTCAGCCTTCCATCGCTCCCGGTTTTTCTCGCTGTCCAAGCCGGGGACTTTGTCGACGATGGCAGTACGGGTAACACCTCGGAAGCGGAACTCCCCGGACCGCACCTGCCCCAACAGAATGCCGTCGACCTCCTCTTCAAGGGCAGCGGTCGCATACAGCGGAAGCTGGGGCTCGGTGAGGCTGTCGGGATGCAGACTGGATTCATCGACCCGCCCGGTTTTGTAATCGATCACCAGCAGGTCCCCATCCTCCGTCCGGTCAACCCGGTCAATGACCATTCTCAGATGGAGCTGTCCCAGGATCACCTGATGTTCCAACTCCGTCTCCATCACGCTGAAGGGAGGCCGTTTTTCCTCCAGGTTCAACCACCCTTGAAGCACCAGGACCAAACGCTCTTTCTCAAGGGTCAGCAGAGTCTCGGGGAAAGCTCCACCTTCGGGGAGGATCTGTCGAATGGCCTGCAGAACGGCCTTTTCGATACCCGCATGACGCTCTTCGGGAGACAGCGTCACCAGGGTATCAAGGCACCCCAGCTCTCGCCAGAGTATCTCCAGGCCTTTATGAACCAACGTCCCGCGCAGAGACGCATCGAGACCCACATCCGGCTGTTCCAACCCTTTGGCGTTCAGCCGATAGTGGCCGAAAGCCCGAAAAGGACAGAGAGCCTGATCCCGAATCACCCCGGTTCCGCCGCTCACCTCGACCTCCGCCGGTAGAGGCGATCCACACAGGTCGTCCTCAACGTCCAGAGGAACGTGCTGATCGACCATCGCCTGAACGGGGGACCAACTGTCCGGGAGTTGCTCCATTGGGAGTTCCGGCAGTTCCCGGATCAGAGGAGAAGGTCTTCGAGTGCCCCCCTGGTCCAGTGAAGAAAAGCTGAATACGACACGATCACTGCTGGCAGCCAGTCGCTGAACAAGGTGCTGTGCCTGCCGCAGTTCCCTGCCGGCGGAGGATCGCGGCATATCGGCCTCACGTTGAAGAGCCCGGGGGAGAAAAGGGTTTAAACGAGGCGCCTGGGGAAGGAGTTCCTCGCTACACCCCAGAACCCAGAGCCCGTCGAAGGTTTGCCCCGCAGCCTCCAGGGGGCCAAATACCTGGACGGCCCCTTGGGGCGCCTCGATCTGAAACAGCATCTCCTGACAGATCTGTCTCAGTTGACGTAACATCTCATGCCTGGGGTAGGTTTTTCCGAAGGTATCCAGGCTGGCCATTCGAGCCAGGGCCTTCCCGCGAAACGATTGGATCGCCTGATAATCACGACTGGAAAGACCCCGGTCGCCGGGCCACCCCAGATGGTGCAGTTCCCGATCAAGACACCGGACCCATTCACTGGCCGTTCTGTGGCCCTCCCCCTTTTTCTCCAGCCAGCCACTGAGGTACTTTTTCAGCCGGGGACAGCGACTGCCCCGTCGGGATTGTATCAACGCGGGAAGTGACCACTGGGTCGCATGGCCCCGACGGAGCTGAGCATCCAGCAAAGCCCTCGAATGGCGCTCACCCCAGCCACCACCAAGATAGGGGGTAAGCAAAAGGCGGCCGATCTCTTCCAGAGACAATTTTCGGCCCAATCCGAGAAAGAACAGGGCGGCAGAGACAACCCCTTCCTCGATCAAAGGGCGTCCCTGGGAAAAGCTGAGGGATGAATCTTCCGGGTCGGCCAAAAGGCAGTTACCCGGCTGAAGCTCTTGCAGGAAAATCCGTTCGACATCCCTTTGGTAACGATCGTTGATCAGGACGATTCCGACCCGCTTCTGCCCCGACAGAGCCAGTTGGCGAGCCCAGCAAGCCGCTGCGCGAATCTCTTCTTCGGGGTCTGTGGCGCCGTAGGAAACGCCGGAGGTTCTCACAGGAAGGGGGAGAATACTGGCATCGATGTTGACATCGATCAACGCCCGATGGATCGAGGTCACTTCCGGCGGCGGGTCGTCAAACCCGAGGATTCGGACGGAGCCAGCCGGGCACCAAAAGCCCTGGCGTACCCTTTCTTCTACCCGGGTGAGTGCGTGGGCCGGGTCCACCCAACCCTTTTCGCAGCAGACCTTGTTCACCGCCGTGAGCCATCGGGAGAAGGCCTCCTGATCAGGCGTCAGGCCGGAAGAAGGAAGCGAGCACGGATAAACAGAGAGTAACCGGGAGGCCTCCAGTGCCTTCTGGGCGGTCTGAGGGACCTGTAGAAGGCCCCCATGGCTCGCCTGGCTGTCGGTGCGAACCGCATCCTCCCACAAGTGGCGAAGTTGGAGCTCACTCAGCAACAGTTCCGATTCGTGGAGGATCTGGTGAACCTGGTCGGCATACCACTGGGAGAACGCCATGATCCTGGGAGCCACCCAGGCCGTATCGCCGTTAAGAACGGAACGGGTCTCAAAATCTTCCACCAAGGAACGAGCCAGACGCTGGTTGGCCGTCAGCACCCAGCCCCCCTCTTTCAGCAGCTGAAATAAGACATCGTCAAGGATCGTATTCGCCACATTTTCCTCCCAGGCCACCTTACCCCATGAACCGCCTGGGGCACAACATTTGGTGTCTTGTCGGACAATGCAACACTACCTGTTGTGGAACAGCTATCCACACAATGCTATAACTAGTTATTTTATAAAGGTTTTTTCACGTGAAACATTCGTGATAAACAGCCCTGTCCACAGAGGCTTCTCTGAGAAAGGGAGACTGGCTAACCTCCCGAAATCACTTGGGGATAACGGGGAAGGCTGTGGATAATATGTGGAAAGATAGAAGAAAGACCCTCCGGTAAGAGGGTCTTGGGTGGTATCAAACGGTTGCTTTGCCTTTAAGAACAGGTGGTCGTTGATGAACGGTTCAACGAACGCTGTAATCAAAAATGAATTGCCTTTTTCGGCCGTCCAATACACGACAGGCGACGTGAATGTGATATTGCCCCTTTTCCAGGAGGGTGAGATCGGTCACAAATGCCCCCTCTTCCAGATCCAGTTTCACTGGGTTGGAAAAGCGCCCATCCGGCGTCTGAAGCTTGATTGCAACCAGTCCACGGGTCAGGTTACGCTTGTTGGCCTGGTTTTTCAGTTGCACAACCAGTCGGTGCGTTTTCCCCATTCCCATGGCGACATAGGTCGGGTTAGCGACATGTACCAGGGTGGCTTCTATGCCGACGCCTGCCATCGTCTTTTTTCCGAGAGGCCACTTGGTACCGGCAGCGGCCAGAGCGCCGGTTGTCAAAAATGCCACCAGAGTCAGCGCGAGGAGCAGGGGAACGGGGCGAAAAAACCGATGAGACACAGACTTCATGCAGATCCTCCACGAATAAGTCACTTCAGTATACCCAAAGCCCGCACAGACCCCAACCCTTTTGTGTTACAGGGCAGGATAGCTGCTATACTAAGGCCATGAACTTATTCAGCTTTCGAGGCAGCCTTCTCTGCTTTTCGGCTCTTCTGTTGTGGGTCTTAACAGCCAATGCCAATATACGTGCCCTGCAGCACTCCATTGATCTTCGCCTGCACCCGGAAAGCCAGATTATACAGGTGACGGATCGGATCCGAATAGCTCCCTCGCCGCGGACGGTGTCTTTCTGGCTTCACCCGGGCAGCCGAATCGAAAATGTCCGCCAGGGTGTCAGCTCCCTTCCCTTTGCATTCAACGACGGGCAACTCACCCTGAAGCTTCCACCGGGCGATTACGGGACGGGGACGACCGTTGAGATCAGCTATAGCCTGAAGGTGCCTCCGGCACTCCCTCCGGCAGCGGCCCACCATGAAGATCCAAGCTATGGAATTGCCGCCGCGCTCGGGCCGGCCGGCGCCTTTCTGGGGGGCGGCGCGCGTTGGTACCCCCAAATGGACGGTGTTCGCCCCGTCATGGATATCCGCGTCTTTATGCCACGTGATTGGGAAGCCGTCACCAACGGGAAGCTTTTGGAACGAACCTATGTCCACGGGGCCAAGAAAGTCCGCTGGCAGGTTCGGTTAAACCGGCCGGGAATGGCGCTCGCAGCGGGTCCATGGATTTTCGGCGAATCTTCCGCAACAGGGATTCCCCTGTATACGTTCTTTTCCCAGTCCAACGCACGGCTGGCGGAGAAATACAGTACGGCCACCGCCACGTACCTGAGCGAATACAGCCAGATGCTGGGCCCCTACCCATTCGACAAGTTTGCCATTGCCGACAACTATTTTGAAAGCGGTTACGGCTACGCCTCCTGGACCCTTCTCGGGAGGAATGTTTTGCGGCTCCCCTTTATTCTGAGGACCTCCCTCCCACACGAGATCGTCCATAACTGGTTTGGCAACGGGGTCCTGGTCGATTACGCCGAAGGGAATTGGTCCGAGGGGTTGACCAGCTATCTGGCAGACTATTATCAAAGCGAAAAATCGGGCCCAGGCCCGGCCCGCGACTATCGTCAAAAGGTATTGCGCAACTTTGCCAGCCTTGTCGGGCCACAGGAGGATATGCCTCTGACCCGCTTTCATTATCGAATGAGCGCCGCCGACCAGGCCATCGGTTATGGCAAAGCGATGATGGTTTTCCATATGCTCCGAAAATATATCGGCGAGGAACCTTTCTGGGAAGGACTTCGGCTGATCACCCGTCAACGGATGAACCTGGAAACTCGCTGGTCCCATTTCCAACGTGCTTTTGAGATCACCTCCGGGAAAAACCTGGATGAATTTTTCCGGCAATGGGTCTCCCGTCCCGGAGTGCCTCAACTGAGCCTCCAAGGGGTTGAAACTTTTCGTGATGGAGACCAGTGGCGCGTGGTGGGACACCTGCACCAGAAGGGAGATCCCTACATGCTCGATGTCCCGGTGCGCCTGACAACCAAAGGGGGAGTCTACAACAGTACCGTGATGACCCGAGGTGCAGACCGCGCCCTTTCTTTCAGCGTCGCCGACCCTCCCCTGCGATTGGAGGTCGACCCCGAGGTCCACCTCCTGCGGAAGTTGTATCCGTCGGAATTGCCGCCAACAATCAACAGCATTCGCGGCAGTAAAAATCTGCTGGTGATTCTGTCCGACGACTTGTCACGGGAGGTCTCGGATCGTGCCAGGGCTCTTCTGGCTGCCATGCGTCAGGACACGGCGCCCGTCAAAACCGAAGCCAAGGTGACTGAATCGGATCTCAGGAATCACGATCTGCTGTTCATCGGAGTCCCCAAAAGGAAAAATCTGTTACCGACACTGCCGAGCCTGCTGTCCCTCAAGCAGAACGGTTTCTCTCTGGGACCGCAGACCTTTGCGAATGCAAGTGATGTGCTTTTCACTGTTCTCTCGAATAGCCATGCCAGGGGAAAGGTGGCCGCCTTGTTTTTCCCCAAAACGACGATGGATGCTGAAATTGCGGCACGCAAAATCCCCCATTACGGAAAGTACAGCTATCTCGTTTTTCGTTCTGGTGTCAACCGTGTCAAAGCCACCTGGCCCCCCGAAAACAGTCCCCTTATCCATCGGTTTCAGGGAGGTTGACCATGCGTTTAATACCGCTTTTCATCGTTCCGATCATGCTCCTGCTATGGGTTTTGCCGGTTTGCAGCGGCAACCTCATTCGACTTGAGAACGGTGAACCGATGACCCTTGAACAGTGGGCCCAGGAGATCGGTGAAGTACAACTGGTGTTTGTCGGCGAACGGCACGACAACGCCTCTCATCACCATCTGCAACGGCAGGTGATTCAAGCGCTTATTGACAGCGGGAAAGATGTTGCGGTCGGTCTTGAGATGTTCGAGTCCGGCAACCAAGGGGTCCTGAACGCCTGGACCGAGGGGACAGTACAGGTCTCTTTGTTTCAAACGGCTTGGCAGGACCAGTGGGGGTACTGGGAGGCCTACAAAGAACTGCTGTTTTTTATCCGTCGTCAGGGGATTGAAACCATCGGGTTGAATATCCCCCGCTTTATTGTCAGGCAGGTCGCAAGAAACGGGTTCCAATCCCTCCCGGAACATTTCAAGAAAGAAGCAGGTGTGACCGAATGTGTAGTGACACCGGACTACGAAGGCCTCTTACGACGCCAGTTGAGTGGGCACGGCAAGGAACCGACCACCGAACATTTCCAGTATTTTTGCGAGGCCCAGATGCTCTGGGACCGCTCTATGGCGCAACGTGCCGAAGCTTTCCTGGAGGCACATCCCGATAAAACCCTGGTAGTCCTTGCCGGCTCGGTCCACAGTTGGAAACAAGGGATCCCCCGGCAATTGAAAAAAGAACGTACCTATCAGGTGATTCTTCCCACGGCCCCCGGATTTGGACAGCTTGAAGAGATGACCCCGGCCGATGCCGATTTTATCTGGGCTCCCTGATATCAACCCATTCCGTATTTTTCAAGACGGTACAGCAGCACATGCCTTGGTATCTGCAGAAAAACAGCTGCGCGTGTTTTATTGCCGCCGCTCTGATTCAGTGCTTGTCGAATCGCCTCTTTCTCAATGGTCTCCAAGGCCATCCCATCCTGCGGAAGTTGTAATACAAAAGAAGGCTCCTCGGATAAATGTCCTTCGGAGACGTCTGTTGGTTCCGTAACGTTGAACAGGTTTGACGGAAGATCTTCACAGTCAATGATTCTGCCGCGACAAAGGATAGACCATCGGTGACACAGGTTCTCCAACTCCCTGACGTTTCCATGCCAACGATAGTGGAGCAGCCTCTGTTTCAATCTGTCAGCAAATTTGAACTCCTCTTCCGGAGCATAGAGTTTTAAAAAATGCCGGGTTAGAAGAAGAATATCTTCTTTCCTTTCCCTTAATGGCGGAATTTCTATGGAGACGACGTTCAAACGATAATACAGATCTTCCCGGAATCGTCCCTGATGAATATCGGTCGAGAGATCCCGGTTTGTCGCGGCCAAAATCCGAACATCGACCTTCTGTGTCTGTGAACTTCCCACAGGTTCGAATGCCTGTTCCTGCAACGCACGGAGGAATTTCCCCTGGCTCTCAAGGGGCATCTCGCCGATTTCATCAAGAAAAAGAGTCCCTCCATCGGCTTGCTTGAACCTTCCGGATCGATCACGCATTGCTCCGGTAAAGGCCCCTTTGACATGTCCGAAAAGTTCGGATTCGATCAGATTCTGTGGGATGGATGCACAATTCAGCGCAACGAAAGCTTTTTTGCTCCTCGGACTGGCTTCGTGGATAGCCCGAGCCATCAGTTCTTTGCCGGTACCGCTCTCGCCAAGGATCAGGACACCGGCATCACTGGCTGCCACTTGTCGGGCCTGTTCGATCACCCGTTCCATGGACGGAGAACAGGTAAGAATACCGGTTTCCTTCCGGCTGGCCAGTCGCGTCCGAAGTTGCCGGTTTTCCTGCTTAAGCCCTGAGAATCGGTGGGCCTTTTGAACGGTCAGCAGCAGTTCGTCATTACCGAACGGCTTGGTCAGGTAATCAAAAGCTCCGGCCTTCATCGCCTCCACAGCACTTTCGATTGTCCCGAAGGCGGTCACAACAATCACCAGGGTTTCCGGGGCCTCATTGAGAACAGACTGCAACACCTCAAAACCGCTGATACCGGGCATCTTCAGATCGGTGACCAGGATAGAGGGGCGATGTTCCCGGAACAGAAGCAGTCCCTCTTCTCCGGAATCCGCCGTAAGGCAGGCGTATCCGCCCTCCTCAAGGGCAAACTGCATCACCCGGCGTAGGGAGGAATCGTCATCAATGATCAGAATGGGCGGCACGCTCATGTTCTCCCTCTTTCAGCTTCCATGGTAACAGGATCGTCACCGTGGTTCCCTGATCGACGCTGCTTGTCAGACCGATTTCTCCGCCATGCCCCTGCACGATACGGGCACAAATCGCCAGGCCAAGACCACTTCCCTCCTTACGGGTCGTAAAAAACGGGTTAAACACTCTGTCCTGCAATTCAGGGGGAATACCAACCCCATTGTCCACAACGCGCAAAAGAATCCCATTTTCCTGCTCCAGGGCTTCGAGTGCAAGATCTCCCCCGTGGGGCATCGCCTGAACCCCATTCAAGCCCAGGTTCAGCAACACTTGTTGAATCTGGGCCGGAAGGTTTTTCCTCGCCAGCTCTTTGGGAATCTGGAGGGTTAACTCAACCGCTGCCTCATCGGCTGCGGGTTGTAAAAGGCTTCGAACATGGTGAAACTGGTCCTGAAGAGACTCTTTTTCCTCATTGAGATCTTGAGGTCGGGCAAATTGAAGAAAATCCATCAGAACTTTGTTCAGCCGGGCCACCTCTTTCAGGAGAATCTGACTGAACTCATAACGGGGATCGTCTTTGGCCATGCCCCGCTGAACCACTTCTGCAGCACCTCGGATCGCGCCGAGCGGGTTCCGGATCTCGTGTGCTAAGCCGGCCGTGAGTTCGCCGATAGCGGACAACCTTTCGCTTCGCCTGAGCTTGTTTTCGATATCGAGGATCTGGTCGGCCTGGCGCCGAAGGGTCTCGTAGCTGCGTTCCAGCTCCTGTGCCGTTTCCTGGGCCATCAGGGTTTGCCGATGCTCTTTCCAGGACAAAAATCCCGTCAGGGTTCCGATCACGTTATAGAGGAGAAGCTCCAGGTACTGTTCCATATGCCCCTGAGGATAATGGTCCCATTGGAGCAGAACATGCGGAAGGTACACAAAGGAGACGGTGACTGCGGTAAGGATTCCTCCCCCCAGACAAAACCAGAGCCCACCGAGGACAATGGGGATGTAATAAAGGCGCCGATAGATATCGTGGGATGGATGGTGCAGGGTGGAGGTCAGGTAATGAAGCAGGCTGATCCCGGCGACCAGGAGGACCAGAATCAGGAGGCGTTGTTTGACGGCGAGGGCGTTGCACCGATCGTCACTGCCCTCACCGCTGCAGCCGAAATAGTCACGCAATACAGGTTTCCTCAAGCGCCCCATCGCGCAAACGAACCGTTTGACTGAAATATCCGGTATTTTCCGGGTTATGGGTCACCATAACGATAGTCTGCCCTTCGCCGTTCACCTGCTGCAACAACTCCATAATCTCCCGGGCGGTCGAGCTATCCAGGCTGCCTGTCGGTTCATCTGCCAGGATCAATGGCGGGTTATTCACCAGGGCGCGTGCGATAGCCACCCTCTCCTGTTCTCCACCGGAGAGCTGGTTCGGGAGATGTGTCGCCCTGGGGGAAAGTCCGACCCGCTCCAATGCCTTCAGTGCCATCCCCTTTTTCTCGGAGGTCGCCATCGATTTAACCGCCAGAGGAAGCATAACATTTTCCAAAGCTGTCAGATAAGGGACCAGGTTGAATGCCTGGAAGACAAACCCAAGATATTCTCGACGAAAATCAGCCAAACGCTCTCCGGAAAGCTGATAAAGATCGATATCATCGACAAGGATCTGGCCGTCCGAAGGGGTACAGAGCCCGCCGAGTATGGTCAACAGAGTCGACTTTCCACTGCCTGACGGCCCCATAATACCGTAAAAACCACCTTCCTCCAGAGCCAGATCGACACCTCGAAGAGCATGAACATCTCCAGCTTCACTGAGGTAACTTTTTTTCAGGTTTTCAATACGAATAAAGGACATTTCTTCCTCGTGCGTTACAGAAGATTACAGGGTGCGAAGGGCTTCGGTCGGGTCCATCCGGCTGGCGTGCAGCGCCGGATAAATACTGGCGATCAGTCCGACAACCACAGCCAAGGTAATTGACGCTCCACCCAGAACTGGATCCCAGACCAATGGGGCTTTACCGTCACCCATAAAGGGTAGAATCAGATCGGTTGCCCCCATCCCGGAAAGGAAGCCGATAATTCCGGCAATAAGTCTGACGGTGACGCTTTCCGTAAGGATCAGTCGCATCACATGTCCGCGCCGGAAACCCAACGCACGGAAAATCCCTATCTCCCGGGTCCGCTCGTTCACCGAACCCATCATGGTAACAAACACCACCAATGCGCCGATAAAGGTCACGACTGCGGCCACACCATAGGAAAAGACCCGGAACTGATCCAGGGCCTGCATCCGGCTCTTGACGACCTGCTGGATGGCATTGACGTCAACCTCCGGCAAGACCGTTTGAATCTCAGCGACGATTTCGTGCACCGGACAATCTTTACATAACGCCGCCACCTCGACTAAGGACACTTGTCCGGTTTTGGCGAGCAGCTCCTGGGACGTCGCAAGGTCGGCAATGACCAGATGGTCGTCCTGAGACGCAGTTTTTTTCAGCACACCACTGACCACGAAGGGCCTGCCCGATAACTGTACCGGATCGCCCGGCTTTAGATTCAACCGTTTTGCCACATTCGCCCCCAGGATGAGGTCCTGTGAGGATTGAATGGGCATCCCGTCAATCGACCACCATTTTTTGAGGCCGAACTCGATCTTGGGATCTACCCCCATCAACATCAAGTGTTGCCCTTGAATCGACACGGCGCCAAGAACCTTGGGCGCAACAGCCGCGATATTGCGCCTGTTGGGGATGGTCCCTATCAAGCTGAGGCGATCTTGTTCGATCTCTACCGGATCCACTGTCACATCGCCCAGAGTAATGCCTCCGTAGGATAAGGAGAGGTGCTCCGTTTGTGGTGTGATCAGAATATTGGCACCGAAATGCTCCATCTTATCCTGAGCATGAATGGTCATCGATCGACTGATGGACATCAGAGTTACCACCGTGGCAACCCCAATCAGCAACCCGACCACCAGAAAGATCGCGCGACCTTTCCGGCGCTGCAGGTTATGCATGGCAATGGACGTAAGACGCATCTAGCCCTCCGAGGTTCAGCTGTTGAAATACCAGGAACCGCTTTCGATATCCTGAACGGCAATGACCAGATCCTTACCCTGAACCGAGCGTTTCAGAGGGGCCGGATTACAGCCACCTTTCACTTCGTTGATGTTCACCGAGGTAAAGGCCATACCGCAGTTGTTGCAGACCATCTTGTCGCCTTCCTGCCGATACCCTTTTTTAGCGTGATAGCAGACATCACAGGCATCAAAAGCGGCGCGATAGACGCCGTCCGAACTCTTGAGGACAAAAAACTGCACCTGACCTTTGTTCCCGGTATAGGTGAAGTAGTGGGCCGCACCATCATCCACCTTGGACAAGGGGATGCGGATGACACCATCGGAGGCTTCAACCTTCTGGAATCCGGCGATAGCCTGTTCGGACCCCTGAAGGATAAAAAAGCTGGCTCCTGCAACGACCGCAACGATGGCAAAGGCCACGATAGTCCGGACGAGCGACCCGCTGTTCTTCTGGTCTTGAAATTGGGCTTTTTTGTCGTTTCTCTGAGACATAACTGATCCTCTCCCTGGCGGTTACTCTGCCTGAAGGCCGTCGTTCAGGACTTCGGCCGAGTACCCGAGTTCATTGATCGCATCAGCGATCGTCTGGGCCGTGATTTTTTGACTGTTGTATGAGAACCAAACCTTCCGGTTCGGAAGATCGTAGCGGGATATCCCGTCAGCGCCGTCCAGTCCCTTTACGGTATGATCGATCCGAATAACGCAACTGCCGCACGCGAGATTGGACACACGAAGCTCCGCCTCAACTTCAGCCGCCGACACCTGCAGAGGAAACATCAAAAAACCGATGCAAAGAAAAAAACGGCAGAGAACCCTTTTCACCACAACCTCCGGCATTGATCTTTCAACGTTTTTTCTGGCCTTTATCGATAGAGCAGCAATCGAGCCTCTGCCCTCCAAAGCTGTTTTGGTTCTGTCGTGCCATTTTGGCGAGAAAACCATTCCACCATTTTTTTAAACGTTGCGATAACGACATACCGGCTCCTATTAGGTTAATCCAGTTGAAAGAAGAGCAAATCCAATGCCATTGACGTTATTTTTCGTAACATATGATTTAACTATCTGTAACAAATAGGATTATTTAGAATTTTTCAAAATTCAGCCTTAAATTCATCCACCTCCTTTGCAGAATATTCTGCAGTCTGTTTTCCGGTTTTT
>JANQIN010000123.1 GCA_028282145.1 Thermodesulfobacteriota bacterium | reverse complement strand
TTTACCCATCGAACAGACCGGCACGCTAAGGAAGACCAGATCGGCCTCCCGAACGCCCTCGGCCGGATCCCGGGTGAATTCATCCACCACTCCCAGCTCTTTGGCCAGTTCCAGGTTTTCCAGAGAACGCCCGATACCAACGACCGTTCCCACCACACCGGCCTCGCGAAGGGCCAGGGCAAAGGAGCCACCGATCAAACCGACACCGACCACAGCAAGTCTGGGGATAAAGAAAGGTTCCTTGCTCATTTCAGAACAGCTCCAGTTCAGGCCTTGGGATAGGACCCGAGCACCTTGAGGAATTGACAATACTGTTTCAGATCGTCGATCGCCCCCGACACGTTCTCATCCGCAATATGCCCATCCATATCCAGAAAGAAAATGTATTCCCAGGCTTTGGATTTCATCGGCCGGCTCTCAATTTTGGTCAGGTTGATCTTCCGATGTTCAAACGGTTCCAGCATCCGATAAAGAACCCCCGGCGTATCGTTGACGCTGAACATAATGGACGTCTTATCATTGGCACCGGGATCGGGAGTTTTCCGGCCGATCACCAGGAAACGGGTGTAATTATTGACCGAATCGGCGATGTTGGACTTCACCACTTTCAATCCGTAAAGACTACCGGCTGCCTCGCTCGCTATAGCCGCAGCCGCATCATCCTCCGCTGCCATCTGAGCCGCCATGGCGGTACTCGACACATCAACCAACGGGACATCGGGCAGATTCTCCGCCAACCAGTTTCGGCACTGGCCCAGAGGTTGAGGATGGCTGAGGACTTTTCGGATCTGACCGATCTTCCCCGAAGCGGACAGGAGAAAATGGGCGATCTCCAGCCGAATCTCGGCAATAATCTGGAGGTCGGACCCCATAAACATATCCAGAGTGTGGGACACCACCCCCTCGATACTGTTTTCCACCGGCACCACCCCGTAGGCGGCGCGTCCTCGTTCAACCTCTTCGAAGATGGCCGGAATCGACTTCAGCGGGACCAGTTGGGCCGACTGCCCGAACTGCTTCATCGATGCCACATGGGTAAAGGTTGCCGAGGGACCGAGATAGGCAACTTTCAGCTTGGCTTCCAGGCTCAATGACGCGGAGATAATCTCACGGAAGACCCGCTGGATCCCCTCATTGGGAAAGGGTCCGGCATTTTCAGCACACAGCCGCTCAAAGATCGCCTTTTCCCGACTGGGGACATAGAAATCGGTATCGTGGCCTTCTTTAGCTTTACCGACCTCAATCACCACCTTGGCCCGTTCGTTCAGCAGATCAAGAATACGGGAATCCAGGGAATCGATCTGTTCCCGAAGACCCTGTAGAAGTTTCTTATCCATGGAATGGCTCCCCTCATTAAGTAGCGGAACTTTAGCGCATGGCGCCCCTTAAATCAATCTTCTCCTGGCCGGAGCATTCACCTTTTCGCCCGTGAAAATCGCCCTTTAAACGATGAATTTCACTGTGACCTGTCCCCCGGGCCGTGCGAACTGCGCTTGACCAGCTGGAGTGCCGCAAAGTATTCTGATTTTTTCTCTTATGAAGAAGGAGTGAGTCATATGGCGATTTCCACCAAGGTACAGACCTGTCTTGAACGGGCGTCCTGGATTCGCAAGATGTTTGAGGAGGGTGCCCGTCTTCGTGCCATCCACGGTGCCGATAAAGTATTCGATTTCACTCTGGGGAATCCGACCATGGAACCGCCGGCGGCTTTTCGGAATCGGTTGCAGGAGCTGGTGACCGATCCGACGCCCGGAATGCACCGCTACATGAGCAATGCCGGCTTTGCCGATACCCGCGAGGCCGTTGCCGCTCAGATTCGACGCACATCCCAATCGGAGGTCACCGGAGAACAGATCATCATGACCTGCGGGGCCGGAGGCGCACTGAACACCGTGCTGAAAACGATCCTCAACCCCGACGAGGAAGTCCTGATCCTGGCCCCCTATTTTGTCGAATACAAGTTCTATGTCGACAACCACGGCGGTACCACCAAGGATGTCCCGACCTTGCCGGACAGTTTCCAGCTCGATCTGGATGCCATCGAACAGGCGATTAACGTCCACACCCGGGCCATCATTCTGAACAGTCCCAACAATCCGACCGGTGTGGTCTATCCCCGTGAAGACCTGGAAAAGCTCGGTGCCATGTTAGCGCGCAAGCAACATGAACTTGAGCGCCAGATCTACGTGATCTCTGATGAACCGTACGCCCGGATCGCCTATGACGGTGCCGAGGTTCCCTGCATCTTCGATTGCATCGGCAATTCGGTGATTGCCACCTCGCACTCCAAAGATCTGGCTCTTCCCGGAGAACGCATCGGCTTTCTTGCCGCCAATCCGGAGATGGACGATCTGGAAAATTTCCTGGCCGGGGCGGTCTTCTGCAATCGGGTCCTGGGCTATGTCAACGCACCTGCCCTGATGCAACGGGCTGTCGCCACTCTGCAACAGGAATCGGTCGATATCTCCGCCTACCAGAAGAAAAGAGATGTCCTGTACAACGCCCTCTCCAGCCTCGGGTTTACTATGGTCAAGCCCGACGGAGCTTTCTATCTCTTCCCTGAATCCCCGCTGGAGGACGATCTGGAGTTTGTCCGAAAAGCGCAGGAACATCTGATTCTTCTGGTCCCCGGTGCCGGATTCGGCATGCCCGGATATTTCCGGATCGCATACTGCCTGGATGACGACCTGATTGAGAACAGCCTCTCCGCCTGGGAGGCCCTGGCGAAGGATATTGGCTTGAAGGGATGATCTCCTGTTTTTCAAGACGCAAAAGGGGCTGCCTCAGGGCAGCCCTTTTTTTCTTTTCTCCACCCTCTTTCTGGAAACAAGCGCCCTACTCTCTCCACTTGATGGAACATCCCATCGACGGATGTTGCGGTTCGGCGATCGGTTTTCCATCCGCCAGTGCCTGCAGAGCAGCCTTCAGTTCCTGGCTGGTCACAGCATTTTCATCCTGCCAGTTGTCATCGATCCGACCGTGATAAACCAACCTTCCTGCAGCGTCAAACAGGAAAGGGTCTGGCGTGCATTGCGCTTTAAACTCGCGAGCGACCTCCTGGCTTTCATCGACCAGATAGGGGAAATCGATCCCGAGCTTTTCCATGGTGGCCGGCATACGGTCCACCGCGTCGTCCGGATAGTCGGGGTGGATATTGGCGTTGATGGCAATGGTGTTAATCCCAAGAGTTCTCGCTTCTTGGGCCAGCCTCACCAGCCTGGGCCATTGTGCAATGGCGTAAGGGCAGTGGTTGCAGTTGAAAACGATCAACAACCCCTTTTCCCCGAGACTTTGTTTTGCTCCAATCTTATTGCCAAAAGGGTCAGGCAACAAAAAATCCGGCATCCCGAAGCCTAAGGGGTGATCAAAACTTTTCATCAAAACCATAACAGCCTCCTTTGTCCCCTCAGTCTAACAAATTCATCGGAACGGACTTGATTTTAGGGTGAGTTTCATCTAATATTACCGAGATTAAACGTTACTCATTTTTGCGTTTGACACAGGAGCACACAATGCCCTTTCAATGGCCGGCAGAGTTCGCGTTCGGCATTTCAGAAATCGACCATGTTCACCAAAAGATCTTTCAGAGAATCAATCTTCTTCTGGAATCCTGTGAGAATGGGAAAGGGACCGAACAGCTTGATAAGATGCTGGCATTTTTCCAAAAAGAACTGGTGAGTCAGTTTGAAACGGAAGAAGCGTTGATGAAGGCGCGAAACTATCCGGACCGGCATCGCCATCAGCAGGCACATGCAAGCTTCCTGCGCCGGGTGAGGCATCTGCAGAAAGAGATCGAGGAGTCCGAAAACGGTCATGACGCACTGACCGCCTTCAACGAAGTGGTCATCGACTGGCTCTTCGAACATGCCTGCATGGAAGATCGTGCGCTGGGTGATTTTATCCGGGCCCCCGGGACGGTTGCACGGACACCCTTCCCCACCCCTCACCGGCCTGCCCTCGACTAGTTGATCGACTCCCGCCGATAGATCAATCGCGGGCTCCCCCGATACAAACCGAAAGAGGCACGACCGGTTGGGTCCTGATCGTACGGCCCGTCGTCCGCTTCGTCCAGATTGGCCCAATCGTACCGCAACCACCCTAAAGCGCTTAGATCAACACTCAGAAGAATCTCACCGGTGCCTCCAACCCCCGGTGCAGTCAGGCTGAACCCACCATTTCCGGCCACGAACGGTTGATTCCCCCAGGTTCCCGTCGTCGGAATCCCCGGGACAACATCGAT
>JANQIN010000075.1 GCA_028282145.1 Thermodesulfobacteriota bacterium | reverse complement strand
CCGGATTGACGGCAACAGCGGTATCTCCGAGCATCGTCTCAGGGCGGGTTGTGGCCACAATCAGATGCTGGTTGGTACCGATCACCGGGTATTTGAGATGCCAAAGATGTCCCTTCTTGTCTTCGTGTTCCACTTCAAGATCGGAAAGAGCCGTATGACAGCGGGGGCACCAGTTTATCAATCGGTTATCCCGATAAATCAAGCCGTCCCGATAAAGGCGGACAAAGACCTCTCGAACTGCTTGAGACAGGCCCTCATCCATTGTAAACCGCTCACGTTCCCAATCGCAGGATGCTCCCAGCCGCTTCAACTGCTGGATAATCTTCCCTCCGGATTCCTCCCGCCACTGCCATACACGGTTGACAAAGGCTTCACGGCCCAGGGCATGGCGATCGGTCCCTTCGGAGGCAAGCTGTTTTTCAACAACATTCTGGGTTGCGATCCCGGCATGATCCGTCCCGGGCATCCAAAGGACCTCATGTCCGGTCATCCGCTTCCATCGGCAAAGGATGTCCTGCAACGTGTTATTCAGCGCATGCCCCATATGGAGGACACCGGTAACGTTCGGCGGGGGAATTACGATGGCGTAAGGGGGTTTTTCTGAAGATTCGTTGGCATGAAAAAAACCGCCCTGTTCCCAGAACGTGTACCATTTTTTCTCAACATCTGCGGGTTCATACCCCTTGGGAAGCGTTGCTGCCATCCTGAGTCATTCCTTCCTAAAGCAAATTGCTCCATAAAATCGGGGAAACAGAATCACTCTGTTTCCCCGCGGTCCTGTCTATACCACCCATGTAATCAGGCGGCAGATTCCTTAATTTTTCGAATCTCCTCCCGGATCAGCCCTTCTGCAAGATCAGGGACGACTTCCCAGGCGATTTCTTCCAGCATGGGCCGCGCCACCTTTTCCAACAGAGCCCGGAGGTCGCCTTCCGGCAGAGTTTTCAACTGAGCCTCAAGATCCCCCGTCGAGATTGCGGCGGTCACTGCCGACTCTTCGGAAGCTTCTTTTTCTGTATCCACCAGAAGCGGTTCGTCAAAACGTACCTCTTCCTGCTCAACGGGTTCCTCAGCAGCAACCGGCTCTTCAAATACTGCCAGAGGTTCCTCTTCAGCGGTCGGCACTTCAACAGGAGCCTCCACCACGGCCTCAAAACCGGTATCATCCGTAGCGGCGGTCTCGAGGTCGGCGCCCCCATCAAACCCATTGGCAAAAGTCACAGGCTCGTTGGTCGCCGCAGCCACGGAAGCAACAGGCTCGGGCACTTCAAAGGTCACTTCCTGAACAGGTTCGGGTGCAGGTTCGGGTTCTGTCACTGCCAGGGGTTCGACGGCAAGAATATCGTCTTCGGTAAGCTCGAGAATCTCTTCTTCAGCAGACGGTTCAAACGAAAGATCATCGGCCTCAAAAGTCGGGGCAACGGCCACCTCTTCAACGGCTTCTTCCTGGACAGCAACAGGGACTTCCGGTTCAGACGTCTCAAAAGTAAAGGCCTCCTCTGTCTCAGCAGCGACAGGCTCGGGCTCTGTGGCAAGATCTTCCTGCCCGAATTCAACACCCTCCCACATAGGATCGGCTGCAGCCGGTTCAGAGACTTGGGGTTCAGTCTCCGGCAGATCGCCCAGATCCAGTTCGTCCGCTGTCAGAACAGGATCCTCTTCGACGGAAGGTTCTTCCAGAGGGGCATCGAACCGCGGAGTGTCCTCCTGTTCCGCAACCACCGCGGAAGCGACGGGCTCAACCTCAGGTTCCGGTTCAGCAAAACCGATTTCGGGCTCGGCTGCAAGCGGGATGGCAGCGGCGGGTTCTTCGGCGGCGGCTTCGGGCTCTTCTTCGGTCTCGGGTTCAAACATGGTTCCCAGATCGAACTCTTCTTCAGCAGAAGTCTCTTCTACCGGAGCAGCTTCTTCAATCGGGGCTATTTCGTCCACCGCCACAGGCGGCGCCGTATCAACAGTCTCAGCCGCGGGGGCAAAGGCAGGAGCCGAAGCAAGGGTCTCTTCTACCTTGTCGACAAAGGATTGGAAGTCAAAGGGTTTGCCACACCATTGCTGAAACCCTGCATCTTCGGCCGCGGCTTCATCTACACCGCCATGCGTACTGTAAAGCAGAAGTTTGGGCACCTGGCTGAGCGACGCTTCAGACGAAAGGGTTTTCCCCAGGGCCAAGCCATCTTCCTTGCCAAGTTTGCCATCAATCACAACAAGATCAGGACGGCTGGAACGGGCGAGATTCAACGCCTGCTCTCCGTTGGATGCAACATCGAGAGTCACACCCTGTTCGGCCAGGCAAATTTTGGCAACCTTCTGGATGGTGACGCTGTCGTCAACTAGCAGAACACGTTTGCTCATTCACTCCTCCATGGGACTTTCAACCACCCTGTCTAGGCACAGGTCATTGATCGTATCATCATCTCAATATCGAGAATCGGGAAATCACGTCCTTTGGCCGAAAAAACTTCAGACGCTCCAAGCATCTTGCCAGCGTCATCCGCTGCGTTTTTCGCTCCGGAACCCTTCGGCATCAATCCGACAACATGTGTCGCCGGAATTCCTATCTCGCCAAACTCTGTTGCATAAACCGCACAGAACCAGGTTTCCGGGAAACCACAGGTTCCATCGTGCAGCCAACGACCGAGATCAAAGCAGGGGATAATCCTTCCCTGTTCTATCACGACTCCTGAAAACCACATCCCTATCAAGGGCAAAGGATAGGAAGCAGGAGTACCCAACACACAACGAAGTCCATCAAAAGGCAAAGCGAACGGTTGCCGGTACCACTCAAAGAGACCCACTTCCATCAGGACCTCGCCAGTTCCTTGACCCAACGCTCAGGGGTGCAAAGAACAAGAGGTTCACCGTTTTTCAGAAGCAACTGTTCAAACCAGGGGCGCGTTCGCTCTACCAGCAGAGGAGGAAGCTCCATTTTGATCAAGTCTCCCCCCTTGAAAATACCCTCTACCGCTTCAACCAGAAAAGCCTTCAGCTCGCCACCAACACAGAGAACGATGGCCGATGTCAACGCGTTTTCCGAAGCCATATCCAGCGAAGGCCTGAAATCAAAAGCAGGGATTCGCTTGCCCCGGTATTGGAGCGCCATTGTGATCTCGGCGATATCCGGCTCCTGATGGGGTTCGATCGACACCTCTTCAAGAATTTCCTGAAGCGGTTCCAGATGAAGCACGAACCCAATCTCCTCCAAACGGAAAACCAAGTACCGATCCGCCGTTTCCATATCCCCTTCCCGGATGGTAAAGCGCCTTAACAAGCGCTTAAAAATACCATAGCGTTTTTCAGAGTGTCAACCTGAAGCCCTTGATTTTCTAACAGTTTCTGAAGGGTTACACCTGCTTCCAGGGCTTTGGAATAAACAGCGAATCATACAGGGTCAAGGCAAAACGGTCTGTCATCCCTGCGATAAAGTCAGCCACCGAAACTTCAAGGGGGTCATCAGGGAGCCTCAACCCACCGTTATCCAGCAGTTTTTGTTCATTTTCCAGAAAAAATCCGAACAGTTCCGACAGGACCCTCTTTGCCTTGCGAAAGTCCGCATGGACCGCTTCCGCCCGATAGACATGCTTCAGAAGCCAATTACGCAAGGCCAGAATGGCTTCGGAGGTACGATCGGACATTCGAACGACCTGCCCACCTTCCTGAAGGCTGCTTTCCACAAGATCGCAAACCATTCGACCGATCCTCTCCGAGTGTCGTTTCCCCAGAGCATTGAGAAGATCGCTGGGAACATCGGATCGTGAAACAACGCCTGATCGTAAAGCGTCATCCGTATCATGATTGACATAGGCCACGATATCGGCAATTCGGACGACCTGAGCCTCGAGACTCAATACGCCGGCTTGTCTTTCGGGAAGGTAAAGCGGCCCGCCCCCTTTGGAATGCCCGAGAATGCCGGCACGGACTTCCTGGGTCAGGTTGAGACCGGCGCCGTTCTTCTCAAGGCTGTCTACAACACGCAGGCTTTGATTCGCGTGACGGAATCCGCTGGGAAGAAGATCGTTCAGGACATCTTCCCCGGCATGGCCGAACGGGGTGTGGCCAAGATCATGCCCGAGAGCGATGGCTTCCGTCAGATCTTCATTGAGGCTCAACGCCCTGGCGACGGTTCTGGCGATCTGAGCCACTTCGAGCGTATGCGTCAGACGCGTACGATAATGATCCCCTTCCGGGCTGAGGAATACCTGGGTTTTATATTTCAATCTGCGAAACGCTTTGCTGTGCAGGATACGGTCTCTGTCATGCTGAAACACTGTGCGGATCGGGCAGGCTTCATCGGTTCGACTGCGCCCTTTCGATTCACAACTGAGAACGGCAAATTGGGAAAGGATTTTCTTTTCTTTTTCTTCTGTTCTCTCTCGAATAGTCATCGTATATCTAATCCCCTGACTCAAAGACGAACCTATTTTAACCACAGGAACTCTCTTTTCCATAAAATAATTTATTCATTTAATCAATCAGTGGCTTTCTCCAGATCAAACTACCTGAATAGAAACAATTTCTTGATTTTTTGATCCTATAGTGTATTAGTTAAGCTCTTTCGCTGTTAAAACAGGTAAAACTATAAATAAAAACCGGAGGAGAACAATGGCAAACGTATTGGAACTGGCGTCTGAAATCGTTGCAGCGCATGCAAGTACAACCACCATGGGAAAAGACGAACTTCTACAGGAGATTGTAGAAGTTTACAATAAGTTGGCAGCACTTCAGCAAGCTGAAGGTGCACCGGTTGAAGGTGGTGTAGAAGCTCCTGCAACAGACGATGGCTCCCTTAAGCCTTTTGTCACTCCGATCAGCAAAGCGTTCCGGAAGGACTATATCCAATGTCTGATTTGCGGCCAGAAGCTGACGACTCTATCCCGCCACCTCAAGACGGCTCACGGCATGACCCCCAAAGAGTACCGTGCAGCTTTTAATATTCCCAAGACCTGGACTCTTGCAGCGAAAGGCTATAGTGAAAAACGCCGTCAGATGGCAATCGACCGGGGACTTGCAGACAACCTGGCCAAAGCGCGGGCCGCGCGAAAGAAGAAAAAATAGAAACGAACCCAGGCAGCGTCTCCTTTTGGAGGCGCTGCTTTTTTCTCCAGCTCCGTTCTCCTCAAAAACCCTCATTCCTTCTCGTCTTTCAATTTTGAACCTAACAGGTTTCAATTGACGACAACCTCAGTCTTCGTTACAGTCTGAAGAAATGAAATGAAGGGGCTACCCGCATGAAATGCATACTGATCGGCAGTTCAAGACATGAACTCCTGCCAACCCTGGAAAGTTTTTTAAAACACTGGGGATATCGAGTTCTTTACTCTGCAAAAGAAAATGCTTTCTCAGCCCTTCTGGATACCCTTAACCCTGACATGGCTTTACTTGATGCGGAGTTTCTGGAAGGAAGCGGGTCGTCTCTGACCGATCAGCTCAGACGGCGGGTTGTCGAAAACCATCTAACACTTGTTCATCTCCACGAACCGGAAGAGGATCCGCCGGTCGGGCTGGAAACGATTGAACACCACCGACTGGAAGTCCCTCTCGACATCTTTCAGCTTTACCAGCTCACCCAAACGGTCCTCCAGTCTCACCCACGACAACGTTTGCGTCTGGACATCAAACTTCCAGGGATGTACTCGGTCGATCAAGGGCCGACCCAGATTGGCGAGGTCCTGACCATCAGTGAAGGCGGAATGTTTCTGAAGACAAGTAATTTGCTGGACCCCGGCGTATCTATGGATGTGGTGCTGCCTCTCATGGGGATGAGTCGGGAACTGGAACTCAAGGCCCGGGTCCTTTATCCTGTGGCACCGACTCAGCAGAACCGTTACCTGCAAGGGGTTGGACTGGAGTTTATTGAAGTGGATGAGGACAACAGGGAACTGCTCAGGCAGTTTATCGAGTCATCATTCCTCGACCGGATCCACGACGAAGCCCCGGAGGCGGAACTGATCGAAGAAAGCAATATCCGCCGGCTTAACGAAGACTGACCAGTTCCGACAGAAAACTTTTTCCTGCCAAAGGGCTCAGGCCGAAGTTTTCAAGCACAGTCGCAGCCACATCGGCAAAGCTCTCCCTTGTTCCGATCGATAGCCCTCCGGTACATCCCGGATACCATCCCAGAAGCGGTACATATTCACGGGTATGATCCGTACCCGGCCAGGTGGGATCGCACCCATGGTCGGCTGTCAGGAGCAAGAGATCTTCGGGGCCCATAGACGCCTTGATATCCGGCAGCATGCGATCAAACTGACGCAAGGCCCTCCCGAAACCTGCCACATCGTTCCGATGTCCATACATCATGTCAAAATCAAGCAGATTACAGAACACCAGACCTTCGGTAATTTCCCCAAAGAGCCGCAGGCTTTCCGCCACCCCTTGGGAGTTGTTTTTGGTCGGGAACTTACCGGAAACACCCTTGCCGGCAAACAGATCATAAATCTTGCCCACCCCCAGGCTGGGGAGGCCGGCATCGCTTAAACGTTCAAGCATAGTCGGTTTCGGCGGCTTCAGGGAGAAGTCTTTCCGGCGGCTTGTTCTGCGGAAGGTCGCCGCACTTTCTCCGACAAAGGGGCGCGCGATGACCCGACCGACACGGTAAGGATCAAGAATGTGCCGTGCCTTCTGGCACAAATTGTAGAGTTCTCCGAGAGGGATGACAGCCTCATGAGCTGCAATCTGAAAGACAGAATCTACGCTGGTATAAACGATGGGACGACCGGTCCGGCAATGTTCTTCTCCCAGCTGCTCGATAACCGCTGTACCACTGATATTGATATTCCCGAGAGGGTCAGTCCCTGTCTCCTCCCGAAACGAGGTCATGATCTCCTCAGGAAAGCCATCCGGGAAGGTGGGAAGAGGATCGGCCTGAACCAGCCCTGCCAGTTCCCAATGACCAGCCGTTGAGTCTTTCCCACCGGACCGTTCCACCATGCGACCGGAAAGACCCTCCGGTCGGGAGCACGGGAAGAGGCCTTCGAGCCCGGGTATTTGGCCCAGCCCCATTCGGGCCAGATTGGGAAGTTCCAACGGTGAACAGAACCTGGCTACCGCCTGCACCGTCTGAGCACCGGAGTCACCAAAGCGATCAGCATCCGGGAGAGCCCCAACACCGACACCGTCCAGAGTAAACAGAAGTACGCGGTTAAATGCCCGATTCACTTTGCCTGATTTTCCTTCCATTGGCGAACGATCCGCATTCCGGCACTTGTACCGATTCGGCTCGCACCCGCCTCAACCATCTGCAGATAGTCGGACCAGGTGCGGATTCCTCCTGAAGCCTTTACTCCCGCTCTTCCCCGGGCAAGCGACGCCAGAAGTTGCACATCCTCGACCGTTGCTCCTCCCGAACCGAACCCGGTCGAGGTCTTCAGATAAGCGACACCGGCATCCAGTGCCACCTGTGCTGCCTGTTTTTTCTGGTCGGGAGAGAGAAAACAGCATTCAAGAATAACCTTGACGGGGGCAGCCGCGGCCAAGGAAACGACCTTCCGGATATCGACTGCGACAGCGTCCCATCTGGCGTCCGCCAGGGCAGGAAGATTTATAACCATGTCGAGCTCCGTGGCCCCTGCCGCCAAAGCCAGGTCGGCCTCCATCACTTTCACATCGGCCTCAGAATAACCACAGGGGAAACCGATCACCGTGGCGACACCGACCTCGGAACCATACAACCGACCGGCAGCCTGCCGCACAAAAAGAGGAGGGATACAGACCGTCGCAAAGCCCTCTTCCACCGCCTGTTCACAAAGATCGTCCACCTGTGACGCGGTTGTCAAGGGATGCAGCAGAGTATGGTCAATCAACTTTGCCGGGTTGGTCTCAGGTGTGATATTCAGCATTGATCTTGACGTAATCGTAGGTGAGATCAGACGTATAATAACGCGCTTTACCCTGCCCGAGGTTCAAATTGATCCGAACGGTGAAGGCCTCTTTCCGCAGTACTTTCGCGGCCTCTTTTTCTACGTCAGCCCCTTCTCCAAGCCCCTGGTGAACCATTCGGACCTCATCAAAGAAGATGTCGACCCGTTCCTCGACCACCTCGGCACCGGAATATCCAACGGCCGCGATGATCCGTCCCCAATTGGGGTCCTGGCCGAAAAACGCCGTCTTGACCAGAGAAGATGTGGCGATTGAACAGGCAATACGGGTGGCATCTTCATCCGAAGCGGCACCCTCAACCTCAACAGTGGCCACCTTGGTGGCACCCTCGCCATCACGAACAATCATCAGTGCCAGTTCGGAAAGAACCTCTGAAAGGGCCTTTTGAAAGGACTCCCAATGGGAGCTTTTCTGTGACAGGGGTACCCCGGAGGCCCCATTTGCCAAGAGAAGAACCGTGTCATTCGTAGACGTATCACCATCCACGCTGATGGCGTTGAAAGACCGATCAACTTCAGCTTTCAACAAAGGTTGTAATTCAGCAGAAGGGATCGTCGCATCCGTCAGGATAAATGCCAGCATGGTCCCCATATTCGGGTGAATCATACCCGCGCCTTTGGCAATTCCAAGGACACGCACACTCTCCTCACCCAAATCGACCTCCCGAGAGGCCACCTTTTTAAAGGAGTCGGTGGTCATAATAGCCGTAGCGACATCCAGTGGCGTCCCATTCTTTAAACCCGGAATCAATTGAGGGATCCCTTTTTCAAAACAGCTTGTTGGCAGGGGGACACCAATAATACCGGTCGAATTGACGGCGATCTGGTCTGGAGAGAGTCCAAGGGCTTCTGACGCAACCCGCTGGCAAAAAACGGCATCGTCCATCCCGGCCTTGCCTGTACAGGCATTGGCATTCCCGGCATTCATCAAAATCGCCTGGCAGGTTCCATCTGCCAGAGTGTCACGGGTCAAGGTCACAGGGGCGGCTTCGATCCGGTTTCGTGTGTAAACACCGGCTGCTTGAGCGGTTTGTTCCGAGACAATCAGCGCCAGGTCGGGCTTGCCCGAAGCCTTGATCCCTGCTCTGGTCGCTGCAAACCGGTACCCTTTGGGAACCGGATGGTTGTTTTCAATCATCAGCAAGTGCTCCAAAAGCCTCTTCTGTCGGCAGAAGGAGGCCGAAGGTCGATCCTTCACCGCTGGTCGGTTCGAGGAAAATCTGCCCCTTCATTCGTTGCAGAATGGCTTTGACAATAGCCAATCCGACCCCGACTCCGGGTGGCTTATCCGTGTTGATATCACCCAACTGGGTGTATTGATCAAAGATATCCTCGGCCGATTCTTCCGGGATCGAACTCCCATCATTATGTACCTGGACGTAGATGTGAGACAGACCGTCTACAGTCCGGTTTTCGCCCCGGATACGCAGCAACCCTTTCGGACGGTTGAACTTGATGGCATTGTCCACCAGGGCGTTGAACACAATTCCCAGCTTCTCCGGGTCGCCATAGGCGTCACGGAGGTCTTCGGGGAGGTCAATATCGGCTTCAAGCTCCTTGGCCTCAACCGCCTGATTTTTGGCCATCAGCGCTTCTGCAATACTGCTCGACACAGGCATGGAGCGCCACCGCCAGATCTCCTTGCCCGATTCGATGGAGAAAAGCCGCAGCATACCGCTGATGAGGCGATCAAGATGGAAGCACTCTTCCTTGACCTTGGACAGGTATTCCTTGATCTCTTCCCGCTGAAGTTTTTCAAAGAAATTCAACGTAAGGTCGGTATACCCCGTAATCGAGGTCAGTGGAGTCTTCAGCTCATGGGACAGGTTGCACACCAGTCGCGAGCGCGCCTGGTTCAATTTGACCAAACTCCGGTTGGCCACTTCAAGTTGCTGGGTCTGAAAACGAAGACTGGTAAAAAGTTTGAAGTTCTCCATCGCCAACGCAACCTGATGAGCAATGGCCGTCAGCAGGTTCTGATCCTCAAGGTTGAAGGTCTCGCCCGAGCGCTTGTTGTTGATGTTGATGACGCCGTAGATCTGGTCTTTATAGCGAATAGGTACCGACAGGGCGGACTGGTTTTTATAGCGCCCACCGCCGATAAAGCTGTCGAAACGATCATCTTTCTGGACATCGCCCACCAGAACCGCTTCGCCGGAAGCCAGAACGTGCCCCGAAATTCCCTCCCCGGCTCCAACGGTGACGGAGGTCATAATTTCAGGAGAAAGACCCTTGGCAGCGCGGATGTGCAAACGGCTGTCCTCTTCAAGCAACATCAGGGAGGCAACCTCAACATCGGCCGAATCGGCAACCGAATCGATGATCTTGTTAAAGAGGCCCTGGAGATCCTCGCCGGTACTTGCCGTTTCCCCGATCTCCTTTAAAAGGACCAGTTCGCCAAGACGCCGTTCGGCCTCCAGCCTCATCCGCGTTGCGTTATAGGACGTCTGGTAATGATCGACCGCACGTTCAACGGTTTCAAGCACCTCGGTTTCCTCCAAAGGTTTGACCAAGTAGTCTTGTGCACCGTCACGAAGAAGCCGGCGCGCTACGGAAAAATCCTTGCTCGCCGAAAAAAGAACGACAGCCACCTCAGGGCGCTGCTCCCGCATCCGGCGGAGCACTTCCAACCCATCCATCCCTTCCATGTTCAGGTCGGTCAGCACAACAGCAACCTCCTGATCCTGGACGAACTGGAAGATCGCTTCTCCGGAATCGGCGAGGATCACCGGATAGCCCTCCGAGACCAGAAGGTCGTTGAGCATCGACCGAATCAGAAGGGAGTCGTCGGCCACGACAATGGCAGGTTTGGCTGTCGGGTTCAAGCTCAAGGGAGGCTCCTTAAACGGCTCTACTTACCATGGCAATGCTTGTATTTCTTACCGCTTCCACAGGGGCAGGGATCGTTTCTGCCCACTTTTTCGGTTTTACGAATCTGAGGCCCCTTGGCCGGCTCTTCCTGACCGACCAGGGTCATTTTCACCGGCTTTTTGGGCGATTCCGGTTGGAACTCTTCCACATCCTCCTCACCGGTCAGCTGAATATGGTACAGCTTCTGGACAACTTCATGACGAATGCGGCCCATCATATCCATAAAAAGAGCGTAGGCTTCCCGCTTGTATTCCTCTTTGGGATTCTTCTGCCCGTAGGAACGAAGGCCGATCCCCTCTTTCAGGTGATCAATAGCCAACAGATGTCCCTTCCAGTGATTGTCGATAGAGTGGAGCAGCAGGCCTTTCATCAGGGAATCCAAGACCGGAGCAGTAAATTCCTCCTCGCGTTGCGCCATGCCTGCCTGCGCCTGTTCGATCAGAACCTTTTCCACCTCAGCCGGGTCCAGCTTCGGGTCGTCGTAGGAAGCGACGTCCACATCCATATTGAAGAGGTTTTTGTAGTCTTCCCGTAGAGCGCCCCAACTCCAGTCCATAGGTGGCGTCCTTTCGGGACAGAAGACTTCCACCATTCCGCCAATGGCGTCTTCCACGATCCCATCAAACATGTCCCGGATATTGTCACCGGCAAGGACTTCTTTGCGTTGTTCGTAAATCACTTCCCGCTGGCGATTCATAACATCATCATATTCGAGCAGATGTTTCCGGATTTCAAAGTTATGCGCCTCAACCTTCTTTTGGGCGTTTTCAATCGCCCGGCTGATCATCTTGTGCTCAATCGGCTCCCCTTCCGGAAGCTTAAGCTTCTCCATGACGAAAGCGACCCGATGGGATCCGAAAATCCGCAGAAGATTGTCTTCCAAACTCAGGTAAAACCGGGACCGTCCGGGATCACCCTGTCGCCCGGAACGACCCCGAAGCTGGTTGTCAATCCGCCGCGATTCGTGTCGTTCGGTACCGAGGATATAAAGCCCGCCCGATTCGAGCACCTGCGCCTTTTCCTTTTCACATTGCTGTTGAAAGTCCTGCAGGCACTGCTGATAGCGATCCGGATCACTCGCAGGATCCACTTTCTGTTTCGCCAGCATTTCCGGATTTCCGCCCAAGACGATATCGGTACCTCGACCGGCCATGTTGGTCGCGATGGTCACTGCCCCTATCCGGCCGGCTTGAGCAACGATCTCAGCCTCCTGCTCATGATGCTTGGCATTCAGGACATGATGCTTGACACCCCGTTTTTTCAACATGGCGCTGAACTTCTCCGAGTCCTCAATGGAGATTGTCCCCACCAGAACCGGCTGTCCATTTTTGTTGCATTCGACAATATCTTCAATCACCGCCTGGTGCTTCTCCTGGTCGGTTTTGTAGATAACGTCGGCCATATCGTCACGTACCATCGCCTTGTTGGTCGGAATGACCGCAACGTTCAACCGGTATATCTCTCCAAATTCCTCGGCTTCGGTTTCAGCCGTCCCGGTCATTCCCGCCAGCTTTTCATACATCCGGAAGAAGTTCTGGAAGGTGATACTGGCCAGGGTCTGATTCTCGCTTTCAATCTTGACCCCTTCTTTGGCTTCAACGGCCTGGTGCTGGCCATCTCCCCAGCGTCGGCCCGGCATCAGGCGACCGGTAAATTCATCAACGATGATCACCTGGCCATCCTTGACGACATAATCCACATCGTTTTTGAATATCGCGTGCGCTTTCAACGCCTGATTGACATGATGGACCAGGGCAATGTGACGGGGATCGTACATGTTGTCGATCCCAAGCATCTTCTCGACAGAGGAGACCCCCTGTTCCGTCAGGGTCGCGGTCCGGGCTTTTTCGTCGATGGTAAAATCGCCGGTATATTCCCGAATCACTTTACCGACGCCGCCGTCCCGATGCTCGATAACTTCCCCCTGTTTGAGTCGGGGAATGACCCTGTCCACCCGGTAATAAAGCTCGCTGGAATCTTCACTCGGGCCGGAGATGATCAGGGGAGTACGCGCTTCATCAATCAGAATGGAGTCAACTTCATCGACAATGGCATAGTGCAGTGGGCGCTGGACATAGTCCTCCAACGCAAACTTCATGTTATCCCGCAGATAATCGAAGCCAAACTCGTTGTTGGTGCCGTAGGTAATGTCGCAGTGGTAAGCGGCCTTGCGTTCGTCATCGGAGACACCATGGACAATACAACCCACCGAGAGGCCAAGGAAACGATAGATAGTCCCCATCCATTCGGCGTCACGCTGGGCCAGATAGTCGTTGACGGTAATGACATGAACCCCCTTACCACTCAGGGCGTTCAGGTAGACAGCGAGGGTTGCCACCAGGGTTTTTCCCTCACCGGTTTTCATTTCTGCAATTCCGCCCTGATGGAGAACCATGCCGCCAAGGAGCTGGACGTCGAAATGCCGCATTCCAAGGACCCGTCGACCGGCTTCACGCACGGTGGCAAAAGCTTCGGGAAGCAGACTGTCGATCTGTTCTCCCTGATTCAGGCGCTGACGGAATTCATCGGTTTTCAGCATCAGCGCTGCATCATCCAATGCCTGGTACTCGGACTCCAAACCGTTTATCTGGTCCACTAGGGGGGAGAACTTTTTCAGCTGGCGATCACTTTTGTCCCCGAGAAGTTTGGAGAACAGGCCTTTAAACATTGAAAACTCCGTAAAAAACAATCATTTAATGAGAAAGGATACGATTCCTGCGGCAGAAATCAACCGTCCAAAGCAACATCCGGGTTTTCCTCGACGGATTGGGACTTGAAGTTACCATAAAGGCTGGCGGACGAACAAGGAGAAATGGCTGTTTTCACAGTCAAAAAAGGCCGTCAACTCATATGTTGACGGCCCTGTGAAAACGGATGAATTTAAAAATATTTTTTGGGGTTTACCGGCACCCCGTCCAGGATAACCTCGTAATGGAGGTGAGGGCCGGTGGACCGGCCGGTATTTCCAACAGCGGCAATCTTCTGATAGCGCTTCACTCTCTGACCTTTTTTCACGTAGATACGAGAGTTATGTGCGAAGCGAGTGCGATACCCGTACCCGTGATCGATCTCCACCGTCTTTCCGTATCCCGGCTGATCGATAATACGTCGCACAACACCATCGGCGGTCGCATAGATCGGTGTCCCGGTCCGGGCAGCAATATCATACCCGTGATGAAACTTCCGTTTCCCGGTAAAGGGGTCCTTTCGATAACCGAATGCCGAGGTGGTCCACCCTTTGACAGGCACACCCATCGGGGTCGAAGCCGCAAGACTGTGCTTGTCGTTCAGAATCCCGTGGATCGTCTCCTGACTGGTCCGTTGGAGATCGATCTGAGCTCTCAGTCGATCAATCTGGTATTGAATGTCCGCAAGGTCAACAGACTCTTCATCGCCATAAGGTCCCCCCATACCGGTCAGACCTTCGGTCACCGGGGGGTCCAGTCGGGCAAGGGTTCTCAGCTTGGCATCGTTCTGACTCAACAAGACCATCTGACGCCGCATGTCGGTCAGCTCGGCAGAGAGCTGCTGCAGTTCGTTTTCCTGGGTCGTAGTCGATTGACGCAACTGTTCCAGCTCGGCTTGAGTTCCAAGCACACGAAGGTAGTCACCGACAATCCATCCGGCCCCCGTCATCAGGCAGATCAGAAGAGCAAGAAGCCCTCCGAGATACGATCGCTTGATGGACAAACGACGCACCTGATCGGAACCCTCAGGGATCAATAATACGCTGTAACGCTTCTGACACATAATCCACTGGTATAAAGATTTAGGACAGGCCACAATGCCCCTCCACTTTGAAACGTTTCTTGATTAATGGATAAATAGCCAAATTGTCAAGCTTTTTTAATCGCCAAGTTCTATCGAAACCGCATCTTCGTCGCAATCGGGGAACTTTGCACAACGCATGCAGGCGCCCCAGATCTTGTGTGGAAGTTCGGATTTTTCAATGTCACGAAAACCCAATTTACCAAAGAAACCGGGCTGATAGGTCAAGGCAAAAACCTTTTTAATCCCAAGCACCCTGGCTTCTTCGAGACACTCGAGAACAAGTTCCCGGCCGATTCCTCTCCCCGTAGCGGATTCTGCCACCGCGAGGGATCGAACTTCCGCCAGGTCCTCCCAACAGACGTTGAGACTCGCGACTCCGAGGACCTCCCCTTCCGTCTCATAAATAAAGAACTCACGAATCGATTCGTAAATCTCTGCCAGCGACCGCGGAAGCACCAGACCATCACGAGCATAAGCCAGTAAAAGTCGGTGAATATCCTTGGCGTCGGCGATCCGCGCTTTTCGAACCATTGTCACTTTCCGTTTGTTAAGCAAAATTCATGCAAATTTCAATTGTGCCCGAAAATCATTTCCCGGGCGTGGGCCAGTGTACGCTCGGTCACCGCAGCCCCACCGAGCATTCGCGCCATCTCCTGAACCCTGGATTCATCGTCCAGGAAACGGATTTCCGTCCGGGTACGGCCCTCTATTTCATTCTTAACCACCCGGTAGTGGGACTCTCCAAACGCAGCAACCTGCGGCAGGTGGGTGATGCATAAAACCTGGGTTCCAGAGGCAACCGTCTTGAGTTTGTCTCCGACAACCGTTGCCGTTGCGCCCCCGATACCGGCATCAACTTCGTCGTAAATAGAGGTTCCGCCAAGATCTGTTTCCGGTGAGGCGCCCCGAAGAGCCAGCATGATTCGGGACAATTCCCCTCCCGACGCGACCTGAATCAGGGGTCGGACATCCTCACCGGCGTTGGCCGACAAAAGAAATTCCGCCATTTCACACCCTGAAGCGCCGGGCTCTGTCGCTTCCAGTACCACCCGGAAACGGGCGTTTTTCATTGCAAGATCAGCAAGTTGTTCCTCAACAGCCCTTGCCAGACCGTCTGCTGCCTTCTGTCGATATTTTGTCAACTCGGTGGCCCGTGCCATCATTTCGTCTCGAAGAACATCCAGTTTCTGCTGCAGTTGCTCTTGGTTTTCTTCCGCATTTTGCAGAAGATCCAGCTCGGATCGGGCTTCGTCCAGATAATCGAGAAGCTCCTGGACCGATGGCGCGTATTTCCGTTTCAACTGCCCCAACAGCGCCAGTCGTTCTTCCACGTGATTCAGCCGGGCAGGATCAAATTCGAGTCGCCCGCCAAACTCCCTGAGAGATTGGGCGACATCTTCGAGCTGATACTGGAGTGAGCGTAAGATCTCGGCCTGGCCATCCAGTTCAGCCGAAACACCCTGAACAGCCTCTAGCTCGCCGGCCACTTCGACAAGCTTTTCTACGGCAGCCCCCTCTCCGCCATAAAGACGGTTAAAACCGCCCGTTGTGCAACCTTGCAGTTTCTCTGCATTGACCAGGAGTGCACGCTCCTGTTCGAGTTCCTCATCCTCACCGGCGATCAGGTTTGCGGTCTGTAGTTCCTGACATTGGAATGCCAGGATATCCATCCGTTGCTGGCGCTGGCGATCATCCGCGTCAAGCCGACGGATCTGTTCCTTGAGATCCGAGAATTTCCGATAAGCCTCCCGATAGGAGTCCAGAATATCCGGATAGGCGCCAAAACGATCGAGCAGGCTCAGATGATTTTCCCGATGGGTCAGAATCTGCTGCTCGTGTTGACCATAAATACGTACCAAACGCTCGCCAAGAGGCTGCCACTGGCCAAGGGTGACGAGAGAACCGTTGACATAAATCCGGTTCTTGCCGTTTCGCTGCACGGTTCGTTTGAGCAGAAGTTCATCTCCCACCGGTAGACCGGCATCACGCAGAGCGACCTGCAACGGAGAATCGATCGGCTCAAAAACCGCCTCAACAGTCGCCTCCTCCTCTCCGGTCCGGATCAGGTCTGTCTTCGCGCGGGCGCCCAATAGGAGCTGCAAGGCTCCGATCAGAATCGATTTTCCGGCTCCGGTCTCCCCGGTCAGCACGTTAAAGCCGGGGCCGAACTCGACCTGAAGGTGATCGATGATGGCAAAATTGCGGACAATCAGGGTACTCAGCATCGTTATCAGCGCCCTGGCTGGTTGGCACTCCCCCAACCCAGCTTGGTACGAAGGATATTAAAGTAATCTTTTTCGGGGTTGGCAATCAGACGGGTCGTGTAGACAGAGCGTGCCACGTCAACCCGGTCGTCCGGTCGTAGAGGCATCCCCATCTGACCGTCAGCAGTCAGGAAGACATCCTCATCCTGAAAACGAACCGTCATACGAACTGTCGACCGGTCGGAGATGACAATAGGGCGATTTGTCAGGCTGAAGGGACAGATGGGGCAAAGGGCAAAACAGTTCTGTCCGGGCGTAATAATCGGACCGCCGGCTGCCAGATTATAGCCGGTCGTCCCTGTTGGCGTGGCCACAATAAAGCCGTCTGCACGAAAATTGCTCAGGTAACTGTCCCCCACTTCCGCATCGATATCGATGATTCGTGCAAGGGCCCCTTTGTTGATGACAATATCGTTCAGAACCGTAAAGGTCCCGACGTTTTTTCCCTGGCGGTACACCTCGGCATCGAGCATCATCCGCTCGCTGATCTGGAAGTCTCCGGCAAGAACCTGTTCCAGGACCGGGAACAGCTGATCCCGTGCAATCTCCGTAAGAAAGCCCAGGTTTCCAAGATTGACTCCAAGGATAGGAACCAAACGCTGTGTGACCAGTCGAGCAGCGCCAAGGAGGGTTCCATCCCCCCCAAGAACCACGAGGAGCTCAGCCTGGGACCCCAGGATATCAAGCGGCACCGCATCCAGGTCGTCAGCGTACTCCGCCAGTTCTTCTTCGGCAAGCGGCGTACACCCGCGCACTTTCAACCACCGGCAAAGATCCTTCCCCAGTTCCAGTGCGTCAGGATGATTCTTTTTAACAATAATTCCGACCTGTTTCATCTCCGTCCCCCGTCGGTGGAATCTAGCATAAGCAGAGTAAGAAAGTCCATGATGTGGACCTTTGTCAATCGTGCTAGACTGCCTCCAAGGAGGCAGAAATGGATCTTTTCGACACACCGGCCGGCACCGTTCCCGATGACGCCCCCCTGGCAGAAAGACTGCGCCCGAGGACACTCGATCAGATTGTGGGCCAGTCCCACCTTCTGGGAGAAGACAAGCTCCTCCGACGCCTGATCGAATCGGACCAACTCTCTTCCCTGATCCTTTGGGGCCCACCGGGAACGGGAAAAACGACCCTCTCCCATGTGATCTCAAACGCGACGCAAAGCCGGTTCGTCTTTTTTTCTGCAGTGCTTGGAAGCATCAAGGAGGTCAGAGCGATTGTGGCGGAAGCCCGCGACCAACGCCGCTATCATAACCGCCGGACTCTCCTCTTCGTCGACGAAATTCATCGGTTCAACAAAGCCCAACAGGATGCGTTCCTGCCCCCTGTGGAAAAGGGGGACATCATTCTGATCGGTGCCACGACGGAAAACCCCTCTTTCGAGGTCAATGCGGCCCTTCTCTCGCGATCCAAGGTCTTCGTCCTGGAGCCTCTGGTGCGTGAAGAACTCGTCATCCTCCTGAAAAGAGCCCTGACCGCCGCGGAGGGCCTTGGGCCGCTCAACCTGGAAGCAACGGACGAGGCCCTGGCCTTTATCGCCGATCTGGCGCAGGGCGATGCCAGAGCGGCTCTAAATCAGCTGGAGGTTGCCGCTCACTCGGGCCATCCCTTGACTCTTGAATCGTTGGAGAAAGTTCTGCAGCGAAAAGCGCTATTGTACGACAAAGGCGGCGAAGAACATTACAACGTGATCTCCGCCTTCATCAAATCGGTCCGCGGCTCGGACCCCGATGCAGCCCTATATTACCTGGCCCGGATGATCGAAGCCGGAGAAGATCCCATGTTTATCGCCAGGCGTCTCGTAATTCTTGCCTCTGAAGATGTCGGCAACGCCGATCCCCGCGGCCTGCAGGTGGCCGTGGCCGGGCAACAGGCCCTCCACTTCATCGGGATGCCCGAAGGACGCATCACGCTCGCCCAGGTAACCACCTACCTCGCAACCGCCCCCAAAAGCAACGCCGCCTATATCGGTATCAAAATGGCCCAAGCCGAGGTTCAACAATCCGGCCCGCTCCCGGTCCCGATGCATATTCGAAATGCCCCGACAGGCCTGATGAAAGACCTGGGCTACGGAAAAGGGTATCAATATGCGCACGATCAGAAAAATACCCTCGTCGAGCATGGCCACTTGCCGGAAAAGCTTCAGGAAAAACGTTTCTACACCCCGACCGATCGCGGATATGAAAAGGCGATTCGGGAGCGATTGGCCTATTGGAACAGTCTGCGTCAGCCTCCGAACGATCATTCCGTAACGAAGAAAGAAAAAAACGGACCGGGAAAGGACTCTGAGGACAGTTGAGCCGGTAGTCAGGGGGCCTGCCAGAGTCCGGCGATTTCGGCCCCGCAGTGACGGCAGAAATCGCCGTCCAGCCCCCTAGAACGACCCTGATAGGCCTGACGCTCCACCAGGAGCTGACCACACACCGGGCAATAGGTGTTCCTCCCTCTTTGCGTTCGGACATTGCCAAGGTAGATATGTTTCAATCCGGCTTCACGCCCTATATCCTGTGCGCGAAACAGATCTTCGGGAGTGGTGGCTGAGGCGGAAGTCAGCTTAAAGGTCGGGAAAAAAGCCGAGAGGTGCCAGGGGGTCTCGTTTCCCAGCTCCCGGGCAATAAATCGTGTCATCTCTCGAAGTTGCGTTTCATCATCGTTATGCCCCGGAATCAGAAGAGTCGTCACTTCCAGCCAGATTCCCAGTTCCCGGTAGAGCTTCAACGTCTCCAGCACCCCTTGGAGAGAAGCGCCGGTCACCTCTCGGTAAAAGGTTTCGCTGAACCCCTTGAGATCCACATTGACCGCGTCAATCAGGGGCGCTGCACTCCTCAGAGCCTCCTCGCTGGTATACCCGTTGGTAACCAGCAGGTTGAGCAACCCTTTTTCCCGGGCAATCCTTGCCGTGTCCAGTACATATTCCAGAAAGATCGTCGGTTCGGTGTAGGTATAGGCCATAGAACGACAGCCGGCACGCAGGGCTCTCTGGACCAGAAGCTCCGGAGCGGTTTCCTCCCCATCCTGGTCGCTGAAGTTGAAGGGGGGCTGGGAGAGATGATGGTTCTGACAGTGGAGACAGTGGAGGTTGCATCCGACCGTGGCGACGGAATAGCTCAAACTACCCGGCAGGATATGGTACAGCGGCTTTTTTTCAACAGGATCGGTGGATTCAGCCACACATCGGCCGTATACCAGGGAGAACAGGGTTCCGTCCCGGTTTTCCCGAACACCGCAACGTCCGCGCCGTCCCGGCGCAATACGACAGAAAAAGCGGCACAGGGTACACTGAACAAAGCCTTCCGGTTCGGATTTCCAGAACTGTGCCTCTTTCATCCCCGCTCCTTTCGTCGTTCAGTCCTTTCTAGAAGACGAACCGCCTCATGCTGACATTCAGCAGAAGACCGACACCGATCATGGTTGTAATCATACTCGTCCCCCCATAGGAGAACAACGGGAGCGGCACCCCGACCACCGGCATCAGGCCGATAACCATCCCGAGGTTTACCACAATATGCCAGAAGATCATCGCGGTGACACCGATGGCCAGAAACATCCCGAACCGGTCGGAAGCCCGACGGGCCACATACAGGCCCCAGATAATCAGAAAAAGGTACCCAAGGAGCAGCAGCAGGCAACCCAGGAAGCCCCATTCTTCGGCGAAAACCGAAAAGGCGAAATCAGTGTGTCGTTCCGGAAGAAAGGACAACTGGGATTGGGTCCCGTCCATAAACCCCTTTCCGGCAAACCCGCCACTACCGACGGCAATCTTGGACTGGATAATGTGGTAACCGCTCCCCAGGGGATCTCGTTCCGGGTTGAGAAAGGTCCGTATCCGTTCTTTCTGATAATCGTGAAGAAGGAACCAGCCTCCAACGATGCCACTGAGCCCCAGCAGACCGAGTTTGATCAGGGAACGTTGTTCCAATCCGGCAAAGAGAGTCATGGTGCCGGTAATAAAGATAATCAGCATAGCGGTCCCGAGGTCCGGCTGTTTCATGACCATCAATGCCGGTAAAGCCAGCAGAACCAGGGGAACTTTCAACTCCCGGAGGTGAAACCCCTGTGGATGGGCACGTGCACTGAAGAATCGAGCCATCACAAGGATGATGGTGATCTTCATGACCTCACTGGGTTGAATATTGATCGGTCCCAGCGCGATCCAGCGCGTGGCCCCCATGCTGGTCTTGCCGGCAAACAACACAAAGAGCAGCATCAGAACCGTTGCACCGTAACCGTACGGAGAAAGGTACTCAAGGTGCCGGTAATCAAAGACACAGACCAGCAGGGCGATGCCCACTCCTCCGGCCAGCCACACAAGCTGCTTCAGATAGACCGGTGTCCCGCCTGCGGACCAGTTGGCCGTCGCACTGTACAGGTTGAGAATCCCGGCTCCTGCCAGCAACAGCACCGAGAGGAGAAGGACCCAGTCAAAACAGAGGATCAGCCGACGGTCAAACATCTTTCTCCTCCTTCGCAGGTTCCGGCTCAGGGATATTGAAGTAGTCGCGCAGAACCGCCCCGGCGATCGGAGCCGCCACCGTACTGCCATGCTCACCGTGCTCTACAACGATGGCCACGGCAATCTCCGGTTTTTCAGCGGGAGCATAGGCAACAAAAAGCGCATGGTCCCGGAATTCATAGTCCAGTTCCTGCTCAATGCCTGCCTCTTCCTGCTCCACGGAGAGCCGACGCACAACCTGGGCGGTGCCTGTCTTGCCCGCAACTCGGATCCCGGGAATCGCCGAGCGGCGCCCTGTTCCCTTTTTATGGGAAACAACCTCTTCCAGACTGTCCTTAACGGCAGCCAGAACACCCGAGCGAAAACGGGTTTTGCGCCGGACGACCGAATCAAACTGCTGCAGAACCTGGCCTTCCCAGTTCTCTACACGTTCTATCAGCTGAGGTTGATAGACCGTACCGCCGTTAGCGACCGCCGCCGTCATCACCGCCAGCTGCATGGGAGTTGTTAAAACCGCTCCCTGTCCGATGGAGGTGATAATCGTCTCACCACCATACCAGTTCTCCCCAAAACGTTTCCTTTTCCAGGTGCGGGTGGGGATGAGGCCGCGCTTTTCACCACCAAGCTCCAGGCCGGTTTTCCGTCCCAGCCCGAGGTTGAAGGCCATCTCGGAAAGTTTGTCGATCCCCAGCTCCAGGCCGATCTGGTAGAACCAGACATCGCAACTCTCCCGCATTGCTTTTTTCAGGTCCGTCTGCTTGTGTCCTTCACGCTTCCAGCACCGGAACAGGGACTCTCCCAGATAGTAATTTCCGCTGCAGTCCACTTCGGTTTCGGGTCGGGCGACCTGATTCTGCAGCGCGGCAAGAGCGACGGGAATCTTGAAGGTAGAGCCGGGCGGGTACTGCCCCGAGATGGACTTATCCTGCAGGGGGAGTCGCGGGTTCTCCAGAAGGGCGTTCCACTCCTCAGGGCGGATGCCACGGGCAAACAGGGAAGGATCAAAACCGGGACGACTCGTCATGGCCAGAATCCGCCCGGTATTTACTTCCATCACCACCCCGGCACCGGCATATTCTCCAAAAGCCTTTTCCAGGGTCTGCTGAAGGGGGCGGGAAAGGGTCAGATAGACCTTTTTCCCGGGCCGGGGTTCCATCACCTGAAGCTCGCGAAGAAGGTTCCCTTTGACATTAACCTCAATCAGCCGTTGTCCCTCTTCGCCTCGAAGCAAGTGTTCCAGTTGTTGTTCCAGGCCGCTCTTACCAACATATTCCCCCACCTGATAACCGGCGTACTGGGATTTCTGAAAATCTTCCCGGGTAATCTCCCCGAGATAGCCGATCATATGAGCGGCCATATCCCGGTACGGATAGGAGCGCACCGGGCGGATCTCAGTCAGAACCCCGGGAAGATCCTGCTGACGTTCCAGGACACCCTCAAGTCGATCTCGCCCGACATCGTAAGCCAATACAACCGGTCGGTAGTTGGGAAGGCCTCGTCCTTTTTCCCAGTTCTGCTCCAGTTCTTCCGCAGGCATCTCCAACAGATCCGCCAGTTTTTCGAATAACAGGGGACGATCCACCACATCCTGCCGCATCACTGAGATATTAAAAGAGGGGCGGCTGTCAACAAGCAGTTCTTCATGGCGATCATAGACCGGTCCACGGGGCGCAGCGAGCGACAGGATCCGGACCCGATTCTGGATCGACTTCTCTTCAAACCGCTCGAAGCTGATGATCTGCAGGTACCAGAGACGCAAAAGCAGCAACAGAAAAATCCCTGCCGCTCCCAGAGAAAAAAGCATCAGCCGATTGCGAAAAAACGCCTGTCCACGCCACCCGGGATTAAGCCTCATACGGCCTCCTTCCCCGAGCCACTTTCATGACAGGTCCGGCGAAAAGCAGACCGAAAAAGCCGTTGACCAAGACCGTTCTCGGAAGGTCGGCCAGCACGATACCCAGGTATTGATCCGCATCGGCAAGAGAAAGGAGACAGAAAAGAACCAAACCGCCCTGGGCGATGGTGCCCGCTCCGACAAGGGAGGGAAAGAGGATCGGGCTGTCGTAATTGAGCTGACCGGAAAAAAGCCGGACCATCAGGTAGAGGGCCGCAACCACAAACCCGTAAAGCCCGAGAGTTGTCACGCTGAAAACGTCTCGGAGGCAACCCAGAATCACTGCGGTCAAGACTCCGGGAAACAGAGGTTCGATCAATCCCAGGGCGATCACAAGGATCAGCAGCAGATCAGGTACCAGCCAATGAGGAATCAGCAAGGGAAGTATTGTCACCTGGAGCAGCTGACAGAGATATCCGAGCAAGAGCCAGATCGCAAACCGTTTCATTCAAGCGGCTCCAACAGAACAAGAACCTCTTCCAACCGGCTGAAATCAACCGCGGGCTCGACTTCGACTTGCTGAAAAAGGCCGTATTCAGCCCGTTGAACCAGGGAGATGGTTCCAATCACCAGCCCTTTGGGATAGACCCCTCCCATACCCGAAGTCAGAACCGTATCGCCAACGACAAGGTCTTCCTGACGAAGGGCAAAATCCAGCAACAGGATTTCCCCCCTTCCCCTGGCCACCCCGCGGGTGCGGGTTCTCTGGATAATCGATCCCATTGCCGCGGAAGCGTCAGTCACCAGCAGAACGCGGCTCTGATAAGGGCCGCATTTGATCGTCTGCCCGACGACCCCTTCCGAAACCACCACAGGCAGCCCCTCTTTCAGTCCGTCACGGGTCCCCTTATCCAAAAGAATAGTCCGTGCCCATTGGCTCATATCCTCACCCACCACCTGGGCCGGCAGGGCGGGGCGTTCCTGGGTCTGGCTGAAGGCCAGGAGCGCCTTAAGCCGTTCATTCTCCAAACCATATTCACGATGAATCTGCAGGCGGACACGCAGCTGTCGGATATTTTCACGCAGCTGGTCGTTTTCCTTCTTGACCCGCACAAGCCACACGTAGTCGTACCACAGCTGCCCGATAGCATCAGCGACCGCATCAATCCCCTGCAGCAACGGGGTGGATACGGCCAGAACGCCGCGCTCAAACATGGTTGTCGTCCCCTGCCGGCGGAGGTTGGCCGAGTACAGCAGAAGCATGGCCAGCAAAAGAAGCCCCACCAGGAAGAGGCGTCTGTATTGACGGACTTGTTCTCGCATCTCATCTCAACGGTCAAAAGACAAACAGGAGGGCCCCATACCGGACCCTCCCGTCACATAAAACACTTTTCCTTGGGACACAAGGTTGGATCAGGAGGAAACGGCAACCTGACGCAGAAGATCCAGCTCATCCAACACCTTGCCGGAGCCCATAACAACCGCCGACAAAGGTTCTTCTGCCGCCATAACCGGCAACCCGGTCTCTTCACGCAACAGCAGATCGAGGTTTCGCAGCAGCGCACCGCCGCCTGCAAGGACAATCCCCTTGTCAACGATATCGGCTGCCAGTTCCGGCGGGGTTCTTTCAAGGGCGATACGCACCGCTTCCACAATGGTATTCACCGGCTCGGACAGAGCCTCCCGAATCTCGGTGGAATTGATGGTCATGGTCTTGGGAATACCGCTGACCAGGTCACGGCCCTTGACCTCCATGCTGCGGACTTCATCGTCCGGGTGCGCACTGCCGATCTCGATCTTGATCCCTTCGGCCGTTCTTTCGCCAATCAGAAGATTGTATTTCCGTTTCATATACTGGACGATCGCTTCATCCAGCTTATCGCCACCCACACGAACCGATTTGGCGTACACTACACCGGCCAGGGAGATGACGGCCACCTCGGTGGTACCGCCACCGATATCGACGATCATATTCCCGGAAGCTTCGGTGATCGGCAGACCCGCCCCAATGGCCGCCGCCATCGGCTCTTCGATCAGATAGACTTCTCGCGCACCGGCCGACTCGGCCGATTCCTTGACCGCACGCTTCTCCACCTGGGTGATCCCTGAAGGGACACAGATGACGATCCGCGGTCGCACCAGATTGTTCCGGTTGTGCACCTTACGGATAAAGTAGCGCAGCATCTCCTTGGTGACGTCAAAGTCAGCAATAACGCCGTCTTTCATCGGGCGGATGGCAACGATACTTCCCGGGGTTCGTCCAAGCATCTCCTTCGCCTCGGTCCCGACGGCACGCACCCGGCGCTGACCCGCTTCGTCCTTGTGAACAGCCACAACCGACGGTTCACTCAGTACAATCCCTTTGCCCTTGATATAGACCAGCGTATTGGCAGTACCCAAATCGATGGCCAGATCGTTCGAAAACATCCCCCACAGGGCATCAAAGATATTAAACATGATCGGCGAAGTCTCCTTTAGCAAACAACGGTGGCAAAATAGTCGGCAGACCGCATAAAAACAGCAGTCACGTTAACAAAATACCCCTCGATGCGCAAGGAGGATTCACGGAAAAAAAATTTGCAATTACCCCCTCTCTGTTTTAACATTCGACACCCATCAAATGCAGTGATCTTCCGGCTTAAAGGAGACCTATAGCCATGCTCGACATTATTCGGAGAAAGCAGAAAAGTCCGATTATCCGCATTATCTTCTGGGCGATCATTTTCGCCTTTATAGGTGGCGCTTATCTTTTGTATGTCGACTCGGATGGCCGACAGTCCGGGACCAATCGGGCCGCCCTCATCATTAATGGCGCCCCTGTCAGCATGGAAGCCTACCAGAACACCTACCAGAACCTGTTGAGCGTTTATCAGCAGATTTACGGACAAAGCTTTACTCCGGAGCTTGAGCGTCAGCTCAACCTTCGTCGGCAGGCCGTTCTGCGGTTGATCGAGCAACAGCTGCTACTGGCCGAAGCCGAGAAAATGAAACTGGAAATCTCCAACGACGAATTGGTCGCCGCCATCTATGCCGAACCGGCGTTCCAAATGAACGGGGTCTACAACAAGGAGATCGCTGAAAGGGTCATTCGCAAAGGGTACCGCATGACGCCGGACCAGTACAAGGAGATCAAGAAGCGCGAACTTCTGATCCTCAAGGTTTCGGAGATCCTGACAGCCGATGTCGATGTGACAGACGAAAATGTCCTCACCGCTTTCAAAAATGAAAACGACAAGGTCAGCCTGAACTTCGTTCAACTTCTGCCTCAACTCTTCGAAGGCGATGTCCAACTGGACGAAGCGGAACTGACCGCCTTCTTTGACGCCAACAAAGAAGATTTCCGGCTGCCCGAGCAGGTCGCTCTGCGGTACATCCAATTCGCCCCTTCCCGCTACGAGGAAAAGATCCAGACACCCACTCTGGAAGATATGGAAACCTACTACCAACGCAATCTGAATCAGTTTGAGATTCAGGAGCAGGTGCGTGCCAGCCATATCCTGGTACGGGTCTCCGAATCAGCCACCGAAGAACAGCGCCAGGAAAAACGGGCCCTGATTGACGGCTATCTGACCGAGTTGAACAACGGCAGGGATTTTGCCGAACTGGCCCGGGCGGTTTCGGACGACACCAACAATGCCCCCGTGGGTGGCGATCTGGGCTATATCCGCCGCGGGACCCTGCCCGGCGACTTCGAACAAACCGCCTTCTCTCTCGAGCCCGGACAGATCAGCAGTGTGGTTGCGTCTCCGGTTGGACTGCACCTGATCAAGGTGACCGAACGGATCGAGGCCGGCTATAAGCCGCTCGCAGATGAAACCGTCGCCGCCCTGGTGAAAGAGGCTATCATTCGGGAAAAAGGGCAGGCCCTCGCCCTGGAGATGGCGACAGATGCCTTCAAAATCAACCAAAAGACCGGTGATCTGGCAGCCGCTGCCGAAGCCAACAACCTCGGCATCAAGGAAACCGGCTTTTTCGGTCCCAACGACCCGATAGACGGAATCGGCCAATCCCCCGAACTGGCAGCAGCGGCTTTTAATTTATCCGAAGGGCAGCTCGCACGCCCCATCGAAACCTCTGCCGGTATCTATCTGGTGACACTGAAGGAAAAGAAACCGAGTCGCCTGCCGGAGCTGGGCGAAGTACGCCCTCTGGCGGAGCAGGCCTACCGTGCTGAAAAAGCCGTCTCCCTGGCCAAGGAAAAGGCCGAAGCCCTGCTGCAAAAGGTTCAGGCCGGGGGTTCACTTTCCGATGCCGCCGCAGCCGATAAGCTGACGGTTGAGAACACCGGGCTCTTCAGTGCCAGCTTTGGTGAATTCGTGCCCCGCCTCGGTACCGCTCCCGAACTCGCCGATGTCGCTCATCAATTAACCCCTGAGGCCCCATCTGCCGACAAGGTCTTCTTTATTAACGGCAAGCAGGTGGTTGTTGAACTCAAAGAGCGTCAGGATGCGGACATGACCCAGCTGACGGATGCCGCCAAAGAGACGATGAAACAGCGCCTCCTGCGCGAAAAACAGACGACAAAACTCCAGGAGACAATCACGCTGCTGCAGGAAGCGGCCGACCTGAAGATCGACCCGACGCTGGAAGACTTTATCAATAACGAGGGATAAAATGAGCAACGTATTACTGGAAAGCAACCTCCCCGGCATCCCCCTGGTCAACAAAGGGAAGGTGCGGGAAATTTATGATCTGGGCGAACATTTCCTGATCGTCACGTCTGATCGCATCTCGGCTTTTGACGTGATTATGGATCAGGGGATCCCCGGCAAAGGATATGTCCTGACCCAGATCTCCAAGTTCTGGTTCGATCAGATGTCCGAACTGGTGGAGCACCACCTGATCGCCACAGAGGTGGACGATTTCCCCGCCGAGGTTCACCCCTTCCGCGACCAGCTGGAAGGTCGCAGCATGCTGGTCAAAAAGGCGCAACCGCTGGCGATCGAGTGCATCGTTCGCGGATACCTTTCCGGTTCCGGCTGGAAAGAGTACCAGCAGTCCCAGTCGGTTTGCGGTATCGGGCTGCCGGCCGGTCTGGTCGAGAGCGACAAACTGGCGGCTCCGATCTTTACCCCTTCGACCAAGGCCGAAATCGGTGAGCACGACGAGAATATCAGTTTTGAACAGGCCAAAGAGCTTTGCCCCCCGGGCGTTGCCGACAAGGTCCGCGAGCTCAGCCTCGAAATTTACTCCCGTGCCCGGGACTTTGCCGCCACCAAAGGGATCATCATCGCCGATACCAAATTCGAGTTCGGCCTACAGGGCGACAAGATCATCTGGATCGACGAAGCTCTGACCCCGGACAGCTCCCGCTTCTGGCCTCAGGACCTGTACCAGGCCGGCAAAGGGCAACCCAGCTTCGACAAGCAGTTCCTGCGGGACTATCTCAACACCCTCGACTGGGGGAAGACAGCACCGCCCCCCCCCCCCCCC
>JANQIN010000066.1 GCA_028282145.1 Thermodesulfobacteriota bacterium | reverse complement strand
CCCCTAAATATATTACAATCGTATAAGCAGTCATTTGACAGACTTAGAGGGGGAGTCACTAGTTGCCCTTGATGATGTTCTGGCAGACAACTAAAGTTTTTGGAGTGCTGGAGGGTGCTGGGCGGACTCGAGTAAATAGTTAAGAATCCTGTTTTGACTCATTTCCGGCCCCAAAATGACCATTTCGGGGGAGTAAATGGACCGGTCAGTAAAATTCTGGGATAGAATTGCCAAACGCTACGCAAAGAGCCCCATCTCCGATGAGCCCACCTACCAGAAAAAGCTGGAGGTCACGCGCGAGTATCTCCGGCCGGATATGGAGGTTCTGGAATTCGGTTGTGGGACCGGCTCGACGGCTCTCCTTCACGCACCTTTCGTAAAACATATTTATTCTATCGATATCTCCTCCAAGATGATCGAGATCGCTCAAGGCAAAGCCGACGAGCAGAATATTGAGAACGTCACCTTTGAATGCATGTCAATGGATGCACTCAGCGTTCCCGAGCAATCTCTGGATGCGGTGCTGGGCCTCAATATCCTGCACCTGATGGAGGATAGAGATGAGGTGATTGCCAAAGTTCACCGAATGCTCAAGCCGGACGGTGTCTTCGTGACGAGTACACCTTGCCTTAAAGATATGCGGTGGATTTTCCGGATTATTGTCCCGGTGGGACGATTCCTGCGTATTCTCCCCCTGGTCAAAATCTTTTCGGCCAAAGAGTTGGAAGCCAGTTTGACCGCCGCCGGCTTTGCGATTGATCATCACTGGCAACCCGCCAAGAACAAAGCTGCATTTATTATCGCCAAAAAGGGCAATTGATGTCAGCTCCGGGCTCTTTACCTCAACAGGTTAAGTCAATGAAATACGCATTTACCCTGGCAGTTTTGTCCCTGGTTGTTTTTGCGTCGAACGCTTTTGCCGAGACCAAAATAGCACTGATTGGTGACGATTATCGGACGGTGATCCTGCGAGAGGTCGCTGAAAGGTTCAAGGGTGCTATCGAAAGCACAGGCCAGGAAAAAACGGTCTCATTGAGGGATAAGGGACATGTTGTAAGCGTACTGGGAAAAGGCGCTACACATATTCAGATCGCCAATCAGTTGGAGGGTGCCCATATAGCCGTTGTTGTTGTCGATTCAATCATCGGTCCCCTTCCGATCATAAGGGAGCACATCATATTGGCAAGGCAGGCAAATGTTCCCGTGGTAACGGTTCTGTTGGGGAATGTGGGCCGTCTGAATTATGACCTACCGGCAGATGCCGTTGAGCTACTTGAACTGGAAGAACTTGAAATGCGGGAACTGCTTTCTGTTTATGAAATGGGAGGCGATTCGACCCTTGTCTTTTACGATCGAAAGTCGGCATATACGGGCCCACCGTTATCCGGAATGGGGATTGCTCAAACCTTTGACCGCCTTTTTGAACTGAAGCCATTAAGGCTGAGAAAAGTCCCTGCCACACGGGTCCGCCAATTTACCGGGGAGTTCTATCTGCTGAGCCAACCCGAGGCCAACTATAAAGGGATCTCTCTGTCCAAAGGTTCCCAAATCACGATTTGGTCAGAAGGGACCGACTCGGTGTGCTCTGTAACCTCCAGCGGTCCCTTTAACCCTGCCGATGTGACCCGTTTCAATGTCGCTGTTCAAGGGCGTCTTATTGGCGCTGCAGGCAGCAGGGTGGTTTTGCTGGATCGGGGGAACTTGATCGGCGTGGGTGTTGTCACACAGGTAGGGCCCTGAACCCCGATGACCTATCCGCACCTCAAAGATATTCCGGTGAAAGAAAGGCCGCGCAAGCTGATGCCAGCCTATTCGAAGGAGTATTTCCGAGAAGGCTATCTGTGGACCTTCCTGGTCGGGCTGCTGCTGATTGTGGCCAACGGAACCTTTGCCGGGGTGGTGCATAAGTCCTGGTGGGTGCTTCTCTGGATCACCATCTCCTCAGCGGGCTACCTGGGCCTCTTCGTGGACCTCTGTAGCGGTAGGACATCCTCCAGTGTCGGGACCTATTTTCGGGAGACAGAACCGGTTCGGTATTGGATCGATTGTGTGATTCAGGCGCTATTTATTCTGGCGTTTTGTGGGGCTGTCTGGGTTGTTTAATTCTTTGGATTACCCGCGACGGTATTGAGCGAGGGCGCGTTTCACCTTGCGGATATAGTTGCGGGTTTCTTTGTAGGGGGGCACTCCGCGGTATTTCTCCACCGTGTTGGGGCCGGCGTTGTAGGCGGCCAGGGCGAGTTCGAGGGAACCGAAGCGATCGAGCTGTTTCTTGAGGTAGAGTGAACCGCCGTAGATGGCCTGCTCGGGATCGTAGGGATTGCTGACGCCGAGATCACGGGCGGTGTCGGGCATGAGTTGCATCAACCCCTGGGCGCCTTTGTGGGAGCGGGCGCGGGGATTAAAGTTGGACTCAACCTTGGCGACCGCCTTGAGAAGGTTAGGGTCGAGGTTGAGCGAGCGACCGTACCGCTTGAAGAGGCGGTCCATTTTAGCCCGGTTCTTTTTAGACGCTTTCTTGGAAATGCCACCGGTGTAGGTTTCACCGCCGTAGAATTCGGTGGAATCATCAAACAGGATCGCCGGTTGACTGTGTTTGATCAGTACGGTCCCTGTGGGATAGTTTTGTACTGCCGTATGGGCAAGGCTGGCCCTCGTCCGGTTTTCTGTCGGGGCGACCGGTTTCTCTTCCGCCGCCAGCAGCGGTGTTTCGTCCAGAACCGATGGATCGAACAGGTGATTGTATTCGGCCGGCATGATCTGGCGGTCGGTAAAGTGAATCCGACCGTCTTCGCCGCGATAAGCACGCAACTGCCCGGCTTCCACCGTTACGGCGGCGGAAAGCAGGGTCAGGAAAATCAGGCAGATGAAGGGGAATGAGCGAATCATATATTCCTTATCGGCACGATAGGGATTTTCCCTTAGCAGGATGTTGAAAAATACCTGCGTTGCGAAAAGGGTCTCTCAGTGCTCATTTGCACATGGAAAACTCCACCTTTTCGGCCATTTTCATCCTGCATTCGCTGTCTCGATAACGTTTTAAATCACCCTGTAACACCCTGCTGGATCTTAGTGTTCGGCAGTCCTGGCGGTGACCATTTCGGTCGCCAGCTGCCCCAGAGTTCTTATCCCCTGTTGCACCCTTTCATTCCAGATACCGGTGCAGCTGAGACGAATGTAGTTGTTGAACCGATCCTGGGTGGAAAAGACCTGCCCCGGGATCAGGCCGATCCCTTCGGCCAGGGCCCGATGGAAAAAGTCGATGCCGTCGATCTTTCCCGGCAGTTCGAGCCAGAGGGAAAGGCCGCCTTCAGGACGGGTGACGCGGGTCCCTTCGGGAAACGACCGCCCCAGCAGAAGCTGCATCCCCTGCATCTGTTTATGAATCGCGGCGCGCAACTGGCGTACCTGCCGGTCGTACTGGCCTCCGGCGAGAAAGCGGG
>JANQIN010000058.1 GCA_028282145.1 Thermodesulfobacteriota bacterium | reverse complement strand
GCTTCCCCGGAACTGCTGATCGCCCTGCTCGAGGCGGTGGAGGACCCGGAGTTGGAAACGGCCCATTGCCGGGTCCTGAGTGACCTGTTTCAACGATACGGGGATCAAGTCCTGGAAGAGCTATTGGAAAGCTGGCGAACCGCCGCTCCCACCCGGGACCGAATCCTGCCGGCCCTACAGCAGTTGCGGGACCGGATCGTTCCATTCCTTGAAGAGAGTCTGGCAAAAACACGGGGTGTTCCGGTCGGTGATATTCAGTTGATGGGTGAGCTGGGAGGTCCGGAACAGGTCCCCTGCCTTCACCCCCTTCTTATTTCTCCCCTGCCCGATCTGCGAGCAGCCGCCTTTCGTGCCGTGACAGCCATCGGGGGCCAGGAAGTCACCGACCACCTACTGGAACTGGCGCGCCAAAGGGGCTCCAACGGACAGCTCCAAGCGATTGCCGCCTTGGGGCAACTACAGACCACAGAAGCCATTCCGACCCTGACAAAAACAGCTCTGCAGCCAGACCCCTTCAAGCATCACACGGATGAGCGCCTTGCGGCCGTCAAAGCCCTGGGGGGCATCAACTCTTCCGAGGTCGTCCCCAAACTGATACAGTTGTTGCGAAAAAGGGGATTTCTGTTTAAAACCCCTGTCCTGATCCGGGCTGCGGCAGCCACAGCACTGGGGCGTTGGAACCAGCCCGAGGTCCTCTCAGCACTGAAGCGGGCCCGCGGTGACAAGGAGGCCCAGGTTCGACAGGCAGCAACATCGGCACTGCAACGGATGGGGGAGGAAGGCTAAAGAGTGGACGCGCCCAATCTGAAAAAGGTTCTGCTGACCATTGCTGGCGCCCTGCAGTCGATTCGACTTTATCCCCACCGGCATCCTAAAGTCCGGCAGCAGCTCGAGAGCTGTCTCAATGAGCTGCTTAACTTGCTTGAGGACTCTCCCTCAATCAAACTGGTCAACCTGGACGGGACCCTGTTCTTTCAGGACCTTCCTTTTGTCGACCAGTCACCCGCCTCCCAGGAATTACTGGACCACTTTGAGTCGCACAAACTGACCGGGCTGGAAATCCAGACCGGTCTGACTGCCGCCGAGCTGTACGACCTTCTGGACCTCCTGGCCGCCGGCACCTGTGCCGGGACGGCGTTCGAAGAGGCGTTAACCGTACGAGGGGTGCACCATGTGCAGGCGATCCTACCCCAACGGGAGATGGACGAAGGCCCTCTCAACAGCAAGATCTATTTCCGCGCACTGGCGGTGGTGGAACGGATCTGCAACGATGTTCGTCTCGGCCGGATTCCATCCTCTACGGAAGCGCTGGAGGTGGTACGGGAGATGGTGGCCCAGACCCTGGCCGAACCTCACTCTCTTTTTGCACTGAGCATGTTGAAGGATTACGACAACTACACTTTCCAACACTCGGTCAATGTCTCAGTGATTGCCATGACGGTGGGAAAAGCTTGCGGTGTCACCAATGAACAATTGAGCATTCTCGGATTGGGAGGACTGCTCCACGATCTGGGGAAACTGACGATACCTATCGACATCATCAACAAACCGGGCCGACTTTCCAACGACGAGTACGAAGAGATCAAGCTTCACCCGGAGAACGGCGCCAGCATCGCCGCTCAGATGGAGTCGGTTCCCGAAGAGGTTCTCGACATTATCCGTGGACACCATCTCCGTTACGACCGGAGCGGATATCCTTCCGACGCCCGGGGCATTTCTCTCTCGGCTCTGGCCGATATGGTCACCATCGCCGACACCTTCGATGCGATGACAACCCTGCGGGTCTATCAACGCCCGGTGACGGCACGGGAAGCGTTAAAAGGCATGACCCAGGCGGCGGGGAAGAAGCTTCATCCCGACTATCTGAAAGCCTTTATCGATTTTATCGGCCCCTACCCGGCCGGCAGCCTGGTCCGGCTCAAATCCAACGAGATCGGTCTTGTGGTCAAGGTGAACCCCGGAGATGCCCGGGAACTGATCCTGAAGGTGATTTTTGACAGTAAGGGCGGCCGGCTGGAACATCCGGAGAAGCGACATTTAAGCGGCGAGATCACCGAGCAGGTGGTCGCAGAGGTAGACCCCTTTATCAAAGGTGTCTATCTGCCCGACTATCTGGACTAGAGCCGGTCAGATTTCCAGGGTTCCCAGAGCCTCGGCTGCAGCAGCCCGCACGGCGGGCCTGGGATCTTTGAGACAGCCGATCAGCGTGGTTTGGCCCTCGGGCGCGCCGATCTGTCCCAGTGAGCGGACGACGGTAACGGCCTGTTCTTCGTCCGCCCCGGCCAGCATCGGCGCCAAATAGCCGATCAGACGACGGTCTCGAAAGTTCCCCAAGGCTTCCGTGGCGTAGAGGCGCACCGAAGGGTGCTCGTCTTTCAACATCCGTACCAGGGTTCCGAGGGTTTTCGGGTGCTTCTTGCGACCCAGAACCTGTACCGCCGCGACTTTGAGGTCGGGATCGTCTTCTTTCAGAAGCGCTACCAGGGAAGGGAAAATCTTGGCCGAGGTGACCTTCTCAAGGGCATAAATCGCTTGAATCCGGCGTGTACGGTCCCCTTCTTTCAACACCCGAAGAAGTTCCTCCAGTTGCTGCAGAGATTCCAGACGATCCAAAGCCTCGGCGGCCGCCTTCTGGACGTCGGCATCGGGGTCATTCAACAGATCGCTTAAGGCAGTGCGTCGTTCATCCAATAACATAGGCCCTCACTGAATCATCTCGGCATCCGCTACTAGTAACGGGTTCCACCAGACAAGTCAAGATCGGAAAAACACTGTTATTCCCGCAAACTCCCATAAAATCATACAAATTTCCTCCTCATTAGGGCGGCCGAAATGCTCACCTCCAGACGGGTAAAAGTGCCTTTTTCAAAACCTTTTTATTGACAACGACGACCCCCGGTCCGTATATTTCTACCCAATTTATTGAGGGCCAAAGGCATTTTTTAGCCGTCAAATCCCCGACCCTTGCGGGCTGGGGGGTTGTACGGCCTTCTGTGCGTACCATCTTGAACTGGGCAAAGGAGTGACACAGCACGCAGCCGGAAGACAGGCTGAGCATCTCACTTACACAACAGAATAACCCACCATTCACCCTAGGGCGGAAGCTCCCTGGAGGAAGATGCGAATCCCGGACTGTGGCGGAAAGGGGTTCCCACACAGCATCTCCCTGCGGCGGCTTTCGTCGACCACTTGCAACGGAGAGGAGAAAATCAATGGGACATGGTCCAGCGGTAAAGCTCGGCAAGGATAATGCCGCCGAGTACAAGACCAAACTAGGCGTCAAGATGTTCTTCGCCTATACGGTCATCTACGCCATTTTCGTGGCGATCTGCGTCAACAGCCCCACCACCATGGAGTCCAACGTTATGGGCACCACCCTGGCGGTGACCTACGGCTTTGGCCTGATCGTTGTTGCCATCATTCAGGCACTCATCTACAACCATTTCTGCACTAAAGCAGAAAACGAAATGAATAAATAGGAGACCTAAACCATGATTTATAATCCGTCTCCGTTCGCGATCGTTCTTTTCGTCGCATTCGTTCTTTTCGTTCTGGGCCTGTCGTTCTACCTGGCCCGTCGTGCTTCTTCTGCCGAAGGCTACTACGCTGCCGGTGGTACCATTCACTGGGCCGTTAACGGTATCGCCTTCGCTGGTGACTACCTGTCGGCTGCCTCCTTCCTCGGTATTTGCGGCATGATCGCAACCGCCGGCTACGACGGCTTCCTCTATTCGATCGGCTACCTGGCCGGCTGGATCGTGGCGCTGTTCCTGGTCGCGGAACCGATGAAGCGTCTGGGTAAGTACACCTTTACCGATGCTCTGGACTCCAAGTTCAACAGCAAAGGGATTCAGTTGGCGGCAGCGGTCAGTACTCTGGTCGTTTCCATCTTCTACCTGATTCCCCAGATGGTCGGTGCCGGTGTTCTGGTGACCCCGCTGCTCGGCCTGCCCCACTGGGTCGGCGTTACCATCGTCGGTATCGTCGTTACCCTGATCGTAGCCACCGCCGGTATGTCCTCCACCACCTACGTTCAGTTCTTCAAGGGCGGCCTGCTGCTCGTCTGCTCCACCATCCTGGTGGTCTGCGTCCTGAACCGCGGTCTGGAGACCAGCCCCAGCCACGGTGGTACCAGTGAGTACCACAAGTTCCAGAACCTGACCGCGACCGTCTCCGGTAACGGCCTCGCCGTCAGCGACGGCTACACCCTGGAAGGGAACCTGGCCGACAATACCTACGGCGACAAGATCAAGTTCGTCAAACTGCAGAAGGACGGTCTGACCTCCTTCTGGAAGATGACCCAGACCGCTGCCGGGTTCGAGCTGGAAGAGACCCTGTCGGTCATCAAAAAGGCGGACGGCACCAAGCTGTACAACGGCGCTCCGAAGGAAGAGGGCAAGTTCTTCCCCATCGGTCACGCCAAAGAGATCATCATGAACGGTGAGTCCGTCACCAAGACCGGCTCTGTCGGCCCCTGGGAATACCTGGGCCTGGTCGAAAAATCGACCATGATTCTGTGGGGCAAGCAGTTCATCTCCCTCGGCGATGACACCGCTTACGTCTACTACCAGAAGCCGACCCCCGGTAAGCGTGTTCTGCGCCCCGGTCTGAAGTTCAAGATCGACAACGCCAGCTTCACCCAGAAGCTGAACTTTGTCTCCCTGATGCTGGCGCTGTTCTGCGGTACCGCTTCGCTGCCGCACATCCTGATTCGTTACTACACCGTACCGAGCCAGTCGGCCGCCCGTAAGTCGACCATCGTTGCCATCGCCGCTATCGGCTTCTTCTACATCCTGACTCTGTTCATGGGTGTGGGCGCCATGACCAACGGCGTTATCAACATTACCGACAACAACATGTCGGCACCGCTGGTCGCTCTGTCCTTCGGGGTCGGGTTGTTTGCGCTGATCTCGTCGCTGGCCTTCGCCACCGTTCTGGGTACCGTTTCGGGCCTGATCGTGGCCGCTGCCGGCGCCGTGGCGCATGACCTGATGGACAACTTCCTCGGCATGGGTATGGACGACACCAAGAAGGTTATGGCCGGTAAGATCGCCTCGGTGGTCGTCGGCGTGATCGCCATCTACCTCGGGATTGTCTTCGAGGGGATGAACGTCTCCTTCCTGGTCGGTTGGGCTTTTGCGGTTGCCGCTTCGGCCAACCTGCCTGCCATCCTGATGCTGCTGTTCTGGAAAGGCACGACCGCCAAGGGTATCGCCGGTTCCATCTGGGTCGGTATCATCGGCTCCCTGGGCATCATCATGACCTCGCCCAGTATGTACAGCCGCTACGGCCTGGATCCGGCAACTGCAATGCACTCGCTGGATAACCCCGGAATCATCTCGATTCCGCTGGCTATCATCGCTCTGGTCATCATCTCCAAGATGACCGCAAGCGACAATGAAGGCCTTGCTGAATAATTTTATTCTCCACACTAAGGTGATGTAATGTAGTCGGGGGCACCCCTTTGGGTGCCCCCTTCTTTTACGAAAGAGCCTCTCGCAAAGACCATGAATCTATTGCGATCGGCTGCAAACTCCCTGCGCGACGTCTTCGTCGCAAAAACGTCCTCAACGTAGCCACGGGTACGCTTCCGGCGTTTTTGTTCCTTATCCTTGCGCAGAGCGTTTTCGCTCGACCTCATGACGATCCAGACTTTTGCAAGAGGCTCTTGGACACCATTTTTTGCGTCACGGGAAAAAACATGCGATGATCCCTTGCGGGTAATCACCGCTTGCACAATGGGTCCCCAAACGACTCAGGGCCGGATTCTCCGGTCATCAAGGAACGACAGGAAGGTATCGATGAAACGGTATAAAATCACGCTTCTGGTTGTCTGCTGCTATCTGCTCTATCTCGGATTTACCGATGTCTCTTTGACATTGAACAACCCCGAGCCGCAGCCTGTGGACGCCCAGCAACTGATTGAACAGGGCGCCCCTCGTGACTGGTTGACGGTTGAGGGTGGAACCCTCGACCTGACCGATGCCGTTTCCACCTCCGGTGAACTGGAGATTGAAGCCCTTCTGGTTCCCCTTCACTCGTCCTCCCCCAGCGGCAAGATCCACCTGCTGCTGGAAACCACCGACCAGAATCTCATCAACGCCTTCACGATGTACTACATCCAGTTGGAGACCGACCTTCTGCGGAAGGAGTTTCTAGAGAAAAATCGAGACGCGATGTTTGTAAAGGGTCCCCGCACGGGAATGGTGACCAGCGGCCTGGTGGCTGCCAACAACCGCTCACGGATGCTGAAGCTGGCCAAGCAGATCGGTCTGAATGTGGATGAGGATGTGGTCTTTATCTCGGAAGGGAAGCAGCCGCCGAAATGGCGCGGTTTCTTCTACCTGATCGTCGGCGTTGCCGGCCTGATCAAGGTCTGGACCAACTGGCGGTCCACCAAGGGCCCTCTCGTACCAAATGTGCCGTCCGATAATAACCCGAGCTAGGATCCATTCATACACTAGGGGTGACACGTAGCATGAGCCCCGCCCGGGAACGAGTAATTTTTCGTTGTGGGAAGGAAATCAAAGGTTTGCGCGGAGGCGTAGAAGTATTCTACGTCGCACAAGCTAGTGCTCTGTGCTACCTCAAATACCGGTTCAGCGCGATAAGAATCGGCTAACTGCAAGGCGTCGTGAGCGCAGCTACTCGCCAGAGCGAATTCAAGCGAACGCAACGCAGCAGATGGCCGTTTATCATCGCGCCCGTTGGGAGTTTCTCCTGCACGACAAGGCTGTGTTGCAGCCCTTGTCAAGGGCGCGAGCCATTCCCTGCGGCCTGCGCCTTGCCTTGTCGCGCAAGAGGACCTCTGAAATCGGTATTTTAAGTAGTACAGGGCACTGGTTGCAGATTAACGCAGCCACAGCGGAAAAGGGCCGTTCTTTCTAAACGGAGCAGCCCTCGGCACGCATCCATTCAACCTGTCGCTGGAGCGCTCGCACCAACGCCTTGCGTTCGGAAGGCAACTCCTGCGGCATCAGTTCTAACACCAGCGACCGGTCATAGCCCTGTTCCCGGAGGCGGTTGAGAAACCGTTTCAGTGGCAGATGGCCGTGGCCGGGCAGCAGGTGCTCCTTGCCGGCATTGTAGTCGGAAAAGTGGATCGACCGGACCCGGTCGGCCTCGAAAAAGCGATCAAACTCAGGAATCAGATCCGGTGAGGTGGCGCCCATATGGGCGGTATCGAAGGTCAGATAGAAGTTCTTCTTTTCCAGGTAATCGAGCATCGCTACCGGCTTGGTGCACATATAGCCGGGGCCTCCGGGGGACATATTCTCCATGGTGACCCAGACCTTCCCCTGCCCCAGCTCCTGCTGCACATCTTCAAACTTATTTAGCCACCGCCGAAAGGCCCACTCGAGCGCCAGCCAGGACGGCGGGTGAAAGGTGATCAAAGGAACCTCGGCCGATAAGGCCAGGTCGACCGAACGTTCCAGTTGGGAGATCTTGTTGCCCCAGCCATCCACCTCGAAAAAGGGGGCGTGGATCGACAACACAGGAAGCATCTGCTGCACCGATTGCAACAGAGAGACACTCTCCTGCTGAGTCACGGTAAACCGTTGGCTGATGATGATCTCAACTCCATCAAAGCCAGCCTCGGCAGCGATCTCAACCGCCTCTTCCAAAGGGCGGTTATGTAGGGTTCCGGCAGAGAGAGCGAGTTGCACCAGGGACTCCTTGCAAAAAAGAACAATATCCTTTCAAACTATACAACGTCCGGCTTCAATGAGCGAGCATTCAACGCAAAGCTAGCTGATTTTCCAAGGCATTTTTGCGAAAAACCCCTTTGCTGTTGACGGGGAAACCGGTAGGATGGGGGATCGGGATTTTTGACTGCAACGGATCAATTCCAGGGGCCCCATCATGTCCGTGATCGAGGAACTCAAAACTGTTGAACCGTTCTGCCAGCTGGAGAACAGCGCACTCGAAGCGCTGGCGACCGGGATCAAGGAATGCAACCTCCCGCCGAACCAGTACTTTCTGGAAGTCACGGATGAAGGGACGGCCCCTCTTTACTTTATCCTTCAGGGGATCGTCGAGCTCACTCGTCCCGCCAGCAACGGTGAGGATGTGGTGGTCGACTACCGTCATGAAGGCACCTTCGTCGACCTGGCTCCCCTTCTCGGGGAAAAACCCCATACGGCGGCCCGGTCCGCAAGCCCGCTGAAGGCCCTTGAGATTGAAGGGACCGCGCTGAACGATGCCGCCCAGGCCAATCCCGCCTTCTTTATGGCTCTGCTGCGGAACCAGCGTCAGCAGGCCGATCATCTCTATTCCGAAATTGTTCAGCGACAAGATCATCATGCCGTGACCCGCATCGACAGCTTCCCGTTTCGGAGGCGTTTATCTGAGATCATGACCACACCGCCCGACACCTGCCGCACCGATGATACGGCAGGTGAAGTCGCCCTTGCCATGTCACGGAAACATGTTCGCGCCATGTCCGTGATCAGTGGTGATGGCCGCCTGATCGGTATCGTCACCGCAATGGACATCCTTGGGAAAGCCCTGGCTCTGGGACCTCGCGAATGGTCAATGGTTCCAGTTGGTAAGCTGATGACTCCGCACCCGATCAGCCTCTCGCCACAAACCTTTATGTTCGAGGCGATGGCCTATATGGTCGACCACCGGGTGCGACAGATTCCGGTGGTTGAGGATGGGGTCCCCGTTGGGATGGTGACCCTGGCCGCCTTGATGGGGTATCGAAGTCAGCAGACGATCGTCGCGGCCGGGCGGGCCCGGGACGCGAAAGACCTGGATGCCCTGCGGCTCATTCGACAGGAGATGCTGCCGATTGCCGACAGCCTGCTGGCCGACAGCCAGCATGCCTCTGAGGTGATGGAGGTCCTGACCCATGTGCATCACAGCATTATTCGCCGCACCTACGAACTCTGCATGGAAAAACGCATCCAGGAGGGCAACTCACCTCCGGAGGCCGAAGTCTGCTTTCTGCTGATGGGAAGCGGTGGGCGACGAGAGATGTTGCTCGGCCCCGACCAGGACCATGGGCTGGTCTACGAGGATGTCTCCGACGAGATGTTTGAAGAGCTGGAAGCATGGTACGGCGATTTCGGGGAGGAGCTGTCTCAGGCCCTGGCCTCGGTCGGCTACCCCCTCTGCGAAGGCAACGTCATGTCCAGCAACCCGGCCTGGCGTGGCCGCCTGAAGGACTGGCAGGACCGGATCGTGAACTGGATGTCCAACCCGGAACCGCAGAAGGTTCGGGATACCACCATCTTCCTCGACTTCGTCCCTCTGATCGGCAACCCCAGCTTTGCTCACCAGTTGCAGGAGGTTGTTCGGCTGGCGGTGAAGGAGTTCCCCGGTTTTCTGTTCCAGATGATGGAGCTTGACCTGTCCCACAAAGTTCCCTTAGGATTTTTCGGTCGCTTTCTCCCGGAAAAAACCGGGGAAGGTGCCGGCAAGGTCAGTTTAAAGCGAAGCGGCAGCATCTTCCTGGTGGACTGCATCCGGATGTATTCCCTGGAAGAACAGGTCCCGGCACTCACGACTCTGGATCGCCTCGAAGCTTTGGTACGGCGGAATATCTTCACACCCGATACCGCCGAACAGATTCGGATGGCCTTTGAAGCCCTGGCATTTCTCCGAGTAAGGCAGGAGGTGGCCAACCTCAATCACCAGGAGCCGCTGACTCACTATGTGGACCCCAGCGCATTGAGCCGCTCGGAACGCGATCTTCTGCGCTCGGCGTTTCGGGTGGTAGATAAACTGCAGCAAATGACCAAACGTCACTTCGGCAAGTCGATCTGACCGGCAAAACAGAGATGGAAAGCACGCATGTTCGGTTTTTTGATCCATAAATTTCGCAACCTCACGCTGCGATGGAAACTCCTGGCAGTGGTTCTGCCGCTGGTGCTCATCCCCATTTTTATTGTCGGTACCCTGATCGGGGTGATCGCCACCCAGCAGAGTTATGTCGGCATCACCAAGGCCGCACGCAACGACCTGCAACACATGGCCGACTTTACCATCGATCTGTTGCAGGCGCACTATCAGCAGTTTGAGGTCTACCAGGCCGACCGGCGGGAAGTTCTGAACGACGAACTGGAAACCCTGACCAATCTGGCTCATGGCTTTGTCGAGCAGGCCAATCGCCTCTACGAAGAGGGGCAATACTCCAAAGACTATGCTGTCCAGCAGGCCAAAAAGGCTTTTAAAACAGTTAACATTGGCGAGTCCGGCTATATCTACGCCATGGATACCCGTGGCACCCTGTTGATCCATGTGGCCCGTGAAGGGGAGAATATCTACGATGCCACCGACGAAAACGGGCGTTATTTTATCCGGCAGATGATCCGTATCGCTCAGGCTGCGGAACCGGGACAGGTTCACTTTATCAAATACCCCTGGCGAAACGCCGTCCTGGGTGAGCTGAAACCGCGGAACAAAGTGGTCGCCTACCGATACTTCCCCGACTGGGACTGGATCATCGCGACCGGAAGCTACGTCGATGAGACCTACGACGATACGACCTTTGAACGAGACAGCCTGCTGGAGCTGAAAAAATCGATTGTCAGTAAGCGGGTCGGCCAGTCGGGGTATATTTTTGCCCTCGATACCGATGGGAATCTGATGATCCATCCCGAGCTCGAGGGAGAAAACATTCTGGAGTCGGTCGATGCCGACGGGACCCCTTTTGTCCGGGAGATGCTGCAGGAAAAGCGTGGCTGGATCCGCTACCTCTGGCAGAACCCGGAGGATCCGAAACCCCGGATGAAGATCGTCCGTTACGAATATTTCAAACCCTGGGACTGGGTCGTCGGTGTCAGCGCCTATGAGGACGAATTTTACCAACCGGCCAATCAGATCAAATGGCGCATTGTTCTGAATATGCTGCTGCTGCCCCTGATTGTGGGGGCCATCGCGCTGGCCCTGGTGATGGCGGCCAGCCGCCTGATGGTCGAACCGATCAACCGTTTGATTGCGGTGATTCGCAAAACCGCCCGTGGCCGTTTCGATGAACGGGCCCCGGTGGAATCCAACGATGAGCTGGGAGAGCTGGCTGAGACGTTCAATCGGATGGCCGAGATCATCAAACGGAACAAGGATATCGAAGCCAATCTGAACCAGCAGTCGAAGATGGCTTCTCTGGGGGTCCTTTCCAGTGGCGTTGCCCACGAGATCAATAACCCGTTGAGCGTCATTCTCGGATACGCCAGCTATCTTGAAGGGAAGCTGGACAAGGAATCGGCCCACTACAAATACGTCTGTGAAATCCGGCGGGAATCCAAACGGTGCAAAAAAATCGTTCAGGACCTTCTCAGCTACGCCCGTACGCCCCGCCCTTCGCTGGAAGAGGTCGATCTGAATACCCTGCTGGATCAGATCGTCGACTTTGCCAGTGATCACACCGACATGCATCATGTGACCGTGGAGAAGGACTTCGCCACTGAACTGCCGCCCATCCAGATCGACGGCGATCAGATCCGCCAGGTAGCGATCAACCTTATCCTCAATGCCGGGTCGGCGATGGAAGAAGGCGGCAAGCTCACTGTACATACCCGCCAGAAGGATGACATGATAGACATGGTCTTTTGTGATACCGGCTGCGGTATTCCACAGGAGAATCTGGAAAAGATTTTTGAACCGTTTTATACCACCCGCGAAGTCGGCACCGGCCTTGGGTTGGCGATTACCAAACAGATTGTTGAACTCCATATGGGACAGATCAGCATCGACAGCACTCCGGGAGAAGGGACCTCTGTCACCGTGTCGCTGCCGCTGGTCAGAGAGGAACTGGGATGACGGGAAACCGCATTGCATTGATTGATGACGAGGTGGCTCTGACACAGATGGCATCCCTGATCCTGATGGATCATGGTTTTCAGGTCGAAACCTTCAGTGAGCCACAGGCGGCCCTGGCCTGCCATCATCCGGGGCGTTGGGATCTGGTATTGACCGATGTGCGCATGCCGGAACTCTGCGGATTTGATTTTGCCCAGATACTGCAAGCCAAAGACCCTGAGGTACCCATCGGTCTTGTGACCGCCTATGCCACCCCTGCCATGGCCGATCTGGCCCGCCAACGCGGACTTCGGGGTCTGCTGGCCAAACCATATGAACCGGACGAGCTGATTCAGTTCGCCCAACAGGCGCTGATCGCCCAACAGGGGTTTACCACCACCCTATCGGGAGAGTGCTAAATGGCCGGCGATCGGATTATGGTCATCGATAACGAACCAGGCCTGTGCCGGATGATATCGATGATCCTCGAAGACCAGGGGTATAAAGTTGCCAGCTATACCAAACCCAAAGAGGCGCTGGCCGCCTTTCAACCCGGCGACTGGGACCTGGTGATTTCCGACGTTAAGATGCCGGAGATCGATGGTTTGGAAGTCCTGCAACGCCTCAAATCTGAGGATCCTGCATTACAGGTGATCATGATAACGGCATTTGCTACGGTTGAAATCTCGATCCAGGCACTTCGCCAGGGTGCACTGGACATGCTGACCAAACCGTTCGAACCGGAAGAGCTGATCCACCGAGTCGAGCAGGCGCTGAACCATATTCGGCTGTTGGCTGAGAACAAGGACCTGAAGCAGGAACTGGCGGGCCGGTTCCAGTTCGACAATATCATCGGTGTCACCTCCGGCCTTTACGAGGTGTTGGAAAAGGTCAAAAAGATCGCCATTCGCGACACCTCTGTACTGGTAACCGGAGAGTCGGGAACCGGGAAAGAGCTGATCGGGCAAGCGATCCATTACAACAGCCCACGTCGCGACAACCGGTTCATCGCCATCAACTGTGGAGCCCTTCCGGCAACTCTTCTGGAAAGTGAACTCTTTGGACACAAGAAAGGCGCCTTCACCGATGCCCAAGCCGATCGGGAAGGCCTGCTGAAGGCCGCAGACAAAGGGACCCTTTTCCTGGACGAGGTCGGCAATATGCCGATGAATGTCCAAAAAACCTTCCTCCGATTTCTGCAGGAGCAGGAATTCAACCGGGTTGGAGACACAACCCCGACGCGGGTCAATGTTCGAATCATTTCAGCAACGAACGCGGATCTCACAGAGGCTGTTCGCCGCGGTGATTTCCGCGAGGACCTGTACTACCGGTTGAATGTCATGAATATCCATATCCCCCCGCTACGGGAGCGGCCTGAGGATATCCCTTTGCTCACAGCCCACTTTATCAAGGAACAAAACGCCAAGTTCGGCACCGGTATTCGGGGGTTGGCTCCCGAAGCCATGGAAGTGGCCCAGCACTATCACTGGCCTGGGAATATCCGCCAACTCCGCAATGTCATTGAAGCATCCATTGCTCTGGAAGGAGCCGAAAGCATCAGTCTGGAGGTTCTGTCTCAGTTCCTCGAAGACCTGGATGTGGAACTTACACCTTCGGAACCGCCAAAGGATGATTACAACCAGGCATTGGCCCAATTTGAAACGGACTACCTACAACGTCTTCTGAAAAAAGCCGACGGAAACGTGGAAGACGCTGCAAAGCGAGCCGGTATGAATATGGCCACCGTGTACAGGAAATTGAAGAAATACGGCCTCAAGAAAAGCTCCTAGCTTTTCGCAAAACTGCGAAAAAACACCCTGGCCCTGTTTGCAAAAATGCGAACAGGGCTTTTTAGTAAGTGCCTTTCATCATAAAATCAGCCTCTTAGAGTACTCTCTATCACTGTTCTCCAACAATAATTCCTCTCCCACCCTTCTTCTTTTTCGCAAATATGCGAAATTTTTCAACTTGGCCGACCACCTCCAAGACAATCATAAGATATTGTTTTTAAATGATTTTTCAGGATATTGATTTTTTATTCCGAATTGGTATGACCATTGCTCTTTCAGAGAGTCAGCTAGTTACCTCGCTCCTCTCCGAAAGAGCTTGGCAACTTAGGGGCATGGGAGACCGCCACCTCCCATGCCCTTCCTTCAAACAGACACATATCGGAATTGACGATTCGCAATGACTGACAAAAAGCTCTGCCCATTTTTCAGCAAGGACGATGACCGGTGCGAAACCGGAGTGGGGTATATCTCCCCTTCCGACGTACAGACAATCATCAACCATTGCCACGGGCAATTTACCGCCTGTGAAAAATACGAGCTTCTCAGTCGCAAAACCACGACAGCATTGCCACCCGCATCTGAGGGAATGGTCGAAGAAGACCCGCCTCCCTCCCCGGTTCGCCTTCCCGAGCAGACAAAAAATCCCGCCAGAGCCAAGGTTCCGGCGTTTCAGGTTCGCTGGCCCCTGAAGGGGCTGATGCAAAACGTTTCAAACCGCTATGGCAGTGATCCCCGCAAATCACTGCCCGCAAATCACATTCATTCACCTGGAGAGAAGGAAAGAGTTATGGCTAAGAACAAAGGCTGGAATGTTGCCCTTGCCGGTACCGGGATTAACCTGGCACTCGGTATTCTGTACACCTGGAGTATCTTCAAAAGTGCGATTGTTGACGACATCAAGGCCGGTGGCGCTTTTAACTGGGACCTGGGTTCCGTAAACGACCCTTACGCCGTCTGCTTGCTCGCGTTTGCATTCTCGACCGTCCTTGCCGGTCGCCTGCAGGATAAGTACTCCCCCCGTCTGGTAGCGATCATCGGCGGCATCATGGTAGGTGCCGGCTTTGTTGCCATCTCCATGACCACCAGCTACATCGGTTGGGTTCTGGGCTTCGGTGTTCTGGCCGGCGCCGGTATCGGCTTCGGTTATGCCGCTGCCGCTCCTCCCGCGCTGAAGTGGTTCGGTCCGGCTAAGTCCGGCCTGATCGCCGGTATCGTTGTTTCCGGTTTCGGCCTGGCTCCGGTCTACATCTCGCCGCTGGCCACCTGGCTGCTCGGTGCATACGGTCTGCAGACCGCCATGCTCGGTTTCGGTATCGCTTTTGCCATCGTCGTTTCGGCCTTCGGCATGGTGCTGCAAAATCCCCCCGCAAACTTTGTCCCTGAAGGTGTCAAGCCCGCTGCCGGCGGGAAAGTGGCTGCTGAGGGTGTCGGTCCGATGGAAATGCTCAAGACCGGCAAATTCTGGACCCTGTGGATGTGTTACTTCATCGGCGCCGGTTCCGGCCTGATGGTTATCGGTTTTGCCAAAGGCTTGGCGAAGACCTCTCTGGGTGAGATGGCCTTTATCCTGGTCGCCATCATGGCCGTGGGTAACGCCGCCGGCCGAATTGTTGCCGGCATCATGGCCGACAAGATCGGTCACCAGAAGACCCTGATGGTCTGCCTGCTGTTCCAAGCCGCCTTGATGTTCGCGGGTATCGTTCTGACCAACGCTGCCACCCCGAACGCGGTGCTGATCGTTATGCTGGCGACCTTTATCGGCTTCAACTACGGCACCAACCTTTCCTTGTTCCCCGCCATCTGTAAGGACCTGTACGGCATGAAGTCCTTCGGCGTGAACTACGGTTGCCTGTTCACCTCCTGGGGCGTAGGCGGTTTCGTCCTGTCCCGTGCTTCCCAGATGATCTCCAACACCACCGGCAGCTACAACGGTTCTTTCATTGCCGCCGGTGTACTTCTGGTTGTCGGTGCGGGCCTGTCCCTCACCCTGAAGAAGAAGTCTGTTGTGACCGAAGAGGTGGAATACCAGAAGGCAGCTTAATTCGCCGTCTCGGTTCAACCTGACTCAACAAAACGTCCCGCACGCTTCGTGCGGGGCGTTTTTTATTTTCTGACGGCAACGCCCCGGCTTTGACACCCTGCCCGCTGCGGTGTACCTGCTCGAGAGCGGGAAGGATCGAATCGACCTAACTATCAGAATTTATTTGACCATGGGCCATTCACTTGCTTAGCTGTAAGTATCATCACCTTCCTCTGGAGTCATTATGGAACCGCTGATCAAACAGATCTTGACCTCCCGCGTCTATGAAGCAGCGATTGAAACCTCCCTGGATGAGGCCGTCGCCCTGTCTCAAAAAAGCGGAAACCGCATCTTGCTCAAGCGGGAAGACCAGCAACCGGTCTTCTCCTTTAAACTCCGGGGTGCCTACAACAAGATCGCTCACCTGAACACTGAGGAGCGCGAGCGCGGGGTTATCGCAGCCTCGGCCGGCAACCATGCCCAGGGAGTCGCCTACTCGGCGCGGCAACTGGGCATCCGGGCATTGATCGTCATGCCGAAGACCACCCCACGGATCAAGATCGAGGCGGTGGAGCGATTTGGCGGAGAGGTGGTGCTGCAGGGGACCAACTATTCAGAGGCGGCCGATCATGCCAAAGCTCTCACTCAAGAGACGGGGATGACCTTTGTGCACCCTTTTGATGATGATCTGGTCATCGCCGGCCAGGGGACCGTGGCAGATGAACTACTGAGGCAGAACCCTGGACGACTCGATGCGGTCTTTGTCCCCGTCGGTGGAGGTGGCCTGATTGCCGGCATAGCCGCCTATATCAAGGCGCTGCGTCCTGAGATTCGTGTGATCGGTGTCGAGCCGGAAGACAGCGACGCCATGGCCCAGTCTCTCGACGCCGGGGCGCCGGTCTCTCTCAAAGCAGTCGGTATTTTTGCCGACGGGGTCGCCGTGCGTGAAGTGGGCCAGCGAACCTTTGCTCTCTGTCGCGACCATGTGGACGAGATCATCCGCGTCAGCACAGACGAACTCTGTGGCGGGATCAAGGCGATCTACCAGGCAACCCGCTCCATCGTCGAACCGGCCGGAGGCCTGGGTATGGCCGGCCTTACCAAGTATCTTCGGGAAACCGGAGCCACCGGCCAGACTCTGGTGGCAATCAACAGCGGTGCCAACATGAACTTTGAACGGCTGCGTTATGTGGCCGAACGGACCCTGGTGGGGGAGAAACAGGAAGCGCTCTTTGCCGTGACCATCCCGGAAAAACCCGGTAGTTTGAAGACCTTCTGCACCGAAGTTGTGGGTGAGCGGAACATCACCGAATTCAACTACCGTCTCTCCCGCCGTGATAAAGCCCATATCTTTGTCGGCATTTCCATCCGCAATAATGATGAAAGGACCACTTTTGCCGAGCAACTGACCCACGCAGGTTTTGATAACGTCGATCTAACCGACAACGAGCTGGCCAAAACTCACATCCGGTATATGGTCGGTGGCCGGTCTCCTGAGGTCAACGATGAACGGTTGTTCCGATTCTGGTTCCCCGAGACCCCTGGCGCCCTGGCCCGCTTTCTGGATACCACCAGCGGCAATCGAAACATCTCGCTATTTCACTACCGTGCACAGGGAGGGGATTTCGGAAGGGTTCTTGTGGGGCTGGAAGTCCCTCCGGGAGAAGAGGTCGAGCTACAACGCAGGCTGCAGGAACTGGGATACCGCTATGTTGAAGAAACCGACAATGTCGCTTATCGCCGCTTTCTCTAACAAGAAGGCCGTCCATTAAAAAGTGGAACAGGGCTTACGCAGCTTAAAACAGATCAACCTTCAGATGAATCAGTGTATGACTCCAATAAACAAAACTGCGGAGATGTGATGAAATGTAGCCGAGATCGAATAGCAAGCCGGCTTTTTCCAGCGACCCGAGTTCACGTTTCCGAGCCTACCCAGCCGTTGCCGACACATTGCAGGGCACGCGATGTGAGAACAGAGTCAGTGGGCCCCTACCAAAACAATCGGCCATTGCCGCGAGTGCCGATGTTATCGGCAAGTCAAGGTTGAAGAAGGGGCTGATTCGGGGAATAACGGCCCCCTAGTCAAAAGGGATGATCATTCTGTCCGCTGCCACTTTTTCCAGAAGCTTTCTCAGGGCGTACAGACGAAACGGTTTAGCCAGGTATCCCACCATTCCAGCGGCCTCGTATTCAAGCCAATCCTGCTCAATCACATTGGCCGTCATGGCGTAGACTGGCACAGGCTTTCGTCCCATCTCACCCTCCAAATGCCGAATGTTCCGCGTGGTCTCTACGCCATCCATGACAGGCATACGGATGTCCATCAAAATAAGATCATAGCCATGCTTCAGAAAAAGTGCCAAGGCTTCCACCCCATTTTTTGCCATGTGGAAGGAATGCCCATCCTTTTCCAAGGTCTTCTCCAACAACCGCTGGTTCATCAGGTTGTCTTCTACCACCAGAACATTCAACATACTCTTCCCCCTCTGTTTTCAACGCGGAAACAGCCAGCGA
>JANQIN010000025.1 GCA_028282145.1 Thermodesulfobacteriota bacterium | reverse complement strand
GCATATGCACGATGTTATGCGCGGGAAACGGGGACGAAACATTCTCGTCAATGGGACTCTGGCCCCTTACATCGAGGTTCCCCCGAGACAAATTCGATTCCGAATCCTCAACGGCTCCAATGCCCGCACATTTACCCTGGGGTTTCCCGATAACCGATCTTTTCTGGTAATTGCCAGTGACGGTGGATTCCTCTCTCGACCCGTCAGCTTGCAACGGCTCCGGCTTTCCCCCGGTGAACGGGTGGAAATTCTGGTGGATTGCAGTACCGGCGAGGACCTGATCCTTCGAAGTTACCCGGAGGAGTTCTTTATCGGCCGTCAGCGGGTTCGCGGATTTGACACCTTTGACCTGTTACAACCTCGGGTCAAGGGTCGTGGAGAACCCCGGGGTGTTCCGGCCCGGTTGCTCGAAATGCCTCCCCTTCCACCCCAGGAGCTGTTACCCGTGAGACGGTTTACCCTGCAGATGGCCATGGGAATGCGGATGATGCGGGGGGAGGGATTTACCATTAACGGAAAAGTGATGAATCTCCACCGGATCGATGAGCGGGTACCGGTCGATACCTGGGAACGATGGGAGATCGACAACCGATCGAACATGCCCCATCCGTTCCATATTCACAACGTGCAGTTCCGTATTACCGATCGCAACGGGCTCACACCCCCGGCTCATGAGCAGGGTTGGAAAGATACCGTGCTGGTGGATCCCGGTGAACGGGTCGGTCTGTTGCTTCGGTTCGAACGCTATACGAACCCATCTCTTCCCTATATGTACCATTGCCATATCCTGGAACATGAAGACCGTGGGATGATGGGACAGTTTACGGTGGAACAGGAAAAAAAACGGACTTAAGGCCGTGAAGGCCGTTCGGCCAGCAAACGAAAGCTATCCAGGTAGATAAGGCGTTTTGTTTTCAGATGCTCGGTAAAGATCTGGACATGCCGAATTTGGGACATATCCATTTCCCGCGCCTTGGGCGCATAGCGTACTTCTTGAAGATCCACAAAGATACGGGTCCAGCCAGGCCGCAAGGTCCGCCGTCCATTGTAACGATCGTAGTAATGGTGTCCCAGGGTATCGTGGATTTTGTCGTAGATTTTGACGGTTACCGGCAAGGCTGTCGCGTCCGGGTTGAAAGCATAAAACTCCAACCCTTTGTACTCGGTCCAGTCCCGAGGGAAATGTGCCAGCGTCGTCCCGCTGTACAACCCCGGTGGCAGGGTGACTTCCAGGCTGCGCTCCCCGTCGTGTACATGGTCCGAAGTGATTCGGAGATAGTCTCTACCGCGCCAACGGGACAGCTCCAGAGGTGACTCCAGGGTCGCCAGGTCAGGGAACTGCCGCGCAGCGATCGCGTCATCCATGGCGATCAGAAAGCGGGGTGCCAGGATGGTTCCGAGGAAGAGAAGAACCACAGAGCTCAGCGCCAGGGCACCCAGTTTGTTTCGCGGAAGAATTCGTAGAAAAACCAGGCCGATAGCAGCTCCCAGGAGGTCCCAAGACCAGTCGATAAAGCTGGGAGTTCGGCCAAAAATACCCTGTACGATCTCCGCCAGCCCTCCCAGAAGGGCCGTAACACCAAGTGTGAATAGCCAGTGGGTGTACCAAGGCCAATCGGTCGGGCATCGGTGAACGACCCAGACCGCCAAAGCCCCGAAGAGGATCAGATGCCCCAAGCTCCAGGTACTGAGGAAGAGCCGTGGCGAGGTCGGATCCGGCCCTCCGAAAAACAGCAGAGGGGTAATCACCAGAAGAGCACCGCTGGCGATAAGGCCGTTGGTACCCCCGGGAGATCGGAGCGCCTTGCTCCAGGCTGCGGGAAGAACCAAGGCTAGCCGCGCGCCTGCTGCCGCAGGGCCAGGTCCATCAGAGCCAGTGCGGTCATCGTCTCGACGATCGGCACCGCCCGGGGAACCACGCAGGGATCGTGACGGCCCTTGGCTTCCAAGGTCACGGGATGACCATCAAAGTCAACCGTTTCCTGGGCCAGGCCGATTGTTGCCACCGGTTTGAATGCAACCCGGAACAGGATCGGTTCACCATTGCTGATGCCGCCTTGAACGCCGCCGGAATGGTTCGTCAGGGTCCCGAGGCGTCCTTCCTTCTGAACAAAGACGTCGTTATGCTGGCTCCCGTTGAGACAGGTCCCGGAAAAGCCGGAACCGATCTCGAACCCCTTGGTGGCCGGCAGCGACATCATGGCCTGAGCCAGTTTGGCTTCCAGCTTGTCGAAAACAGGCTCTCCCCAACCAACCGGGACGTTGCGACAGACGCAGGTCACTACACCACCGATAGAATCTTTTTTCTCCAGAGTCTGATGGACCCGGTCGATCATCTTGTCGGCCAGACCCCGATCCGGGCAACGGATCAGGGTTGCATCGACCTGTTCGCGGGTCAACCCGAGGGGATCGATTTCCGACGCCACAATATCGCCCACCGAACTGACGCAGGCCACGATCTCGACACCGAAAGTTTCCTTCAGCCACTTCTCGGCAATGGCACCGGCCGCTACCCGTCCGATCGATTCGCGGGCACTCGAGCGCCCCCCCCCACTGGAAGCCCGATTGCCATATTTCATCTGGTAGGTGTAATCGGCATGGGACGGGCGGGGGATCTTGCTCATCTCCCCATAATCACCCGGGCGTTGATCCTTGTTGTTGACCAGAAGCATGATCGGCGTTCCCAAAGTTTTGCCGAATTCGGTGCCGGAATAGATGGTCACCTGGTCGGCCTCGTCCCGAGGGGTTGTCAGGGTACTCTGTCCCGGCCGACGGCGGGTCAACTGAGTCTGGATATCCGCCTCGGTCAGCTCCAGACCGGCGGGACAGCCGTCAACAATCGCTCCGACCCCTTTGCAATGGGACTCGCCGAAGGTGGTGACACGATAGAGGGTTCCAAAGGTGCTGGACATAAAGGTCTCCTGGTGTTTCATGAAAAGCGGGTGCACAGCTCCACCCGTAGACAAGCTAACGTCGATCAGTTCGGGCAAGAATACCACGGTTGGCCGCTTTCGGCCAAAAGCAGGCGGCCCAACAACTGACCTCGAAAAAAAGGAAAAAAGCAAACGGCCATCTGTATAAAACAGACGGCCGCTTAATTACCATAAATTCGGAATGTTGGGCAAATACTCTAAACCCCCGGTGCCGGACGCATCCAACCGACAGCCTTGCCAACGATTCGGTTGAGCGGATGCCCTCGTTCCAGCCAGCGAAAGATCGGCGGGCGACGAACGCCCAATTCTCGCAGCTGAGTCAGGATCAGCGGGTGACGCTGCATCTTCAGGCCGGTGAAAAAAGCATCGATCGCTTCGGGCTTACGTCCCATGGTCCGATAGATTCGACCAAGATTGTAGTAATGAAGAGCGTTGGAAGGTTCTCGACTCAAAGCTTCACCGCAGAGTTTGAGAGCCTCTTTGAAAGTCCCGTCTTCCCGGGCTTTGCAAAAGCCGAGATAGGAGCAGGCCAAAGGTGACCGCCCCTGATTGAAGGCTGTTTCCAGATGAATCTGTGCTGCCAGCGTCTCCCCTCGATCGGCTGCATCCATCCCCCGTTTTAAAATCTTGAATGTTGATTCCGCACTCGCCATCTTCCGTTCCTCCCGAGCAGTTTCTGAGTTTGACTTGGCCATTCCACCGGCAAGATGACCCAATTAGGTCACCTAATACCTGCGACATCACAACTACGAAGATTTCATGAGGACTTCTCGGAAGACGGTAGCAAACTACAGGCCAAAATTGAGAAATCAAATTAAAATTTAACGTTTTCGCCCGCGCGCTCCCGGTCGCCGCTTCCGGGGTCGTGAGGCAGAGCCACTGTCGGGCCTTGCAGGCAAAAGCTGCCGGAGAGCATCCGCCCGCCCCGATTGGCGGCAAGCTTTCTCCACCTGGGCTTTCATTTCCGGACGATGATAGAGGAGCAGGGCTTTTTGCAATCGACGCTCTTCAGCCTGCTTCGGGATATAGACAGGAGAACCATCAAAGGGGTTGGTACCGGTATGAAACAGGCAGGTCGCCAAAGATCCGGGAGTGGGAGTGAATTCTTGGACTTGTTCCACCTTTAATCGATGTTTTTTGAGAAACAGGGCTACGTCTACCATATCTTCCAGTGTACAGCCGGGATGCCCGGCAATCAGATACGGAACCACCCCCTGTCGCCGCCCCAGCTTTCGGTTCTGCTCACGGAACCACTGCAAAAAGGCCAGGAACGACTCAGGTCCCGGCTTGTGCATCACCTGGGCTACCGAGGTGACTGTCGTCTCGGGCGCCACTTTGAGAAGACCTCCCGTGTGATGTTTGATCAGTTCTTCAAAGTACCGACGCTGCTGGTCCAGAAGATCGGTCCGCAACCCGGAAGCGACAAACGCATGCTTCACTTTCGGTATTTTTCGAACGTCTTTCAACAGATGGGTGGCCTCCCGATCATCCGTAACCAAATGAGGGCATATCTTGGGCCACAAGCAGCTTGGCCTGCGGCATCGTCGGCGGGCCGACGGATTTCCACAACCGGTACCGTACATATTGGCTGTCGGTCCACCGAGGTCGCTCACCGTCCCCCGAAAGTGATCCGCCTGCACCAGGGACTCGACCTCTTCGAGAATCGACAGACGGCTGCGGGAAACGATCTGTTTCCCCTGATGTGCGGTAATGGCGCAAAAGGAACAACCTCCGTAGCATCCGCGATGGGTGGTGATCGACCAACGAATCTGTTCAAAGGCCGGGATGGCCTCGGTGTAGGACGGATGCGGACACCGCTGGAAGGGTAGAGCATAAACGGCATCGAGCTCTTCCGGAGACAGGGGCTCAGCAGGGGGGTGGACCAGAACCCAGCGTTCGCCATGCTTCTGGGCCAGAGGCCGGGCGCGCTCGGGGGTTGCTTGCTCGCTGGCTCTTCGAAACGCCTCATTGTAAGCCTGAGGGTCTTTCGAAACCCCCTCAAAGGAGGGGAGGGAATCCACCCCTTCCGGCAGGGCCCGCGACGTTTGCACGGTTCCCTCGGGTTCAGGTAATTCTCCCAGGGTGCCGCCTCCGGCGAGGTGATCGACCACTGAGGCGAGGACTCTTTCCGCCATGCCGTAGATCAACAGATCGGCCTTGCTGTCAATCAGAAGGGACCGACGCACCCGGTTGTCCCAGTAATCGTAATGCGCCCAGCGCCGAAGGCTGGCCTCAATGCCGCCTATGATCACCGGCAGCCCCTTAAAGGCGGATTTGACCGCTCCGGTATAGGCGATGGTCGCCCGATCCGGTCGCGCGCCGGCCTTGCCTCCGGGTGTATACGCATCATCGTTCCGCACTTTTTTGGCCGCGGTGTAACGATTGACCATCGAGTCCATGGCTCCGGCGGAGACACAGGCACAAAGCCCGGGCCGCCCCATCCCCTTGAGGCTATCCGGATTTTTCCAATCCGGTTGTGCCAGGATTCCCACCCTATACCCCCGGGACTCCAGCAGCCGGGCCAGCAGCGGCACTCCGAAAGACGGATGGTCGACATAGGCATCCCCCGTGACAAAAAGCACATCCAAGGCACGCCAGCCCCGAGCCTCCATCTCAGCACGGCAGGTGGGAATAAAGTGAGTGAGTCGGTCTCCGGTCATGGCGTTATTGTGCCACAAGCGCATCTTCAGACCGGCATAAAAGCGTACCGACATCGATTGACGAGAACAGACTGTTTGATCCCATGCCTTGACCCTGTTATTTTTAAGACACCGATCTTATTGAATTTTCATTGTTTTGACGAAAGAAGAGGCCCTTATGACACTGACCACCGAATGGCAGGACACCTATCGGATTGGCGTACCGGAGATCGACCACCAGCATCAATATTTCCTTTTGCTTATACAACGCCTCGAGAAGATGTTGCACTCCGACCCTCCACTGGCTCATCTGCTGGATTCCGTCGATGAACTGATCAAGTACGCTGCGTTTCATTTCAAAAGTGAAGAAAATATGATGCGGTTCGCGCATTATCCCGATCTGTTTAATCATACGGTTTCCCATTTGAAGCTTCTGGAACAACTACGCCTCCAGAGCCTTAAACTTGCGCACCTGGACCCCGATCCGGAAGATCTGATTCAATTCCTGGTGAAATGGTTCCTCGACCATACCACCGGGGAAGATCTGGATTTTAAACTATTCCTGGACTCGCAAACGCGACCGGATCACTAGAAGTATCGGAAACTGTTCCGCTTCACCCTGCCGGGCAAGTTCATTGGCACCCGGCCCCAATCCTCAACCTGAGGTTCATCTGACCCTTTATCGTTCATTTTTAGTATTAATTTTTTCTCATTTTTGCTAAACTGTGAAATAGCCCGCAATAGGGTCGGAATGGGGTGGGTTCATTTAAGATGTTTCGTCGTTTGGGTCTGGAAATAATTTCGACCTTGGGATTCGGGGTCGGCAGTTTCTTTGCTGCCTGTTGGGTACAGGACAAGTGGGGTCTGTTCTCCGCAGTATCACAGCACCTGCCACTGAACCGGATTCTCGAGGCCCTGGTCGCTCTGGCCGTTCTGATCGCCTTGACCGCCTTCTTCTCCCTGCGTCATTTTCAGCAATTCAAAAAACAGTCTGCCGCACAGATTGAAGCGGAGCGCCGGATTCAATCTCTGGCTTATTACGACCAATTGACCGGTCTTCCCAACCGCACACTGCTGCTGGACCGCCTGGACCACGCCCTGGCACAGGCCAAACGCGAACGACGCACCCTGGCGGTGTTCTTCCTGGACCTTGACTGGTTCAAAAAGGTGAACGACTCTCTGGGGCACCCGTCCGGGGACATCCTGCTACAGACAGCAACCCGGCGGCTGAAACCTTATGTGAGAAAGAGCGATACCCTGGGAAGATTGGGTGGTGATGAATTTCTGTTGATCCTGAACCATGCCAAGCGGCATCAGGACGTCACTACTTTTGCCCAAAGGTTTATCAACCTGCTCAACGAACCGTTTAAAATCAAAGGCCATCAGATCAGTTGCACCGGCAGCATCGGCATCGCGCTCTATCCTGCCGACGGAAGCACCTCCGAAGCCCTGATGAAAAAGGCCGATACCGCCATGTATCGCGCCAAGGATAAGGGCCGGAATCAGTTCCAGTACTTTCAGAAGCAGATCGACGTCGAGGCGATGGATCGGGTCCGGATTGAAAGCGATCTGAGATCGGCCCTGACGGCCCCCAAAGGGCTCGTTTTCCACTGGCAACCCCAGGCCAGTCTGCGCCACGGCGGAATCATCGGGATCGAAGCTCTGGCTCGCTGGAATCATCCTCAGGAGGGGTTGATACCGCCGGATCGATTTATCCCGGTGGCAGAGGATTCAGGATTAATTATTCCTTTTGGGGAGTTGATGCTGGAGAAGGCTTGTCGCTATGGACGAGAGCTGATCCAGGCGGGGCTTTCCAGGATTCGAATCGGAGTCAACGTCTCCGTCAAGCAGATTCTCCACAGCGACTTCCCGTCGACCGTACAACTGATCCTGCAGAAGACACGACTGCCCGCCAAAGCTCTGGAGCTGGAGATCACCGAAACGGTACTGGTCAAAGAACCCGAGAAGATGGCCGCCACCCTGACCAAGCTCAGCCGGCTGGGCGTCTCCCTGGCAATCGACGACTTTGGGGCCGGCTTTTCTTCCCTGAACTATCTACAGCGATACCGGTTCAACCGGATCAAGATCGACGGCTCCTTTGTGCGAAACCTTACTACCTGCCAGAAGTCCGAAAAGATCGTTCGCGGGGTCATTGCCATGGGACGGGAGTTGGGAGTTGAGGTCCTTGCCGAAGGGGTCGAAACCCAGGAACAACTGAACTTTCTGGTCGACAACAACTGCCAGAGCATCCAGGGATTCCACTTTGCCGTCCCCATGCCGGCTCTGGAACTGAACCAGCGCCTCAAGCAAGGGTTGCAACTGGACCTTTCCCTGGCACGGGGACTCGCAGGCCCTCAGGAGGCCATCCCCCTCGGCTACGCCCAAAGTCCCCATCCGCTTTAGTTAAAACTGGCCGCTAAAGGTCTCCTGCGCCTGATAGTTTTTCCATGCGAGGGAACCATCCGGCTTCAACAACGGTAGGCTTCGGCTGGTCGGATCGGTGTCCAGTTGATGTGTCGGAAGCAGCCTTTTCTTTAACCGCGCCTTGACCGATACCTTGTTGGGCACACCGGCATCCCATTGCGGCGGCAGGAACAATCGGAACTGCCGGGTGCGGTTGCCCCCACGGGTCAAGATCAGCGGGACCTTGTTGATCCGGGCCTCCTCGAGTTTGACCGACCGACTGAATCCCAGCGTCAGAACACCCGTATCGGCATTTGAACAGTGTGCCTGCCAAGGCAATGAAGTCTTCTGAACCCGGGCCTTTTCCCAATCCCTGGACAGAGACTCAAGGATGGTTGGCGCCTCTTGCTGAACCAGAGAAAGTAAGAGCTGGTGAATCCCGGAGCGTTTGGCAGACACCAGTTCTCGTCGCAGGGCTGCCAGAGCCAGCTCCATCTCGGCCTCTGCCACCCTCAGAAAAACATCCGCCTTCCGTTGTGCCATCTCCCGGAGCATAATCTGGTCGGTACCAGCAACAGGGGCGCGACCGGCCAGTTGGGCCGGATTTATCCGAGCACGGGCCTTGCCCTGAACCCGCTGGCGCAACGCCTTCCAAGAATGACGGAGCGAAACGGGCACTCCAAGCTTGCCGTTGGTTTGCACAGTGGCGAGCTCCCAGGATGCCTGGTTTTGAATCCATGGCTGCAGAATCCGGACCAGAGCTTCAACATCGAAAGGTTGCCAGCTGCGAAGAAGGGGGTCTCCGACCGGCAGTTCCGGAGCACCGGTCTGGGCAAGACCAAACAAACCGACTCCGGCCCCTTGGCGGAGACGAAGAAGGCTGCCGGGCAGCATCTCGAGCGACAGTCCCGTTGGAGCAGCAGGGGACAAAAGCCATCCCCGCACCAGATCGGCTCCCAGGCCGGGCGTCTCTACAAAGGTGGACGCATAGGTCTCGAGTCCGACTCGGGTTGCCAGCTCAAACCACCGACGGTCCAACGCGTCTTTCTGGAGTTTCTTGTACTGCGCCAATGCCTGTCGATAATCTCTCTCGGCGATCTTTTGTTCCTGAAGAACCAGGCTGCGATATTTGACCAACCGGTCCCGACGATCGACCAGTTTCTCCCAGGGCGCCAGATCGGCTTCCCCTTTCCGAGATACCCAGCTGGTTTCATAACAGGCCGTACCATCTTTGAGGGAATAGCGGAGGGTCTGAAGAAAGGGGGGCGCTTCGGACTCGGGCAACAGGGCGTTCACTTGAGAGAGCCGCGACGACCAGAGGTCCTCCTCCTGGAGGGAAAGTTCCCGAGTTTGCCTGACCAGTTTACGGCTGTCTTTCGTAAATCGGAAGATCTGCCGTTCCGAGGCTGAGATCTGTTTCAAGAGGGCGTGCAGCTTTTCTTCCATTTCCAGTCGCTGAGCAACCGTCGGATCGGCCGCAAGGAGATCCTGACGCATCTTGACGTTCTGCAACTGCCGTTGGTGGAAGTTGAGAAGATAGGTTACCTGACGGCCCTGGCGCGTTGTTTTGTACTTTTTCAACTGATCGGCTTTGACCCGAATGCCTTCGATCCTCTTCAGGAGGTCGGCCTCTGTCTGACGGTACTGTTTTTCGAGAGCCGCAACGCGGGCAGTATCCAGATGAGGCGTCTTTGTTGTCGCCTGTAACTGCCGGTCCAGTTTCATCAGGCTCTTTTGAAGAACCGACTTCTGTTCTTTGGCACGGTCGATCCGAACCTTCTGCTGGCTGAGACGACGGGAAAATTTCTTCTGGTTGTAGGCCAGCCCTTTACGAACCTTATCCCATCTCTGGATCTGACGGGCGGGCTGGTCGTTGACCAGAAGACGGTCAATTTGTTCTCGAACCTCCTCCGGATTGAGGGGCTTGGGTTTAGGCTTGGCTGCATACAAAGGGGTTACCAACAGAAGGGATCCGATCAAAAGAATAAATAGTCGCATAGCCCGCATTGTGCCACAAAGTTGACTCAGACTGTCACCTTTTTCTTTGGGGGGGCCACCTGGCTGACTCTGGACAACAGTGGGTTCTTTGACATACTGGTCACGAAAGATTCCACATTCTCAATCGACCCCGATACGCGAGGCCCTGGCCATGGCAGTGCAGGTGCGACCGTCCTTCGCCGCATTCAATCTTTTGTCCGGGGGGATTCTGACCACCGCTTTGCCATCTTCCGCCTGGGCCCTTGAACCGGCCCACGTCTCCTTCCTTCCAGTTGTGGATTTCGCCCTGGTGGGTCTGATTGTTCTGGCCCTGTGTACAGGACTCGTCATCCATATTCGCACCCGTCGGGCCCTGGTCCGTGAACGGACCCTGAAAGGGATGATTCTCGACACCACCCGCGAATTGATCGTCTATTACGGAGCCGACCAGCGTGTGGTCTGGGCCAATCAGACCGCCGGTCGGTCGGTTCATCTTTCCCCGGAGGAGTTGCAAGGGCGTCTTTGCCACGAAATCTGGCATCAGCGAAAACTCCCTTGCTCGGGGTGCCCGGTGATCCTCTGTCGCCAGACCCGTAAACCCGAGGAGTCGGAGATTCGCTCACCCGATGGCCGGGTCTGGTTGATTCATGGGTATCCGGTTTTCGGCAAAGAGGGAGAGGTCTGTGGCGTGGTCGAGGTGTGTGCCGATATCACCGCACGGGTTCAGGCCGAAGAGGCCTGCCGGGAAAGTGAGGCCCGATACAGGGGGCTTGTCGACCATTGCCCGATCGGCATGTATCGCTCTTCAGGCGGCACCGGCCGTTATCTTCAAGTAAATCCGGCCGTCGTACAGATGTTCGGCTTTGATTCCGCGGAGGAGTTGCAGAAGGTCCCGATCACCGATCTCTACCGGGATCCTGCGGACCGTATCGGCCTGTTGCGCGAACTGATTCGCCAGGGTTCGGTCCGACGCCACGAACTGCCCATGAAGCGAAAGGATGGGACACCGATCTGGTGCGCCGTCTATGCCACCGCCCAACATAACGAGGACGGTTCCTTCAAATACATGGAAGGGGTGTTGGAGGATATCACCGAACTCAAACGTACCGAAGAGCGACTGGAACAGGCCTACAGGGAGCTGGAATCGTTTGCACATACCGTGTCACACGACCTGAAGAGCCCGTTGACCGCCATATTGGGATTCAGTGAGGTCCTGCTGGATATTGCTGCGGACAAACTGGATGAGACCGAACGGGAGTGTCTGCAGAATATTCATACCCAAGGGGAGCGGATGCTGGCCCTCATGGACGACCTGCTGACGCTTGCCAGCGTCGGTGCCCTGAAACCACCGGAAAAGCCAAGCAACCTGCATGCTGTATTGGTCGACACCCTCTCCCAATTGGACCTGCGCTCTTTCCCACCCGGGGTGAAAAACAGTCTTCCCCGGGAGATGACATTTCGCATCGCCCCAACCCAGCTGTCACAGATCTTTCTGAATCTGATCGGCAACGCCCTTCGCTATGCCGCCGAGGCCACTCAGGCGATTGAGGTCGGTGCAGCGCGGAGCGAACAATCCCTCCAGCTATGGGTGCAGGACCACGGCCCGGGTCTGCCGGAACAAGAGAAGGAGAAGGTCTTCGAAGCCTTCTATCGAGGATCGACCGGAAAGGATAAAACCGGAACCGGCATCGGGCTGTCGACCGTACAGAAAATTGCCGATCTGTTCCAGGGAAGAGCCTGGATCGAACAAACGCCTGGTGGCGGCTGCACAGTTCGGGTGGAGCTCCGCGAACCCGGTTCAGACAGTTAGTTTTTAAGGGCCTTCAGCAGATGGGGTGCCAACTGCTTTTTCCGCGACAGGACCCCTTTGAGTTCGTACAGATTCTCTTCCAGCTGCGGATAAGCCATCCGGTAGGGCAGGTCCTTGTTCCCCAGTGCAAGGAAGAGGCTGGTCTCCTTGACGATATCGGTGACCAGAAGACCGATCATCATCAGGTCCCGCTGTTTCTTCAGCTCTTGCAACGCCTCATGGATGGCCTTTTTCAGGTCATAGAACTCTGTAAAATTAACCACCTCGACCTGACCGATCCCGATCTTCTCCTCATCCACGGTGAACTCCTTGAAGTCGGCCAACACCAAATCCCGGGTTGTGGGATAGGCCCCCAGGGAACTTCCGGCCGCAAAAATCCGCTGTCCGAACTCCTGCACCCCATAACCGGAAAGATCGCTGAGCCAGGTGGCCAGCTCCCTGTCGATATCGGTCGTGGTGGGTGATTTCAGGATAACGGTGTCGGAGAGAAGGCCGGCCAGCATCAAGGCCGCCGTTGCACGATCCGGAGTCAGACGCGCCTGGCGATACAGAGTTGCCACCACCGAACAGGTGCTGCCCAGAGGTTGGTTGATAAACCGGATCGGTTGATCGGTATGGAAGTTCCCCAAGCGGTGATGATCCACCACTTCCAGAATTTCCACGCGGTCGGCCCCGCTGACCGATTGAGACAGCTCATTGTGATCGACCAGGATCAACTTGATCGGCGATGGTTGCAGCAGATTTGATTTGGTCGCAACACCGACAACCCGCTTGTCCCCATCAAGCACGATCACACCGGGGACCTCGCTGTGGGTGAGCTTAAGTCGTAAGTCCTCCAACCGTTCCCGCTCCCCGATGGTCGGAAACGTATCACCGAGAAGGCATTCCACCGGGGTAGAGAGACGGGCCAGCCAGGTTGCCGTAGCCGTATCGAACCCTGTCGTCAGAATCGACACATCGTTCTCTCTGGCCATCGCAGCGACCTCTTCCGGGATCGGCAGATCGCCGGTGACGACCAGAAGCCGCACCCCCAACTCGACCGCCTGATCGAGAATCTTCCGCCGATCGCCGGTAATCAGGACGGTTTGCCGAACATCGTCCCGCTCCCTCATCCGGTCTTTGAAGGTCGCCGAATCCATCGCGCCGACATAGAGGTGCAGATCTTCGATCCGGTCCGCCCCCTGAGCATTCAGCAAGCTGCCTTGAAGACAGGTGGCGATGGCGTTGAGACTGGCGCGAACCTTACGAATTTCGCTGGCCTGTCTGGGCACCAGAAATCGCTCTGAAAGCTGCTTCAGATAGAGCATGCCCAACGGATGGCGCTCTGCATCAACCACCGGCAAGGTACGGATGTTATGCAGATGAAACAACTCCAGCGCCCTTGAGAGAGGCGCATCGGGAGGAACCGTCACCAGAGAGGGGCTGAGAACGTCGCATACACGTGGGTGCACATCGGTAAGTAACTGCGGAGGGTTGACCGCCAGCTCCTCCAGGACAAATTCGGTCTGTCGGTTCAAGGTACCGGCTCTTGCCGGCTGCACCCCCTCCATCCCCTGGGCTTCCCTCAGCCGGGCATAGGCAATCGCACTGCAGATACTGTCCGAATCGGGGTTTTTATGACCGATCACATAGGTCCGTGAAGATGTCACACTGTTCTCCTTTTTGATGCCAGGGCAGCCCCCAACGTTCCACAAAGTGTCGCCCAAGTGTAGCAGAAATCCGGCTGCCTTCAGGGGGCAGGGTCATGGGTCGGAATAGGTCTTGAAAGGATTGCCCCGGCCCGTTAGCATGATGTCCGAACACCGACGAGGGAACACACATGGCCTTACCCCCCACGATCTATAAAGCCTCGATCGAACTCTCCGACATCGATCGTCAAAGCTATCAAAACCTGCAGACAACCCTGGCACGCCATCCGTCAGAAACGGCAGAACGGGTGGTACTTCGACTGCTGGCTTATGCCTTGTGGTACGAAGAGGGGCTGGAATTCACCCGGGGAATCTGTATCGGTGACGAACCCGATCTCTGGGTGAAGAGTTCGGACGATCAAATCAGACTTCGAATTGAGGTCGGGCTGCCCGATGCCGATCGGCTCCTCAAAGCCAAAAACCACTGCGAGCACCTGATTCTTCTGGCCAGTGGCCCCGACGGACCCTGGCGAACTTGGCAGAAGAAACAGCTCCCGTCCTTGATATCTGTCAAGGGCCTGGAGCTTTTCACTCTCGACTGGAGCTGGGTAAAGGAGACTGCCGAACTGGGGCCTCGCCAGATTCATTGGCAGCTGACCCGTACCGAGGGTCTGCTCTACCTGACCACTGACAACCAAACGCGTGAAACACCTTTAATCCCCCTGGGAGAATAATCATGTCCTCAATGTATCGCTCTGTCTGTCCCTACGACTGTCCCGATAGCTGCGGCTTGTTGGTAGAGGTTGAAAACGGCCAGGCTGTCCACGTGGCCGGCGACCCGGAACACCCTTTTAGCCGCGGCACCCTCTGCGGCAAAATGAACCGTTATCCGGAAACCGTTCACTCTCCCGATCGCCTGACCACCCCCCTTCGCCGAACCGGCCCCAAAGGTCACGGGGTTTTTGAGCCGATCTCCTGGGACGACGCGACGCAGGAGATTGTTCATCGCTGGAGAAGAATCATCGCGCAGCACGGACCCGAAGCGATCTTACCGTACAGTTATGCGGGCAGCATGGGTCTGATCCAGCGCAATGCAGGACACGCCCTGTTTCACAGGTTGGGCGCCTCCCTGCTGGAGCGCACGATCTGCTCCGCATCCAAAGGCGAAGGATGGGCCGCGGTCATGGGTGGCACCCCCACCGTCCATCCCGATGCGGTCATGGAGAGTGACCTGATCCTGCTGTGGGGGATCAATTCGGCCGCCACCAATGTTCACTTTCTCAAAGGCGTACAGGAAGCAAAAAAGAAGGGGGCCAAAGTCTGGCTGATCGAGACCTACCGCACGCCTACCACCACCGTTGCAGACGAGGTCTTTCTGGTGAAACCGGGCACCGACGGGGCCCTGGCACTGGGGTTAATGCAGCAACTGGTGGAACAGGGCCTGTGTAACGAGGTCTTTCTCCGCGATCGGGTTCAGGGGTTTGATCGCCTGCGGGATGAGGTTCTGCCCCGATACACACCGCAGTTTGTCGGAGAACAGACCCGATTAACGGCAGAAACCGTGATCCGCATGGCCACCCTTTTCGGCCAGGCCAAAGCACCTCAGATCAATATCGGGGGTGGCATCTCCCGATATGGCAACGGGGCGATGACTGTCCGTTCCATCGTCAGCCTGCCGGCACTGACCGGAGCCTACGACTCTCCCTCTGGTGGCTGCTTTGTCGGAACCCGCACCGGCACCGCCTTTGCTCTGGACAAGGTGACCCGCCCCGATCTGATTCAGGGCGAACCGCGCACCATCAACATGAACCAGCTTGGCGATGCCCTGACGCAACTGAACGATCCGCCGGTTGCCGGCCTTTTTGTCTATTCTTGCAACCCGGCCATCGTCGCTCCGGATCAGAATAAGGTTCTGCTCGGGTTAGCCCGCGAAGACCTCTTTACCGTCGTCCACGAACGGTTCATGACCGACACCGCTCGTTATGCCGATATCGTTCTTCCCGCCACCAGCTCTCTTGAACATGCCGATGTCTACCGGGCCTACGGAAGTTACTGCATTCAGCAGGCTCAGGCCGTGATTTCGCCTGTCGGCCAGTCTCGCTCTAACTGGCAGGTTTTCAGCACGCTGGCCCGGGCTCTGGGGTTCGAGGAACCCGTATTTGATCTGTCGACTGAGGGCTTGATTGACGAATTGCTGGCCGCGGAGCGTCCCTTAAGGCAGGGGATCGACAACGCGGCCTTTGCTGCCGGCAAGGCGGTAGAATTGCCCAACGGTCCGTTTGACGGTACCTTTCACACCCCGTCAGGGAAGATCGAACTTCTCAACCCCGCCCTGGACTCGGAGCTCCCCGACTTTTTTCCCCCTTATGGAGGGGAAGAACCGCTCCACCTGATGACTGCCCCTGCAATGCATTCCCTGAACAGCACCTTTTATGAGCGGAAAGACCTGCGCGAGCGGCAGGGCGGGATGAAACTGCAAATGAACCCCTTAGACGCAGAAGAGCGGGGGCTGGTCGACAATCAGCAGGTGATGGCTTTCAATGCTCTGGGCGAGGTTGACTTTCTGCTGGACGTCACCGATCGGGTTCCCGCCGGGACAGTCGTCGCCGAAGGGATCTGGTGGTTGGAGTTCGCCCCCGGGAATCGTGGGGTCAATGCTCTTACCTCCCAGAAGCTGACCGATATGGGGCGGGGAAGCACTTTTTACGACACTAAAGTGGATGTACGCGTCTCCAGAACTGTCTGAATCTCGTTAAAGAAAAGGGCCTTTTCCACCGGTTTGCTGATATAACCGTCAAAACCCTGGCGCAGGTAATTTTGTTTATCGTCCTTCATGGCGTATGCCGTCAGGGCGATAAAGGGGGTGAGCTGATTAAATTCCAGGGCTTCGTCGGTCCTGACCCGCTTCATCACATCATTGCCCATAATATCAGGCAGATTGATATCCATTAGGATCAGGTCGAAATCCCGCCTCCGTATGAGATCCAGCGCTTCCTGCCCGGTAAAGGCATTCACGGTTTCCCAGCCTTCTTTCTCCAACATCATTTCCAGCAGTTTGGCGTTGGTACGATTGTCCTCCACCAGCAGAACAGAGAGTTGTTTTGCAGAGGAGGTTCCCTCCTTGCCTTCCGGGACCCTGCCCGGAAGGGGAAAGCTGGAATTTCCGTCCATCCAGAACTGGCACCTGACCTCCGTTCCTTGTCCAAGACGACTCTGAATCGTTACTTTGCCGCCCATAGCCTCTGCCAGTTCTTTCACAATCGCCAATCCCAGGCCACTGCCTTCAATATGAGACCGATCTTCCCCTCGGGCCTGGCGAAAGGCCTCGAAAATAAACGGAAGTTCTTCCGACGGGATTCCGATACCCGTGTCCTTCACCAGAATTTCCAGGCAGGCCTGATGCTTGACCGGGTCCTCATTGACCTTCCGAAGTGCAATAAATACGGTCCCTTCTTGCGTATATTTCACCGCATTGCTCAACAGGTTCAGAAGAATCTGTTTAAAGCGCAAGGGATCCCCATCCAGGACCTTTGGAACCTCCGGATGGACCTCAACCTCCAGGGAAAGGCCTTTGCGATCCACATCCTTACGAATAATCTCCACAGCAGCGTTGAAATGTTCGATCGGCTGGAAAATTGTCGTCTGAAGAGAGAGGGCCCCCGCCTCCAAACGGGAGAAATCGAGAACCTGGTTGATCAGTTCCAGCAGCACGTTGGTAGAATCACTTCCCAGCCGGACAATTTCGGCAGCCTCTTCATTCAATCCCATCTCTTCCAACACCTGGAAAGCCATACTGACACCGCTTAAGGGTGTACGAATATCATGGCTCATCGCCGCCAGAAACTTGGCCTTGACCCGGCTTGCAGCCTCGGCTTTATTCTGCGCGATACTTTTTGCTTCCACTTCCTTTCGCAAGGTTTCATTGAGGGAGGTCAGTTCCAGCGTACGGCTCTGCACCCGTTCTTCCAGTTTCTGGTTACGCTCCTGTTCAAGCCGCCGTTGTGTCAACTCGGCCCCGATGTCCATCAGTGCACAGACCAGCACATTTTCATTTTCGTAAGCGGAACGAAGGTGAAAGAAGTGCATTCGGGCCTCCAGAGTTGCGCCATGGCGGATGCGAAAACAGACATCCGTGGTCTGGGACGATTTCTCGACCTTTGCCTTCTTGAAACATCGCCGAAATGCTTCAATATGAGACGGAGGAATAAAAGCGCTCAATCTCTGATTTTGCAGGAGTTCCTTTTTCATCCCGAACAACTCTGCGGCAGCCTGGTTTGAACTGCGAATCAGACCTTCTGCATTCACGATGAGATATCCCACAGGGGTCTGTTCGAAGATATCGGCGAGGTATTGCTGAGATTGTTCGAGTTGCTGTCGGGCCCGCTGCAGCTCTTCACACTGCATCTCGAGTTCGACATTGACGGTGCTCAGCTCCTGCTGAAGTTCCCGGACATCCATCTCCAGATCGATATCGGCAGGCTGGAGGGATTCGAGAAGGCGTTCGGCACGGCACTTCAACTCTTTGAGTTCGCCTTCCCAGAACTTCAGGTTTTTCTGACTCATGTTTTCACTCCTCATGACCCGCAGAATACGCATCGTTTCAAGCGTATCGGGTTCTCATTTCAGGAAACGGTGGCTTCGAAAGAGAGAATGGCGCCATCGACCTTATTGTCCGAATCGATCAACGGCACCGCCACCGCGGAAAAACGCACGGCTCGCCGACCTTTGGAACGGAACACCAACGGAAGAAGCTTGGTTGGTTTGGGTGTCCCTTTCCATCGCGCATAAGGGGCCTTCTCGCGGGTCAACGGCTTACCATCAAGTTCCAGATTGAAATCCGGGGCATAGAAAAATTTGCCGAAAAGCTGCTCGCGAGTCACTTTGAGCAGTTTTTCGCACGCCTTATTGGGTGCAATGACGCGTCCTTCGTCATCAAGCAGGATTTGCGGAATCGTACTGTCATTCAAGGCGCGTTCAAACAACTCCACCGGCTTGGCAAAAACAGAGGGGCAATTATGTGCGCACTGATTAATCGTGATCACAACCCCACTGATCAGACCATCTTCATCCAGAAACGGCAGAATCTTCAGCAGGTACCAGGCCCCGGATACAGTGGCAATTCGTTCAACTGTCAGCCCTTTCTCCAAGACAGAGGCGGCCTCGTCCACCAACTGTCCCATATGGGCGATCGCCAGGTCTTTTAACGGCCGACCGATATCCTGGTCCAGCAGATTGATTGACTTTCGAACCGCAGGTGTAAACTTCCGGATACAAAGATCCTGGTCGAGGAAGATGGTTCCGATATCGGTCGATTCCATCAAATTGCGAATATCGCTGTTCAGGTCCGTCAGTTCACTATTCTTAACCTGATATTCGGTATTGACCGTATTGAGTTCCTCATTGACCGACTGGAGCTCTTCATTGGTCGACTGCAGTTCTTCGTTAGCCGCCAGAAGTTCTTCGTTTGTCGCCTGCAACTCTTCATTGGAGGTCTGCAACTCCTCAATGGTGGCCTGAAGGTTCTCGCGCGTAAATTGAAGCTCCTGTTCCAGATCGTTCATCCGTTGATTCAGCAGCTCGTCTTCGGTTTCGGGCTGGGAATTTTTCTGCACCGGGACCGATTCTGTCTTTTTGAACTGCAACAGGAACAGAGGGGACGGATGCCCCTCTTTCCGGATATCGTCCAAAAGATCAACGGTCAAATCGACCAGATCGATCTTCTCGCCGTCTTTGACACGAATATCCTTATACGTCATTCGGGTCCCGTGTTTTCGGACCCGGTGTATCCCGCTGGATGCGGCCATTGACAAGTCTTTGGGCAGCAGGCTGAGAATATCGAGGGACATCGGACCCTCGGGAACCGACAAATAATCTTTAACGGTTCCGAAAGACTGGACCACCTCCCTCTCCTGGTTGATCACAATGGCGGCATCGACAACCGTTTTTACAATCGCCTGGTAATAGAAGGCATCGGTCTGTGTCTGGCGCTGGGGGGCGTAATCCTTGCTGACAACCATGGAACGGTATTCCGTGGGTAAACCGAGATCCCGTACCATCGGAGCGAGAAATTCGTCCTTCAGGGGCAGGGTGCCTTCCACCGTATGCTGGTAGATCCGATGCTTCGCCTCCAATGTATTGAACTTATCCCCCATATCGCCGATGGTCTCGCTGGAACCCAGCAGCAAATGTCCTTCCTTTTGAAGCGCGTAATTGAATACCGACAGGACCTTTTGCTGTAAGACCGGTTGCAGATAGATCAGAAGGTTTCGGCAGGAGATCAAATCGACCTTGGTGAACGGAGGGTCTTTGATCAGGTTTTGCATCGCAAACACCACCATCTCGCGAATGTTTCGTTTCACCTGATAACCGGGAGCCCTCTTTTCGAAATATTTGCTCAGATATTCCACATCGACATCGGCAACGATGCTTTCCGGGTAATACCCTACACCGGCAATCTCAATGGCCTTTTTGTCGATATCGGTGGCAAAGACCTTTATGGGAAGGGAGTAATCCGTGGTCTGCTGATATTCCGAGAGCAGCATCGCCAGGCTGTAGGCTTCCTCGCCGGTGGAACAGCCGGCAACCCAAACCCGCAACTCTGTCTGGGAGCGGTTCAACGCCTGCTCAAACAGTTGCGGGATCACCTTCTCCTTGAGCACCTGGAACGTTTCCGGGTCCCGGAAAAACTTGGTCACTCCAATCAACAGATCTTTATAGAGTGCCGCGATCTCTTCGGAATCCTTTCGCATAAGTCGCAGGTAATCGTCCAGCTCGGTTACCTGCCGAATCCCCATACGGCGTTGAATACGTCGGATAATTGTCGTCGGCTTGTAATGGGTGAAATCGATACTGAAACGTTTGTTCAGCAGCGCAAACAGCCGATGAAAGTTATTGCCCTCCTCTTCGTATTCCCCCTCGCCTTTCTGGGTGCGGGCGGCAATATAGGGGTGATTGATAAAGTTGAGGAGCTGCTCCGGCATCTTCTCCGGTGCCAGGATAAAATCGGCAAGCCCCGTGCTGATCGCGCTATTGGGCATCCCGTCAAATTTGGCCGAAGCAGGCTGCTGCACCATGACCGTTCCGCCCTGCTCTTTAAGGGCTCGAATACCACGGGTACCGTCGCTCCCTGTTCCCGACAGCACCACACCGATACTGTGATCACCCTGATCTTCTGCCAGCGAGGTCAGGAAAAGATCGATCGGAAGGTTCAAGGTCGGTCGCTGGGGTTGTTCGGAAAGAAACAGTTTGCCATCCTGAATCACCATATTCTTCTGGGGTGTAATCAGATAGATGGTGTTGGCCTCAATGGAGACCCCGTCTTCCACCCGACGAACCAGCATATCGGTGCTCTTGGAAAGGAGTTCCACCATCAGACTCTTATAGTCGGGAGACAGATGTTGGATCACGATAAAGGCCATGCCGCTGTCGGTCGGCATATGGCTGAAGAAGTTCTGCAGAGCTTCCAAACCACCGGCAGAGGCACCGATACCGACAAAATAGGAAGGGAGTTTCTTTTGAGAGGCTTTGGCTTTGGTTTTGGGCTTGGTCGGTTTCTTGGGTGAGGCCATAACCACTCCTTAAAAAATGCCAGTTCAATTCCCAACAGTAACTTAATGAATTTTCTTACTTAAATTGTAAACAAATTCAGTTGAAAAGCCCAGAAAAGAGAATTCATTTCACAAAATCTTGTTGTTGCAGGAAGGTGCTTCAGTCGATTTTCTTGCATAAAAAAAGAGGGTCATGCCTTCATGACCCTCCGTTTGATGACAAAGTCCGTCCGAGGTCTTTGTCATACCCGTTCCGCAAAAGCGCGGTTTTGCTTCACTCACCAAAAAGCAGTTCCGTATTTTCTGCTTTTTGTGGCTCGCCCATCCCTGGGCTCGAGCTGACTGTTTGTCAACAGTCTCAAGAGGGTCATGCCTTCATGACCCTCTTGACCGATCTGCCGATTCCGTGATCGGGGTATTACTGTTCCAGCTGCAATGGCCCGGATGAATCAGTCATCCCATCTCCGTCCACCCGAAATCTCGCAAGAAGGGTGCTTAATTGCTGCGACTGGCTGAACAGTTCCGCCGCAGCGGCCGCACTTTCTTCGGCACCGGCCGTATTCTGCTGCGTGATATGATCGACTTGCGTTAATCCGGTGTTGACTTCGGACAACCCCTGAGCCTGTTGTTGGGAAGCATCCGCAATCTCACTCACCAGACTGGAAACCGTGGTGATCCCCTCCAGCATGCGAGTGAGGGCTTCTTCGGTCCGTGTCGCCACCTGCATCCCGTTTTCTCCTCTGGAAACAGAGGTTTCGATCAGTTCGGCGGTTTCCTGTGCCGATTTGGCCGATCGGGCAGCCAGATTCCGCACCTCCTCCGCGACCACGGCGAATCCCTTGCCATGTTGGCCGGCCCGAGCCGCTTCGACGGCCGCGTTGAGCGCCAACAGGTTTGTCTGAAAGGCAATTTCGTCGATCGTCTTGATAATCTTGGAGATATCCTGCCCGGCCTGATTGATCTCCTGCATGGCCACCATGGTCTGCTTCATCTGCTGCACACCCGAATCGGCCGCCTCTTTGGTCCCTCTGACCGACTTTTGGGCCTCATTGGCATTGGCCGCGCTTTCCTGCGTTCGCGAGGTAATTTCGGCCAGAGAGGCGGAGACCTCCTCGGTGGAGCTCGCCTGACTGGTGGAATTCTCGGAGAGAGTCTGGCTGGCCGAGGAGATCTGCGAAGCACCATCGTTGACCGAAACAGCAACGCTCTCTGCCTCTCCGATAATCTGCCGCAGGTTCTCCACCATGGTCTGCATCGAGCACCCCAGGCGGTCTTTGGGACTCAGATCCTTGAGATTGACCTGGAGGTTCCCGTCGGCCACCGATGCCGCAAACTGTTCTTTGACCTGCAGGCTCAGCAGCATCGTCTGCATGGACCGGCTCAGTTTGCCGACCTCATCCCTGCCCTCGGTTCGGATCTGCAGGTTGAGGTTTCCTTCCGCAACCTCTTCTGCCACCTCCAGGACTTGGCTGAGCGCCCGGGAGATCTGACGGGCCAGCACCAGTGCCGCCATTGTAATCAGGATGACAACCACGACCAGGATAGCGATCAGCAGACCGCGCTTGGAATCGATCACCTCCCGGAAACGAGTGGTCAGCTGCTGAATCCGGTTGTTACTCTGACTGACCGCATTGACCATGGTACGGCTCTGGGAAATCTCCTGTGTCACCTCTCCCAGAATGGTTGTATCTTTCGTCAAGGCTTCGGAGGAAGCACTCATCTGCTTTACGGCTGCCCCGAGGCTGACCAGCGCTTCCCGTTTCATCCCCTCCTGCATATCGACGATTTCGTCAGCGATATCTTGTAATGCATAACGTGTATCGCCTTCGGGTATCGATTCGTAGACCTCCTCCATCTGCTGGGTAAGGTCGGTCAGGTCTTTCGACAGTTTGGAGATTCTCCGTTCCAGAATCTGCACCGACTGGTTCGCCTGAACAATATCGGAAGAGACCTGGTCGATACTGCCGGCAACCTGGGTTAGGTTGCCGTATGCCTGAGAGCTGATCTGTTCCGCCTTGGCAGAACTGCTGACCGCTTTGTCGGTCTCCTTGGCCACCTGCTCAAATCCGGACAGCAGCGTGCCAAAAGAAACCAGAGTTACCCCCAAAAAAAACAACAGAGCTGCCGCCGTAAGCAAACCGCCGGTCAGCAATTTGAACTTGATCGTCATAGTTCACCTCATCTGTGCAGGTCGATCTACTTCGCCGCTTCCTTCTCGTACATGCCCACCGCTTTGTTCATCTGTTTCAGCAGCGGCAGATTGGTCGAGGCGATCTCCTTCAGTTGGGCACCACCGATCGCATCCTTGCCTTTAAGGCCGGTCAGGATCTGCGGTTTGAACGTGCCCCACAGACCTTCTACAACCTTCAGTTGCACCCGGATCGCTTCATTCTTGGTCCCGGGAAGGTCCAGCGTCGCATCCCCGTCAAGAAGCCCTTTGAGAGTCCGCTCAAACAGGGTGGTGGTTTCCTGAAGGTTCAATTGATTGTCTTCCACCGCATGACCATAAGCCACCAGATAGAACTCTTTGGACATCTTCTGGGTCAACATCCGTTGCTTACCGGCCAGATTGATCGTGACCGCGAGACCCGGGTCGGATTTCAGGCCCGATTTACTGGCGTCTTTTTCGTACAGCTTGACGCAACGGTTCATCGACTTCAGCAGGGGGAGGTTTTTCTCGGCAACCACCGCCACATTTTCCGGGGTGACTTTTCCGCTTGAGATAACCTGCTGCACCACCTGGTTGAAATCGACCCAGATAGCCGCGGTTTTATCCAGTTGGCGAACAATGCGACCGTTGGTGGTGGGGGGAAGCTTCAGGTCGGCATCGCCCGCTTTCAGACCTTTCAGTGTTTTATCGAACAGAGCCGCAGTCTTTTTCAGATTGTCCAGGTTAGCGGCACTGTCGACCTCCAGTGCGACCAGAAGAATCTCTTTACTCATTTTCTGAGTCAGCATCCGTTGCTTCCCCGACAGGTTCAACACGGTGCCATATTCGGCGGCTGTCGGTGCGGACAGGGCACTGGCCGGGACAAAAACGGTCGTAAAAACCAGGAAGACAACGGCCAGGATCGTACTGTAAGACTTCATGAATTGGCTCCTTTTTTCAAAGAGTTACCCCGCTTTACCTCTCAACAATGAAATAAGCCTAATCGGCACTTCGAGTTTGTAAAGCACCGAAATACAAACAAAACAGTTTCGACTTCAACATACTGAAATCATTTGACTTTTATTTCTTTCTTCAAATCCGGTTCGAACGGATAGCGCAGAAAATGAAAAACGTTTTCATTTTTTGATCTGGGTTAATTTTCCCGGTATCAATTGTGGGTATTGTGGCCTCAACGAAACCACACCATGGAGGCCACAATGGGAATCACCGAATCGATCACCGTCAACGAACTACTGAGCAAATACCCTTACCTGCAGGATTACCTGATCCGGCGCTCCCCCAAATATAAGAAGCTGACCAATCCGGTGATCCGTTCCACCATGGGCAAGATCGCCACCGTTGCCAAGGCGGCCGAAATGGGCGGGATCGATCCGCAGCAACTGGTGGATGAATTGAACGAGGAGATTCGACGTAAAGGCGGGGCGGCTATGGCCGAGGCCGACGGCGACCGACGGGAGCAGTTGAAGGAGATCATTCGCGACCTGCATGCCGGAGTCGAACGGGAAGCCCTGAAGGAGCGGTTCCGCCGGTTCCTGTGCCACGTCAGCCCGACCGAAATCGCGGAGATGGAACAATCTCTGATCGACGATGGCCTTCCGCAGGAAGAGATCAAGAACCTGTCGACGCTGCACCTGGAGATCTTCCGCGAGGCGTTGGACGAGGACGCTCTGCCGGAACTTCCCGGAGGCCATCCGGTCGCCACCTTTGTGACCGAAAACCGAGAAGCCCGTGGTCGACTGGATGAGCTCGCCAAGATCGTTGAACGGGCAGGGGACAACCCCAATCCGACCCTCTTCAACTGGTTCGCCGGTCAGTTCAACGCCATGGTCGATGAACTGGCCGAGATCGATAAACATTACCTGCGCAAGGAGAATCAGCTTTTCCCCTTCCTGGAGAAAAAAGGGCTCTCCGGACCGGCCCAGGTAATGTGGGCCCTGCACGACGATATTCGCAAAGAACTGAAGAGCGCCCGTAATACCGGGGCAACACCGGCCGAACGGATCGGCGCGACGGCCAAACTGGTGACCGAGATCGGCGATATGATCCTCAAAGAAGAGTTGATCTTGTTGCCGATGGCACTGGACCTGCTGTCCGAAGACGACTGGAAAGCGATCCGGGCGGGGGAAGGAAATATCGGTTACGCCTGGGTCACCCCCGGCACCGACTGGCCTGAAGGCGGTCTTGATACCGCGCCCGGCCTGTCCGACGCGGCAAGCGCGGCCGGGATCAATCTGGATTGCGGTATCCTTTCGGGGGAGATGATCAACCTGATGCTGAAACACCTGCCGGTAGATATGACCCTGGTCAGCGCAGAGGACAAGGTCCTGTACTTTTCCCAGGGGAAGGAACGGGTTTTTCCCCGCAGCCCCGGCATCATCGGTCGCGAGGTTCGCAACTGCCATCCGCCCAAATCGGTCCATATCGTCGAGGAGATATTGAACAGTTTCCGCTCCGGCGAGAGGGATGAGGCCGAATTCTGGCTCGAACTGGGCGGCAAGTTTATCCATATCCGCTACTACGCAGTGCGGGACGAAAAGAAGGCCTACCGCGGTTGCCTCGAAGTGAGCCAGGACGTCACCGGCATTCGGGCTCTGGAGGGAGAGCAACGGCTCCTCAACTGGAACTAAGGATTCTATCCGAAGGGGAAGAGCGATGAAGATGACGATTGAAGAAGATCTGTGTATCGGCTGCGGCAGCTGCGCCGATATCTACCCCAAGGTATTCAAGATGGTCGACGGCTACGCCAAAGTGATGCTCTCTCCTGTTCCCGCAGAGGATCAGGAAGCGGCCTTGGACGCCGAACGGAGCTGCCCGGTCAGCGCCATCTCTCACAACGACACATGAAAGGACATACCATGACAGAAACCAACACCCCCAAAGGCCAGGCCTTTCACCTGGAACAGTTTGTCGACTACGCTACCGGCTCGGTCGTCAGCAAAACCCTGTTAAAAAAAGAGATCGGCAACCTCACCCTCTTTGCGTTCGACGCCGGGCAGGGTCTCAGCGAGCATTCCGCCCCGTTCGACGCTGCGGTGCAGGTTCTTGACGGAACCGCAGAGATCACCATCGGCGGAGAAACCCAGACCGTAAAAGCCGGCGAGCTACTGATTATGCCGGCAGATATCCCTCATGCACTGCAGGCCAAAGAACGGTTCAAGATGCTTCTGACGATGATCAAAGGGAATTAAACGGTCTACGTCTCAACATCTATCATTGCCGGGCGGCCTCTTTCTGAGCCTGCCCGGCAATGACTCTTCCATCGATTCTCCTGCGGCAAAAATATGCGCTACTGGCTGAATAATAAGCATTTCCACAAATCCCTCAAACTTTAAATCTAATAATTTCAACAGGTTATATTGTTGGCATATCTGCTGCAGATTTGAGAAAACGATAGCAGCTAGGGTTCCGGCATCCAAAAGTGCGACTGGTCCGAGAGCTGCAGCCCTACCGGTAAACAGCGGTAGGGTACACGGCGGGATAAAAGCCCGGGAGATTCAATTGAGAGTTGGCGTGAGCCAGCATTTCGTTGCCTCCCACCGCCAGCTCTCCATAGATTCGAGGAGATCTGGTCATGAAACTCTTTACGCGCACTGTTTGCTCCTTTCTCATCGCAACGCTACTCTGTATCGCCACAACCACTCCAGCTTTTTCCGAAGAAAAAAAGCAGTTCAAACTTGCCTGGTCGATCTATGTCGGCTGGATGCCCTGGGGCTGGGCCTCCGACCAGGGGATTGTCAAAAAATGGGCCGATAAATACGGTATCGAGATCGAAGTCGTACAGTTCAACGACTACATCGAATCGATCAATCAGTACACGGCAGGCGCCTTCGACGGGGTGACCGCGACCAATATGGACACCTTGGCGATTCCGTCTGTCGGAGGGGTCGATACCACCGCTCTGATCGTCGGCGATTTCTCCAACGGCAACGATGCCGTTATTTTGAAAGACAAAGCCTCTCTGGCCGATATCAAAGGCCTCCCTGTCAACCTGGTGGAACTGTCTGTCTCTCATTACTTACTGGCACGCGGCCTGGACACCCTGGGGCTGAGTGAAAAAGATATCCAGGTGATCAATACCTCTGACGCGGATATGGTCGCCGCCTATACCACCTCCGATGTCCAGGCGGTGGTGACCTGGAACCCTCTGGTGGCGGAAATCCTGGCTATTCCCGGCGCAAACAAGGTCTTCGACTCAAGCGATATCCCGGGTGAAATCATCGACCTGACCGTGGTCAACACACAAACCCTCAAAGACAACCCTGCATTCGGCAAAGCCCTGACCGGTGCCTGGTACGAAACAATGCAGATTATGTCCTCAAACACCGAAGCCGGCAAAGCGGCCCGTGCGGCCATGGGCCAAGCCTCCGGCACCGACCTCAAAGGGTACGAAGGGCAGTTGGCTGCGACCAAGATGTTCTTCCAGCCGGTCGATGCCGTTGCCCTGGCCGCAAGCGCCACCCTTCCCAAAACCATGGACGCGGTTCGCACCTTTCTGTTCGACCATGGTCTGATGGGCGAAGGCGCACCCTCGGCCGACGTTGTCGGGATCCTCTTTCCCGACGGCCAGGTCTTGGGAGACCAGGGAAATATAAAGCTCCGTTTTGACACCGACTTCATGGGGCTTGCGGCTGCCGGAAAGCTCTAGAGCCCCAAGAGTCCGTCTATCACAAGAAAGGTCAGCCATGGGTCGCCTCATAAATCGCAAACCGGACAAGCAATTCGGGACGCTTCTGGCACTGCTTCCGTTTGTCCTGCTGTTGATCGCCTACATGATCGGTTCGGAGATCCGTTTGGCCGAGAACCCCAACGACAAACTCCTGCCGGGGTTCACCAAGTTTGCCGATGCGATCCAACGGCTGGCCTTTCAACCGGACCGGCGCACCGGTGACTACCTGCTGTGGACCGACACTCTGGCCAGCCTCGGCCGTTTGGGTGCCGGTATGGGGATCGCCACACTGATCGGCGGTCTCTTTGGAATTGCCATCGGCTTGATCCCGTTGATACGGCAGGGACTGGCTCCTCTGGTCGCTGTTCTCTCGATGGTCCCCCCGCTTGCGGTATTGCCGATCCTCTTTATTGTCTTCGGTCTGGGAGAGGTCTCCAAGATCGTGCTGATCGTCTTCGGCATTGCCCCCTTTCTCATCCGTGATGTGGCTCTGCGGGTTCAAGAGCTGCCGACCGAACAGATGATAAAGGCCCAAACCCTGGGGGCCGACTCGGGACAGATCGCCCTGCGGGTCGTGCTGCCGCAGATCTGGCCTCGCCTCATCGACAGCGTCCGTCTGTCTCTGGGACCGGCCTGGCTGTTTCTTATCGCCGCCGAAGCCGTCGCCTCGCAAAGTGGCCTGGGATACCGGATTTTCCTCTTACGTCGCTACCTGTCGATGGACGCTATCCTGCCTTATGTTGCCTGGATCACCCTGCTGGCGTATGTCCTCGATTTCATTCTCAGGCGGTTACAGATTCAACTTTTCCCCTGGTTTATTGCCGAGAGGAGGCAGGAATGAGTGCCGTCAGCTTCAAAAATGTCTGGAAAAGCTACGGCCAGCAGGTGGTTCTGGAGCAGATCAATCTGGAGATCGCGGAGCGCTCCTTTGTCTCCATCGTCGGCCCTTCCGGCTGCGGCAAATCGACCTTCCTTCGCATGCTGCTCAGTCAGGAAAAGCCGTCCCGCGGTGCGATTCTGATCGACGGCCAACCTTTGGCGGAAGAACCCTCTTCCGAACGGGGAGTGGTCTTTCAACGGTATTCGGTATTTCCTCACCTGTCGGTCGTTGAGAACGTTGCGTTGGGGCTGGAATTTGAGCAGTCCCGGTGGTTCGGCAAACTCTTTGGGGCTGCCAAACGGGACGTTCTGGAAAACGCGGAGCAGATGCTGAAGGCTGTCGGGCTGGAAAATGCACGGGATAAATTCCCTTCGGCCCTCTCCGGCGGCATGCAACAGCGGCTGGCCATTGCGCAGGCGCTGGTCAAAAAACCGCGGATACTTCTGCTGGACGAACCGTTCGGCGCCCTGGATCCGGGGATTCGGGCCGACATGCACGATCTGATGCTCCGCCTGTGGGAAGAAAGCAGCATGACCGTCTTTCTGGTCACCCACGACCTCCGGGAAGCCTTTTTACTCGGTACCCGGGTGCTCACCTTTGACCACTATCGCCAAAGAGAAGAAGAGATCGGTTATTACGGCGCAACGATTGTGTATGACGTGCCTCTGAAATCTTCCGATCCGCTCAAACAGCAGGCCAAATCGTTTGATACGCCCCAGACTCTTCTGCAACAACAGGAGACCCAAAACCCGTCTCGCCGGGACGACCCGGCACCGAAGTCTTAGACTTCAGGAGACATGGCCGGGACGGCCCGGTTTCTCGCTCTCGATGGAGACGATTGATGTCACAAACAAACCCTGCCCTGATCTATGAAGACCGACTCCCCGGAGGAACGCATTGGTCGCTGACGTTGAAGCGCGGCACCGTCCTGCGATTGACCGATATCGAGGGTGGCGCCAATGTGGGGATGCTGTTTTACAACCCGGTCAACCTGTTGGAACGCTATAACGCACCGGACACTCTCAAGTGCCAACATACCTTCAAGTTGACACGCGGCCACTGTCTCTACTCCGACATGGGACGGATCTTTTGCTCCGTTATTGACGATCAATCCGGATGGCACGACACCGTTTGCGGGTCCACCACGCGAAAGATGACCGATGAGAAATGGGGTCTGAAAACCTATCAGGATCATCGCAACGGTTGGACTCTCAACGGGCATGACAGCTTTCTGGTCGAAGGGGCCAAATACGGGCTCAATAAGAAAGATCTGGCCGCCAATGTGAACTGGTTCACCAAGGTCGAGGTGGATGGTGAGGGGGCGATGCACTTCGATCCGAACCATGCCGCAGCCGGCGCATCGGTTGATCTCCGGTTTGAGATGGATACCTTGGTGCTGATGCATACCTGCCCCCACCCGCTCAACCCGGCATCCGATTACCCGCGGAAACCTGTCCTTTACCAACTGTTCAAAGGCGCAGCTGTCCCCGAGGACGATCCGTGCAAAACCCATTGCCCGGAAAACGAGCGGGGGTTTGCCAACACCCGCCTCTTCAACCTGACCGCCTGAACCGCGAGGAGCCGATCATGATTACAGAAAGCACCCTGAAGGCTGAAGAGGCCGTTCTTCATCAGACCGTTCCTGCCGGCGAGTATTGGATGCAGGTGGTGAAAAAAGACCAGACCCTGCGTATCCTCGACCAACAGGGCAATCAGGCCGCCGACTCCCTCTTCTACAGCGCCAGCGATCCGGCCGAGCGTTACAGTGCCGTCGATACCATTCGAGAACAGGGCAATGTCTATCTTTCCGCGGGAACCAGGCTCATCTCGACCGAAGGCAATGTCATGCTGCAGATTACAGCCGACACCTGCGGTCGCCACGACACCCTGGGAGGGGCCTGTGCCGCCGAATCCAATACAGTGCGCTATGCCCTGGGAAAAAAGACCATGCATAACTGTCGCGACTCCTGGTTATTGGCGGTCACCGAGAATCCGCAGTTCGGCTTGAGCAAGCGCGATCTGACCCACAACATCAACTTTTTTATGAACGTACCGATCACCCCCGAAGGCGGTTTGACCTTTGAAGACGGCATCAGCGACGCCGGAAAGTATGTCGAGATGCGCGCTGAAATGGACGTTATTGTGCTGATCTCCAACTGTCCGCAGCTCAATAATCCCTGCAACGCCTACAATCCGACACCGGTTGAGGTCCTGGTCTGGGATCCGGTGGACTAAGGGCGCGAAGGTCCTGTTTTGACATCTTTGGGGGAGAGCTATGTTTAATACCGTTCTTGTGGCCAACCGCGGCGAAATCGCCTGCCGCATTATCCGAACCTTGCAACAGATGGGAATTCGCGCTCTGGCTGTTTATTCCCATCCCGATCGCCATGCCAGACATGTGCAGATGGCCGATCAGGCTGTCTGTGTCGGAGAGGCGCCCGCAGCCCAGAGCTATCTCGACGTGGAGAAACTTGTACGGATCTGTCGAGAGAATCAGGTCGACGCCGTTCACCCCGGATACGGTTTCTTAAGCGAAAATGCCGGCTTTGCCGAAGCCCTTGAACAGAACGGCATCGTGTTTATCGGCCCCAAGCCGGACCATATCCGTCAGTTTGGTCTCAAACATACCGCCCGGGCCCTGGCCGAAAAATGTGACACTCCGCTTCTGGCGGGGACCGACCTGCTCGAGTCCTTAGAACAGGCTTTGGAAGCCGCGGACCGTATCGGCTATCCGGTGATGCTGAAAAGCACCGCAGGCGGTGGCGGTATCGGCTTACAGCTCTGCCAAACCCCGGAGGAACTGACCGAGAAGTTCGCCTCCGTCAAACGGTTGAGTCAGAACAACTTCAGCTGCGACGGTCTTTTCCTCGAAAAGTTCATTGAAACCGCCCGGCACATTGAGGTTCAAGTTTTTGGTGACGGTGCCGGCGAGGTGATGACTCTGGGCGAACGCGATTGTTCCCTGCAGCGACGCAATCAGAAAGTGGTGGAAGAAACACCGGCACCGGGTTTGGCCGATCAGACCCGACAGGCGCTGCATCAGGCCGCACTGTGCCTGTGTAAAAGTGTCGACTATGCTTCGGCAGGTACGGTCGAATTTATCTACGATGTCTCGGACGATCGTTTCTACTTCCTGGAAGTCAACACCCGTTTACAGGTGGAACACGGTGTCACCGAAGAGGTCTACGGCATCGACCTGGTTCAGTGGATGGTGCAACAGGCTGCCGGTGAACTGCCTCCCCTTCGGACATTGGAGGTCGCGCCCCAAGGCGCCTCGATCCAGATGCGCCTCTATGCGGAAGACCCTGCCAAAGACTTTCAACCCAGCTCCGGTGTACTGACCCGCGTCCACTTCCCCGAGAACTGCCGACTGGACAGTTGGGTCGAAACCGGTACGGAAATCTCTCCTTATTACGATCCGTTGTTGGCCAAAATCATTGTCAAGGCGGATAATCGCACCGACGCCCTCAAAGCCTTGCGAAAAGCCGTTATTGAAAGTGAAATATACGGTATTGAAACCAACCTGTCCTATCTGCAACAGATCGCTGCTTCAACCCTTTTTTCCGAAGGTCGGGTCTCCACCAAAGCCCTGGCGTCCTTTCCGTACAAAGCGACCACGGTAGAGGTTCTCAGTGCCGGAGCCCAGAGCAGTCTGCAGGACTATCCCGGCCGCCTCGGCTTCTGGGACGTCGGTGTCCCGCCCAGCGGACCGATGGACAATTACTCTTTTCGCCTGGCCAACCGCCTGGTCGGTAATCCCGAAGGAGCACCGGCCCTGGAGATGACCCTTAACGGTCCCACGTTGAAGTTCCATTGCGATACCGTGATTGCACTGGGCGGTGCCCCGATGGTGGCAACACTGGACGATAAGCCGGTTTCCTATTGGAAGCCCGTTACCGTCCGGGCAGGGCAAGTCTTGGAGATCGGAAGTTTGACCGGGGCCGGTAACCGTGCCTATCTGTCGGTCCGTCACGGCTTCGACGTTCCAGGCTATCTGGGGAGTCGATCCACCTTTAACCTGGGGAAATTCGGCGGTCATTCGGTCGGTGTTCTGCGGACAGGGGATGTTCTTCGGATTTCCGAAACCGGCGCCATCGATCCGGCGGTTGACGAAGTGCCCGCAAACCTATTGCCCCCTCTCACCCGAGAATGGCATATCGGCGTCCTCTACGGCCCCCATGGTGCGCCGGACTTTTTCACGGACACGGACATCGAAACCCTTTTCAGCGCCGAATACGAAGTTCACTTCAACAGCGCCCGGACCGGAGTACGCCTTATCGGCCCCAAGCCGGATTGGGCGCGACCGGACGGCGGTGAAGCGGGACTGCATCCTTCCAATATCCACGACAATGCCTATGCCGTGGGTACGGTGGACTTTACCGGCGACATGCCGATTATTCTCGGCCCTGACGGCCCCAGCCTCGGGGGATTCGTCTGTCCGGTCACCCTGGCCCAAGCCGAATTGTGGAAGATGGGGCAGTTGCGCCCGGGCGACAAGGTTCGTTTCATACCCTGGTCGGCCAGAGATGCGGCCGACCGACGTGCTACCCAGGATCAGACACTGGCACAGCTTCGTGCTCCGTCCTCCCCGAATCACGCTCCGAAACCGACTCGGGAATCCGCTGTTTTACGCCAAACGGGCGAAGGGGAGCTATCTCTCTGCTACCGACGCGCCGGCGACGACTATCTGTTGGTGGAATTCGGCCCCCTGACGCTTGATCTGACGCTTCGCTTCCGGGTGCACACACTCATGCAATGGCTTCAGCAGGAACAGGTGACGGGAATCATCGACCTCACACCGGGGATTCGATCGCTACAGATCCATTACGACAGTCGTATTCTGCCGCTGGCAGGGTTGATGGAGATACTGATTCGTGCTGAAGAGGAACTGCCTCCGATCGATCAGATCGAAGTTCCCAGCCGCATTATCCATCTGCCCTTGTCCTGGGACGACGAACAGACCCGACTGGCGATCCGAAAATACCAGGAACTGGTGCGCCCTAACGCCCCCTGGTGTCCGTCGAACATTGAGTTCATTCGCCGGATCAACGGGTTGAAAGACGAACAGGCGGTCAAAGATATCGTCTTTAACGCCAACTATATGGTCCTGGGGCTGGGGGATGTTTATCTGGGAGCCCCGGTCGCCACACCGGTTGACCCGCGACACCGCCTGGTCACCACCAAGTACAACCCGGCCCGCACATGGACCCCCGAAAACGCCGTGGGGATCGGCGGTGCCTATATGTGCATTTACGGCATGGAAGGGCCGGGCGGCTACCAGTTCGTCGGCCGCACCATCCAGGTATGGAATACGTGGCACCAGACCGACAGCTTCATCGACGACAAGCCCTGGCTGTTGCGCTTTTTTGATCAGATCAAGTTCTTCCCCGTCTCCGCCGAAGAATTACGGGAGGCACGTGACGCTTTCCCGCAGGGAAGGTACCCCGTACGTACCGAGGAAACCGTCTTCCGATTGGCCGATTACCAGCAGTTTCTGGATCGAAACGAGACGTCGATAGCCTCTTTCAAAAAGACCCAGCAAGCATCGTTCGACGAAGAGCGGCAGCGATGGGAGGAACAGGGGCTGGCGCAGTACATGGAGGACGACACCCGCGCCGAGGAGATCACGTCGGCCGTTGAGCTCCCTCCCGGCAGCTTTTTTGTCGAAGCGTCGGTTCCGGGGAACGTCTGGAAGATCCTGGTTGAACCGGGACAACACCTGGAAAAGGGTGAGCCACTGATGGTGATCGAATCGATGAAGATGGAGCTGGAAATCCGGGCCCATAAAAGCGGCACCGTGGTCGACATTCTCTGTGAACCGGGGGCTGCCGTCGCCGGCGGCCAGCCGATGATGATCCTGAAAGGAGAGACCTCATGAGCCACCCCATCGACCTGCAGCTCCCCGCTCTCCGTCACGCCTACGATCAGGACCGCCTTACACCGATGGAGGTGGTTGCAGAGGTGTTTGAGCGAATTGAGGCCTACGCTGACCCCGCGGTATGGATCACCCTGGTGGATCGACGCAAGGCCGTTCGTCAAGCCGGCAAGCTGGCACAGAACCCTCGATTGAAAGAACGTCTTCCGTTGTACGGCGTCCCCTTTGCCGTCAAGGACAATATCGATGTGGCCGGTCTGCCGACCACAGCGGCCTGCCCGGCTTTTGCCTATCTCCCGGAAAAAAGCGCCACCGCCGTACAACGTCTTCTCGATGCCGGAGCGATCCTGATCGGTAAAACCAACCTGGATCAGTTTGCCACCGGACTGGTCGGTGTCCGTTCTCCCCATGGAGCGCCACGCTCGGTCTTCGATCCCGCGTATATTTCCGGCGGCTCCAGCTCCGGTTCTGCAGTGGCAGTCGCTGCCGGCCTGGTGAGTTTTTCTCTCGGGACCGACACGGCCGGTTCCGGCCGCGTCCCTGCCGCCTTCAACAATCTGGTGGGTGTCAAACCCACGAAAGGCCTGGTCAGCACCAGTGGGGTTGTCCCGGCCTGCCGTTCTCTCGATTGTGTCACCGTCTTTGCCGCCAACGTTGGCGATGCGGACCTCGTACGCCAACGGATGCAGGGCAACGACGATACGGATCCGTATTCCCGGCCGAATCGTCCCGCCGTCCTCCCCACCGACAGGTTTCGGTTTGGAATTCTGCCCAACGAACAGCGTGAATTCTTTGGAGATACGGAAGCAGCCGACCTGTACCAACAAAGCATCGACAACCTGACATCTTTGGGCGGAACGCCCGTGGAGTTCAATTACCAGCCGTTTAAAGAGAGTGCCGCATTGCTGTATTCCGGCCCCTGGGTCGCCGAACGTTATGCCGCAATTGGCGACTTCCTGACAACGCATCCCAACGAAATGGACCCGACCGTTCGAACGATTATTGAACGTTCGGGAGGGCTAAGCGCTGTCGATGCCTTTCGGGGGCAATACGCCCTACAGGCCTTAAAAAAGGTCTGCCGTAAAGAGTGGAACCGAATGGACCTGATGTTGCTGCCGACGACTCCCACCACCTATCGGGTGGACCAGGTTCTGCAGGACCCCATTCAGCGTAACAGTATCCTGGGTACCTACACCAATTTCGTCAATCTTCTCGATTGCTGTGCTGCGGCCGTACCGGCCGGTTTCCGTCCAACCACGGGGCTGCCTTTCGGGGTCACTCTGATTGCCCCGGCCTTTTGCGACGATAACCTGGCCGTGGTCGCCGATCGCCTGCACCGTCATCCCAGCTGGGAGCCGAAAGCCGGGGGAACCGATCACCCCCTGTGCGAAACCTCGGTCCCTGTTGGAACGACGGAAGAAGAAGAGATCTCGCTGGCGGTGGTTGGCGCTCACCTGAGCGGCCAGCCGCTCAATCACCAGCTGACCAGCCGCGGAGCAACGCTGCAGAAGACTTGTACCACCGCCGCCGACTATCGCCTCTATGCGCTCTCCGGCACAACACCTCCCAAACCGGGGCTGGTGCGCGACCCTCATTTTCAAGGGGAGGGGGTAGAGGTCGAGATCTGGCAGCTTTCCCAAAAAGCTTTTGGCGCCTTCACCGACGAAGTCCCTGAGCCCTTGGGAATCGGCAATATCCATCTCGATAATGGCACCCTGGTTAAGGGGTTTATCTGCGAACCTTGGGCGATAGAGGGCGCCGAGGAGATTACGCACTTCGGCGGTTGGCGATCCTATCTGGCAGGCAGATAAACCGACTGCCCCGAAATCACAAAGCGTGCGCTTGTCGATTATCTCGGCCTTTTTGATAGACTTTTAGTCCAACTCTTCCAAGGAGTGGACACCATGCGAATCGGCCTGTTTATCCCCTGTTATATGAACGAGCTCTACCCCGGTGCCTCCATGGCGACGCTCGAAGTGCTGGAGCGACAGGGGCTGGAGGTCGACTATCCGCTGGAGCAGACCTGCTGCGGCCAGCCGATGGCCAACAGCGGCTGCACCAAGAACCTGAAGGACTTGGCCCAACGGTTTTTGCGTATTTTCAAGGACTACGACTATATCGTCGGCCCCAGCGGCAGCTGTGTCGCCATGGTGCGAACCCACTACGCCCAGTTCCTGGACGGCGAACCCGGATTTGACCGTTTGAAAGAACGGACCTTTGAACTGTGCGAGTTCCTTCACGACGTGATTCAGGTCGAAACGTTCGACATCTCTTTCCCCCACAAGGTCGGATTGCACAACAGTTGCCACGGGCATCGCGACCTGGGGCTGGGCACCCCCTCGGAACTCCACGTCCCCTGCACCAATAAGCTGGAAAACCTGCTTCTCAAGGTCGATGGGTTGGAACTGGTGACGGTGAAGCGCCCCGACGAATGCTGCGGTTTCGGCGGTACCTTCGCCGTTGCCGAAAAAGAGGTCTCGGTGGTGATGGGTAACGACCGGATCGAAGATCATCTCAGCGCCGGCGCCGAGGTGATGACCGGCGCGGATATTTCCTGTCTGATGCATATCGACGGCCTGGCCCGCCGGCAGGGAAAACCGCTCAAGGTGATGCATATGGCCCAGATTCTCAATGGGGAGGTGCCGCATGGGACATCCTGAAAAGGCCAAAGAGTTCACCCGCGATCTCGATCGAACCCACTGGCACGATAAGGCCCTCTGGTTTGTCCGGGAAAAGAGGGACCGGGCCATCAAGGCCGTTCCCGAATGGGAACAGTTGCGGGAACAGGCGCAGAAGATCAAATCCCACACCATGGCCAATCTTGATCTGCTGCTGGAGCAGTTCGAGACCAACGCCAAAGCCAAAGGGATACAGATTCACTGGGCCAAAGACGCCGAAGCTCATAACCGGATCGTGTTGCAGATCCTGCAGGATCGGGAAATGACCCGGCTGGTCAAATCCAAATCGATGCTGACCGAGGAATGCGAACTCAACCCGTTCCTCGAAAAGAACGGCATCGAGGTGATCGACACCGACCTGGGCGAACGGATCGTCCAACTGCGGCAGGAACACCCCTCTCACATCGTCCTGCCGGCGATCCATCTCAAAAAGGAGGATGTCAGCACCACGTTCCAGGAGCACCTGCAGACCGAAGCGGGAAACAACGACCCGACGTATCTGACCCGAGCCGCGCGGACTCATCTGCGGGAGAAATTCCTTGCCGCGGAAGCGGGGCTGACCGGGGTCAACTTCGGTATTGCGGAAACCGGAGGGGTCGTCGTCTGCACCAACGAGGGAAATGCCGACCTGGGTTCCAGCCTGCCAACGCTGCACATCGCCTCCATGGGGATCGAGAAGATGATTCCCCGGCTGAAAGACCTGGCGGTCTTTACCCGCCTGCTGGCCCGCAGTGCGACCGGTCAACCGATCACCTCCTACACCTCCCATTACCACGGCCCGGTGGAGGGGGGAGAGATGCATATCATTCTGGTCGACAACGGGCGCTCGGAGATGTTGGGAGACCCGCTGTTCCGCAAAGCCCTCAACTGTATCCGTTGCGGCGCCTGCATCAACACCTGCCCGGTCTACCGGCGAAGCGGCGGTCACAGTTACGGTTACATCATCCCCGGCCCTATCGGCTCGACCCTCGGCCCCGGCAAGGACCTGGCGGCCCACAGAACCATGCCCTACGCCTGTACCCTCTGCGGTTCCTGTACCAACGTCTGTCCCGCCAAGGTCGATCTACACCAGCAACTCTACTACCGCCGGCAGCAGGTGGTCGACGCCGGCCTGCTGGACCCACCGAAGGAACGTTTGCTTAACCTGGCCGGTTGGCTTTTCAAACACCCGGCATTATTGGATTTCACCGGCAGGTTGACCAGAAAGGTGGTGCCGTGCCTCCCCCGTGCCCTGCTCTACAACCGGTTCAACCCCTGGGGCGAAGAGCGCGAGCTGCCGGAGATGCCGAAAAAGAGCTTTAAAGAGCTGTACAAGGAAAAGAAGGGGGGCCAGTCTTGAGCGCGCGGGACAAGATTCTGGAAAAGGTCCGGTCTCACAAACCGACGGACCCAGCCCCTCTGCCGGAGGTCGACTTCGAACCGATGAGCTTTGACGATCTCTCTAAACAGTTGGGGACCGTGATCGAGGCCGTGGGCGGAGAACTGGTGGTGTTGAAGGACAGGGAAGAGGCCGCGTCGAAAATTCGGGAGCTCTATCCGGAGGCCAAGAAGATCGTCTGCAACGTTCCGGGAGTCGACATCTCTGAGGACGACGGCTGCAATGTCGCCAATCCCCAGGAACTGGCCCTGGTGGAGCTGGCGGTGGTACAGGGGGAATTTGCCGTGGCGGAAAACGGCGCCGTTTGGGTCAAAAACCCCGACAACCGCCACCGGGCCCTTTATTTCCTGGCGGAAAATATCGTACTGGTGGTGGACAAGGA
>JANQIN010000035.1 GCA_028282145.1 Thermodesulfobacteriota bacterium | reverse complement strand
TTCCGATGGGACCTTTGAGTACGATCCGGATGGAGCCTTTTCAAGTCTGGCTCTGGGCCAGGTGACCCAGGATACCTTCACCTACAAGGCAACGGATGGAACCCACCTGTCTTCCGAAGCGACCGTTTCCATCTCGGTTGTCGGTACCGACGACAGCGGTTATGTGGCACCCGAAACCGCCTCGATCACTGGGACCTCCGGTGATGACCTGTTCAGCAGCTCGATTATCGACTTTGAACTGGCGGGCAATAACATCCTGGATGGTGAGGAAGGGACCGACCAACTGTTTGGCCTTGCCGGTAACGATACTCTGATTGGAGGAGCTGGAAGTGATTCTGCGACCGGCGGTGCCGGCCAGGACACCTTCCTTTGGCAGGCAGGCGATGAGGGAACCGTTCTCTCACCCGCAGTGGATACCGTCAAGGACTTTGATAACAGTGCCGGCGGGGATGTGCTTCATCTTGCCGATCTGTTGCAGAACGAAACCACGGCCACGCTGGACAGCTATCTGGATTTCCGGTCGGGTGATCTCGATGGGGATGCTGACGCGACCGATACGGCAATTGATATCAAAATTGACGGCGGTGCTGATGTGACTCAGACCATCATTCTTGAAGATGTGGATCTGACACAAGGTGGTGTGACAGAGCAACAAATAATTGACGTTTTGATTGCCAACAAAAACCTAATTGCGGATAATTGAGTCCTTCGAGGGTAGGAGAGAGGGGACTCCTCTCAACAAAAAACTATTTTCGCGTGTGAACAGAGACAGGGCCTTGGATGACGGGGCCCTGTCCCTGAATTGCGCGATCTTTTTTATATGGAGGTCAGGATGAAGAAGTGGTTTGTCAGGTCATTGTTTACTTTGGTGGTTGCCGGGATCGGTTTTTCACCTGCATTTGCCCAGGTGGAACTGGGAACATCGATCAGCAAGGCGCTGAAGAATAATCCCCGGATTAAGGTGTTGCAGGCCAATAAAAAGGCGCTTGAGTTTGACCTTAAGGCCGCACGTGCCGGTTACCTGCCTCAGGTAGACGCTGTGGTCGGATATGGGCTGGAACAACATAGCGACGCAACCACCCGTGCCGGCGGTGACCCGGGTAATGAGGAGTGGGAAGGGCGCGGCGAAGCCTCCATTACATTGACACAGTTGATCGTGGATGGAGGTGCACAGGGCGGTACTGTGGACGCTCAGAAAGCTCTTGTAAAATCTGCCTCTTATCGTGTCGAGGACAATGCGGAATCGGTAGCTCTGGATGCCGTTGTTGCCCACCTTGAAGTCTTTCGACAAACCCGTCTTGTCGCGTTGGCACAAAAAACGGTGAAATCCCACGAGGGTATTCTGGCCTCTCTGCAGGAGCGCTCCCGGGCCGGTGCAGGTAATCGTGCGGATGTTGCCCAGGCTCAGGGACGTTTGGCGCGGGCCAAATCCTCTTTGCTGGAATCTGAGGCGGCACTTGTTGCGGCTCGGGCTAACTACGAGCGGGTTGTGGGGGAACCGGCAGGCGATCTTGCTCTCGCTTCGGTACCTGCCGCTTTGCCAGGGTCCCTGGAGCTGGCCGTGGAAGGGGTTCGCCGGAATAATCCGAAGATCCAGGCGTTGAGTGCTGATGTGCAAAGCGCCGAAGCGGAGGAGACTGTGGCTGTTTCTTCCTTCTTCCCCCGCCTGAATCTGGAACTGAGTTCGGCTTACGACGAACAGGTTGAAGGGGACGCTTCCTGGCAGTGGACCAATTCCGCCATGGTGCGTGCTCGCTGGAATCTCTTTAACGGCGGTCGTGATCTTGCCACCCGGCGCTCTGCCCATTCCCGAACACAACAGGCCCTCTCCGATCGAAACGATCAGGTTTTGGATGTTGTCGAGCTGACCAAGGCCACCTGGGCCCAATACGAGGCGGCAAAAGCGCGTGTCCAAACCTTCGGAGAGGCGGTCAGTTATAACGAACAAACTCTGGATGCCTACCTCAAGCAGTTCAACGTTGCCCAGCGCAGCCTCCTGGATGTGTTGGATGCGGAGAACGAGCTGTTCCAAACCAGCGGACTTCTTGTGACTGCCCGGGTGAATCAGGCCATTGCCGGATTCAGATTGTTGGCCCTTCAGGGGAATTTGCGTCAGGAAGCAGCTCGATAGTGACAAAAAATGGCTAAACAGCACGCTAAATAGCTGGAGCTTCTTGCAATTGGCAAAGAATGGGTTAAAATAAGCGTACGCTAATTTTTAGAAAGGCTATTAAGTGCTCTTCAATGGCCGATGAGTCCACAGTCTGTTGGATTCAAGGCTTTTATGGACAGAGGAGGTTTGTGGATCACATTTAACGTCTGGGAATGAGTGAACTGAGAAGCTCCCGGAAAGGAGGTTCCTTATGATGGGCCTTCAAGCCACCTTGGCCGTTGTCCTTCTGGCAGTGACATTGATGGCGTCTAAAGGTCTTATTCGCCTTCGCCCTTTGAAGCGAAAAAGAAAAAAACAGAAAAGGCGTCCGTCCAAACAGAGGAAAACAAACGGAAAACATCCCTATTTATAAAAACTTGTTACAGTAAAAAAGGCCCGGATTTTTTCGGGCCTTTTTGTATTTTGTCACAGTTTTTCTGCGTATCGTCAGACCTACTCGCGGACATTGATCAGAAGCCAGCCGCCAAAAAGAAGGAAAAGGAGGTTCCCGCTCCAGGCGGCAAGAACGGCCGGGAGAGCGCCACTGTAGCCGAAGGCGGTAATCACCGCCTGAAGAACAAAGTAAGTGATGCCGACAAGTGCACTGATAACCATTCCGGTGGCGACACCGCTTTTACGGCCCTTCTGCAAGGCAAAAGGTACCCCGAGAAAAGCCATGATAAAACAGGTGAAGGGGGAGGCGAGCCGGGCATTCAAGTCGACCAGCAGGCGACGGCTGTTCAGTCCCTCTGCCCGATATTGACGGTAGGTGTTCCACAATCCGCTCAGAGAGAATTGATCGGTTTCCAGTCGGGCTTGGGAAAAGTCCTCTGGTGTGCGGTTGAAACTCTGCAGAGTGGTCGGTGGATCGGGATCTTTTACAACACCACCCGTGTCTGGATCAATGATGTATCGGAGGTTCTTTCCAAGATCCCATTCCTTGCCTTGAAAGTGCGCTGTGGCGGCCTGTTGATAGGCGGAAAGCTGGAAAGTATCTCCCAATGTGAAGGTGCGGATTCCATGAAGCATCTTCTTTTCAGGATCCGCGAGGCGAATTTGAATAACACCCTCTTTGGTGCGGAGCCATACGTTGTGATGGCGATAGATTTTGGTGCCCTGTTTCCCCAGTTCAATCTCTCTGACCTTGAAAGCCTGTGTGGCCAGTAGAGGTGTCAGATACTCCGTCATGGCCAGGGAGATCAGGGAGAGGAGAAGACCCGCCGACAAGAGCGGGAGGGCGAGTTTGCTGATGCTCATTCCGACGGCTCGCATGGCGGTCAGTTCACTGGTCCGGGACAACCCTGCCAGGGTCATGAAGGTCGCCATAAGTACAGCCATGGGCATCAGCTGCTGTGCAATGACAGGGGCTTTGCATCCAAAAAAGACGAGATAATGGCCGACAGTGGCATTTGCTTTCAGGAAGTCATCGACCTTTTCAAAAAAATCGACCAGAAGATAGAGACCGGTGAAAGCTCCGAGAGACAGGACGAATAGTTTCGTGAAATCTTTCAGCAGGTAATGGGCAAATCGTCTCATGAGTTTTTCCTGCGTCGGAGATGAATCTTGTCCGTCAGCCTTGAAAGCCAGAGTGGGACAGGAAAAAGGACCTGCTCTTCAGCCGCTCGTCGGAAAAGGAAGATCCCGGCAGCAAGGAAGATTCCGTTGGGGCTCCAAAGGGCAAGCGCAGGAGGGATCCTTCCGGATTCCGCCATGGTCATGCCAAGTGACAGCAGCAGGTAATACATCAGGAAGGTCAGAAGGGCGACGGTATAGCCGGCGCCCTTGCCCGATCTCTGCTGTCTCAATGCCAGAGGAATCCCCACAAAAGCCATAACGAGAGGGCAAAAGGGAAGGGCGAACCTTTTATGCCATTCTGCCATAAACTGTGGATCGTTGGTGTTCTGGAACCTTCGGAGAAGCTCTACCAGGGGGAGCTCTTTCGTCTTTTGATATCTTTTCTGGGCTGCGGTGGATTGTCCATTATGCAACTGGATATCGTAGTGGGTGAACCGTACGACCTGGAATTGATCCTGATTCTGGGCACCAAGGCGATAAATAGCTCCCTGTTTAAGTCGCAGGACGAGCTGGCGGGTAAAGGCGTCTGAGAGAATCTGTCCGTTACGGGCGGTAATGACCGAGGACCGTTGGGGGTTCCTCTGGTCCGAAATAAAGACTTGATTCAGGACCCCCGATTCCGGTTCAACCTTATCGGCAAGCAAGGTCAACCCCTGGTAGTCACTGTTAAAGACGCCGGGTTCAATACCTATGGCCACCTTGGTCTGGGCCATATCGAACAGGTGATCCCGAAAGGCCTTTTGAGAGGGCGGAAGGAGGTAGAGGGTCAAAAAAGCTGTCATCAGCGTTGCGCCGCCCGCGAGGATGGTGACCGGTTTCAAAATGCCGTAAAGCGAAACACCTGAAGCGCGAAGTGCAACCGTCTCGCTGTCTGCGGACATCCTACCCAATCCCAGAAGAACTCCAAGCAGAAAGGACAGTGGAAGGGTGAACACCATAAAGGACGGCAGGAGGTAAAGAAGGGTCTGTCCAATTTCAATGACCGGGACCCCTTTGCTGATGACCAGGTCCGCCAGTTTCAAAGCCCTTCCCGAAATAAGGATGAAGGTGAAAATGCCCAGGCCGATCACGGACGGGACAAGAATTTCGAGGGCAATATAGGTATCGACTTTGCGCAAGGACATGGTGCGCTATCATACCTACTGGAAGAGCGAATGTAAATTGAAGCGAGGGCAAAGGAAGAGCGCTTTTTCCCTTGCGTTGGCGTCTGCAGCATGGTATTTACCTGCAGTTGTCCAATTCACACACTTGACCGCACCTTCTCCTGGGTGACCGGCGTTGCCGGCAAAGGGGAAGTCTTCGGGTCAGGTGGAGGAAAAACCCACTTTTGAAGGAGTACAGGAAAATGGCACAAGTCACCATGAAGCAACTGCTGGAAGCCGGTGTTCACTTCGGTCACCAGACCCGTCGTTGGAACCCCAAGATGAAGCCGTATATCTTTGGGGCACGCAACGGGATCTACATTATCGATCTGCAGCAGACCGTTCGTTACTTCCGTCAGGCATACGAGTTCCTGAAGGAAACCGTTGAGCGAGGCGAGAAGGTTCTGTTCGTCGGGACCAAAAAGCAAGCCCAGGACGCTATCAGCGAAGAGGCTTCCCGTTCGAATCAGTACTTCGTCAATGAGCGTTGGCTGGGCGGGATGCTGACCAACTTCTCCACCATCAAGGGCTCCATCGACCGTCTGAAAAAGATCGAGGGGATGGCCGAAGACGGTACCTTCGAACTGATCACCAAGAAGGAAGGCCTTCAGCTGGAGCGTGAACGTTTGAAGAAAGAAAAGAGCCTGGGCGGTATCAAAAATATGACCCGTCTGCCCGGCGCCATGTTTGTCATCGACCCCAAAAAAGAAAACATCGCCGTTAAAGAAGCCCGCAAGCTCGGTATCCCCGTTGTTGCGGTGGTTGATACGAATTGCGATCCGGACGATATCGATTACATTATTCCTGGTAACGATGACGCCATCCGCGCCATCCGCCTTTTCGCTGCGACCATGGCAGAGGCCTGTGTCGAAGGGGAACAGGCCCGTCAGGCCAAACTGCGCACCGACAACGAAGGTGCCGATGTTGAAGAAGCCGAAGCCGCTGCTCCCGTAGAAGAGGCCGCTGCTCCTGTCGCTGAGGAAGTTGCGGAAGAAAAACCGGCTGCCGCTGCAGAATAATCTCTTCAACAACCAATTCGTCAACACGCAGAACAGCCTCCCCAGCCTTGGTTGGGGGGGCTGCTTCGAGTGAAGATCTAAAAAACTACATCCAGAAAATTTGGAGGATACCGTGGGCATTTCTGCTTCGATGGTTAAGGAACTGCGTGAGAAGACCGGCGCAGGGATGATGGACTGCAAAAAGGCTTTGAACGAAACCAATGGCGATCTGGAGGCGGCTGTTGATTTCCTGCGTAAAAAAGGTCTTTCCGCTGCTGCGAAAAAGTCCGGCCGGGTTGCGGCTGAAGGGATTGTCGTCGCTGCCGGCGAAGGTGCTAGCGGTGTCGTTCTCGAGTTGAACGCCGAAACAGATTTCGTGGCCAAGAACGACGGTTTCCTCGCTCTGGCCAACGGTCTTGCCCAGGTTGCCCTGGAACAGGCTCCTGCAGGTGTGGAGGCGATCAAGCCTCTCGATTTCCCCGGTACCGGCCGTACGGTTGAAGAAGAGCTGACCCATAACATTGCCACCATCGGCGAGAACATGAACCTGCGTCGTTTTGAGCGTTTTGCCGCCGACAACGGTGTGGTTTCCTCGTATGTTCATGCCGGTGGGAAAATCGGTGTTCTGGTTGAACTGACCGGTTCTTCCGATGGCAAAGTGGCTGAGCTGGGCCGGCAACTGGCGATGCATATTGCAGCAGCGGCTCCTGCCTACCTGAACCGCGATGCTGTCCCTGCAGATGTTGTCGAGAAGGAAAAGGATATTATGCGGGAGAAGGCCAAGGCCAGCGGCAAGCCCGACAATATCATCGAGAAGATTATTGTCGGTCAGATCAACAAGTTCTTCGGCGAAATCTGTCTGCTGGAGCAAGCCTACGTGATCGACCCCGACCAGAAGGTCGGCAAGGTTGTTGAGGCCCTGGGTAAAGAGCTTGGCGCTGAGCTGGTCCTGGCACGCTATGCGCGTTACCAGTTGGGCGAGGGTATTGAGGTTGCTGAAGACAACTTCGCTGAAGAAGTCGCCAAACTGACGCAGTAATTCAACCGACAACGAGGTGCATATGTCATCCACGACTCCGGTGTACAAGCGAATCCTTCTGAAGCTCAGCGGTGAGGCTCTTGCAGGCCAGCAAGGCTACGGAATTGATCCCGAAGTGATTGCCGCCATCGCGGGAGAAATCAAGGAGGTTCTTGACCTGGGTGTCGAGGTGGCATTGGTTATTGGCGGCGGCAACATCTTTCGGGGTGTTGCCGCTTCGTCCAAGGGGATGGATCGTGCCAGTGCTGACTACATGGGGATGCTGGCCACGGTCATGAACAGCCTGGCTCTTCAGGATGCTCTGGAAAAACAGGGTGTCGAAACCCGGGTCCAATCCGCTATTGAAATGCAGGAAGTGGCTGAACCCTATATCCGGCGACGGGCCGTTCGCCATCTGCAAAAAGGGCGTGTGGTCATCTTTGCGGCGGGCACCGGAAACCCTTATTTCACCACTGATACAGCGGCGAGCCTTCGTGCGATGGAGATTAACGCCGAAGTCATTATCAAGGCGACCAAGGTCGATGGTGTTTACTCCGCCGATCCGGCCAAAGATCCCGAGGCCGTCAAGCTGCCCGAACTGACTTATCTTGAGGTTCTCAAGCGTGGATTGCAGGTGATGGACGCCACCGCCACCTCACTTTGCATGGACAATGATCTTCCGATTGTGGTATTTGATCTGACAACTCCAGGGAATATTCAAAAAGTGGTTCTCGGGGAAAATATCGGGACCATCGTCAAGGGAGGCTGATGCAATGATCGATGATGTCATGAAAAAGGCCAAGGCGGAAATGGAAAAAACGGTTTCCGGGCTTAAGAAGGAGTTGGTGAAAATCCGTACCGGCCGGGCGAATGCGTCCCTGCTTGACGAAGTGAAGGTTGACTATTACGGAACTCCCAGCCCTCTGAACCAGGTGGGTACCATTGCAATCCCGGAGCCCCGTTTGATCACGGTTACCCCTTGGGAAAAGAATCTCATTCCCGAAATTGAAAAGGCGATTCTCAAAGCAGACCTCGGGTTGAACCCGGCCTCTGATGGTGTTCTGGTCCGGATTCCGATTCCTGCGCTGACGGAAGAGCGTCGGAAAGAGATCGTCAAGTCGGTCAAGCACCATGGGGAGGAGCATAAAATTGCCGTCCGGAATGCCCGTCGCCACGGGAACGACAGTTTAAAAAAGCTTGAAAAAAATAAAGAAATCACTGAAGATGACTTAAAGCATGGCGAGAAGGATATCCAGGACCTTACGGATAAGATGATCAAACAGATTGACGAGATCGTTCATTCCAAGGAAAAAGATATTCTTGAGGTCTGAATGATTTCAGACGCCCCTTGTAACTAACGCAAAAAGGAGAGAACCGATGCACAAGATTACTGCCGAATGTATTGCTTGCGCCGCCTGTGTCGATAGCTGCCCCCTGTCTGCTATCGTCGAAGACGGTGACACCTACAAGATTACTGACGATTGCACCGACTGTGGCGCTTGCGTTGACGCATGCCCCGTCGATGCCATTGTCGCTGAGTAATTTTTAGTTAGGCTACGAAAAGGGGCGCCCTAAGGGCGCCCTTTTTTTTTGTCAAATTCAGTCGCTACGGGAGGCCGTCGGCTTGCCTGAGGTATTGAATCATGATACATCTAGCCCCGCACTGAAACAGACGGGACATTCTATGGCAACACCCAAACATATCGCCATTATTATGGACGGGAACGGCCGCTGGGCGCGACAAAACGCTCTTCCCCGTTCTGCCGGTCATGAAAAGGGGGCTGAACAGGTCAGGGCGGTTGTCGATACCTGCGTTGAACTGGAGATCCCTTTCCTGACACTCTATGCATTCAGTTCCGAAAATTGGGGGCGTCCCAAAGCCGAAGTCGATGCGTTGATGGCCCTCCTGGTGAGTTTCCTCGAAGGTGAACTTCCTCGGATGAAGGAGCATAATATTCGTCTGCATGCCATCGGGCGAATTGATCAGCTACCGCCCTCCGCTCATAAAACTTTGCTGCACTGTCTGAAACAAACGGAAAAGAATGCCGGGTTGACGCTTACCCTGGCCTTAAGTTACGGAGGCCGGGATGAGCTCTTAAGAGCTGCCCGGAAACTCGCAAAAAAGGTTGACAATGGCGAGATGACCCTTGCGGAAATTTCCGAGGAGGTGCTTTCGGAAAGCCTCGACACGTCTGGAATTCCTGACCCGGATCTGCTGATCCGAACCAGTGGCGAGAAACGTCTCAGCAATTTTCTGTTATGGCAATGTGCTTATACGGAATTCTATTTCACGGACATTCTCTGGCCGGATTTTGATCGGGAGGCCTTGTTTGAGGCCTTGAATGATTTTCGCAACCGTGACCGTCGGTATGGGTTAACGGGACAGGCTGAAGATTAAGGAGAAGTCCTATTAAACAGCGAATTCTTACAGGGCTGGTTGCCCTGCCAATCCTGCTTGCCCTGATTGCTTGGGCGCCTTCATGGCTCTTTCTCCTGTTCGTCATGCTTTCCTGCTGGCAGGGGTTGCAGGAACTCTATGGAATGCTTCTGCCGGAAAGTCGTGCTGTCGATAAAAAAATTGCCGCACTATTGGGAACCCTGTTGGTTCCCTGCGTCAGCCTGGGCGGAGCAGGGTTTTCTGCTGCGCTGACACTGGCTTTTATTGCGACCTGTTTCTGGTTTTTATGGCGTTTTCAGGTTCTTGAGACGGTCACCAGCCACCTTGGAACGGTTGTATTGGGTTGGTTTTACCTGTCTCTTTTCCTGGGACAATTAATCGACCTCAGGGCTCTGCAGGATGGCCGAAGTTGGATTTTCCTTGTTCTCGCAGTGATTTTCTCGGGGGACACGTTTGCTTATTTCGTCGGGATATCCATCGGGAAGAACAGGCTCTATCCTGATATCAGCCCCAAAAAGAGTGTTGAAGGCTCCTTGGGCGGGCTGGTTGGCAGTCTTGTTGCAGCCTGTTTGTGCAAGATCACCTTCCTTTCCTCCCTCGGTTGGGGAGATGCCGTTCTTCTGGGAATGGGGTTGGGAGTTGTCGGGCAGGCGGGCGATCTGGTGGAATCCATGATTAAGCGCGGCGCTGGAGTGAAAGACTCCGGCACACTTTTTCCCGGGCATGGCGGTATACTGGACAGGCTGGACAGTCTTCTTTTCGCCTTCCCGCTGGCCAGTCTGTACGCACGGTTTATTGTTTAGAAAGACGTCCTGATGAAGGAAATTTCCATACTGGGCTCGACCGGGTCCATTGGCCAAAATACGCTGGAAGTTATTGCGGCCCATCCCGATAAATTCAATGTGCGGGCCTTGGCCGCAGGGACAAATGTCAGTCTCCTGAAAGAGCAGATCGAACGTTTTCGTCCGGAGTTCGTTGCTCTGGCCACCGAAGAGGCTGCCGATAAGCTGCGTGAGAGATTGGCAGGGACGGAAACGGCAGTCCTTTCCGGGATTGACGGACTGATTGCCGTTGCCACCCATAGCGATGTCAAAATGGTGGTTTCAGCCATTGTTGGAGCAGCCGGCCTGGTACCGACCATGGCAGCCATTGAAGCCGGAAAAGATATCGCTCTTGCGAACAAAGAGACCCTGGTCACTGCCGGTCCACTGGTGATGGGGGCTGTCGAGCGAGCCGGAGTGCAACTTTTCCCTGTCGACAGTGAACATTCAGCGATTTTCCAATCCCTTGTCGGACATCGTCATGGCGACGTCCGACGTCTGATTCTCACCGCGTCCGGCGGCCCTTTTCGTGCGACCAGTCTTGAGGCCCTGAAACAGGTGACGGCGGTTCAAGCTCTGGCCCATCCGAACTGGTCCATGGGGAAAAAAATCTCCGTCGACTCCGCGACGATGATGAACAAGGGCCTGGAGGTGATCGAGGCAAGTTTCTTGTTTGATCTTCCCGGTAAGCAGATATCGGTTCATGTTCATCCGGAATCGATCGTGCACTCTATGGTCGAGTATATTGATGGTGCGGTCATTGCCCAGATGGGGCTCCCGGACATGAAAACCCCCATCGCCTACGCGCTTTCCTACCCGGAACGTGTTGAACTGAATCAGCCCGAGATGGATTTGTGTTCTATCGGGATGTTGAATTTTGAGGAACCGGACCACCTGAGGTTCCCCTGCCTCAAACTGGCTTATCAGGCGCTGGAGGAAGGTGGCGATGCCCCTGCTGTGCTCAACGCCGCCAACGAAGTGGCTGTGCAGTTTTTTCTCAGTGGTCAGCTGGCTTTCCTGCAGATACCGGAAGTCGTCAGCAGGGTTCTGGAGATGCACGATCCCTCCGGATTGACCACTGTTTCCGAAGTATTGCGAAAAGATCGATGGGCTCGTGAAAGATCCCTCGAAGTTATCCGGCAACTGGAAGGAGCCTGCGCATGATTGAAATTGTTTCCGGCCTGATCATGCTTTGCATTCTGATCGTTGTTCACGAGCTGGGGCACTTCAGTGTGGCCAAATTTTTCCGAGTCAAGGTGCTGACCTTTTCCGTCGGATTTGGGCCTAAAATCTGGGGTAAAAAACGCGGAGAGACGGAATATCGGATCAGTGCAGTCCCCCTGGGCGGTTATGTCCAGATGCTGGGTGAGGGGCCGGCCGATGAAGCCGGGTTGGATCAAATGTCCACCGATGACCGTCGCCGGGCCTTTGCCGAACAACCCCTCTATCGTCGTTTCTGTATTGTTGCCGCCGGTCCACTCATGAACCTGATTCTGCCTTTTCTGGTTCTGCCGCTTGCATTCATGGTGGGGATGGAGTTTCCGGCCTATCTCGATCAGCAGGCTTGTGTGGCTTATGTAAACACCAATACGGCAGCTGCCGAAGCCGGTTTCCAGGAGGGTGACTGCATCCTGCAGGTAAATGACACCAGGATTGCGAACTGGCAGAAAGCCAATGAAGCGCTTGTGACCTATGCCGGTGAACCGCTTATATTCACCGTGGTGCGAGGTGGGGAGACCCTCCGGCTGACAATCCCGGCGGAAAAGGCGGATATCGAGGGTCTGCGGTCTCTCGGTCTTGAACCGCCGCACAAGGTGTCGATCGCCAGATTGCTTGATGGGAGTCAGGCCAAAGCCGCCGGCATGAAGACAGGAGACCAGTTCCTTCAGGTTGACGAAATTCGCATCAATACGATGGCTCATCTTCGTGATGCCATCAATGCGGCCGAAGGCCGGGATGTGAGAATTCTCTATCTGCGGGATGGTGTGGAGCAAGAGGTTGTGGTCACGCCCAGGCGAAATGCAGAAGGTCGCTGGATGATCGGTGTCGCCCTGGGCGTCTGGAGCGACCAGGTCATTAAAAAATTCGGCCTGGTGAAATCGATTGAGGCCGGCGCCCAGAAGACCTTCGATCTTATCGGGATGACGCTGACCTTTATCAA
>JANQIN010000241.1 GCA_028282145.1 Thermodesulfobacteriota bacterium | reverse complement strand
ACATGGCCAATAGGGCTTACAGTTCTGACCGCCCTTCTTGTAGCCGGCTACCAATTCAGCTTCTTTGCAGCGGTCTCGGCTACCGGCGTGGCCGTCGGGACGATGGTCGCTATAGGCAGTGCCCCCGTATTCAGCGGACTGTTGGACTGCCTGCAGGGACAGATACCGGACAAACGCTGGTTGGGGGCCACCCTGCTGGCGATCATCGGTTCGGCGATGATGCTCTTCTCCGGTGGGGGAGGAACCGTATCTTTGCCTGGGATCTTTCTGGCTCTGGGGGCCGGTCTCTGCTATGCCCTCTACACCCTCACTCTCAAACATCTGCTGAAAGCCCATCCTCCACAGGCTGTGATGGCCGTTGTCTTTTCTCTGGGAGCACTCTTGATGACCCCTCTGCTGTTGGGGACCAACCTGTCCTGGGTGATCACCGCAAAAGGTGCTCTGGTCGTTCTTCATCTCGGTCTTCTGGCGACCGCCCTCGCCTATTTCCTGTACGCCAAAGGGCTGCAGACGACCCAGGCCTCCACCGTGGTCAGCCTGTCCCTGGCGGAGCCACTGACGGCAGCGCTGCTCGGTCTGTTTTTTCTGGGGGAGACGTTATCGATCCTGGCTCTTGCCGGGATGGGTGTCCTGCTTGGCGGATTGATTTTGTTAAGTCTTCCCGTTCGGACCCAATAAAAAACCTGGCAGAAATCTGCCAGGTTTTGGCTGTGAAGACCTGAAAGCAGTGGTGCTTTTAGATATAAGGCGAGTAGGTCTTGTCCGTTTTCATAATATGTTCGGTCAGCCAGTCCTGGAGGAAGGTGAGCACCTCCATGCTGATAAACCGGGTACCGGCCTCGTGCTGAGCCTGCAACTCCCGCACCCGCTCCAGCAGAAGCCTGTGTTTCAACAGGTGCTTGTCCTTGTGGGGATAATCTCCGGCAAGAAACCGCTTCTCTTCGTGCGCGAAGTGAATTTCGGTGTATTTCACCAGTTCGGTGAGCACCTTCCCGACCGCTTCTCGTCCATGCCCTGAACGCATGGCATCGTTCAGGTCGTTCACCAGTTGAATCAATATCTTATGTTGGCTGTCCAGCTCTTCGTCCCCGACAGACATCTGTTCGGACCAGCGAATCAGCATACTCCCTCCCGGATAATAGACGTTGTTGAGAGACAGTCTACCATCCGCAGGTGCGATTGCACAGGTCTGTGATCGGAGGCTCTACCCTTCGGGAGCAAAACCGGACCCAAGGGAGGTGGGACAGGTACTCCGCTGTCCGCGACTGCTTTGCCCGACACCGGCGTTCAGGGAAAGGCCGACGGAACTTTGGTTCGGCAGCGAATGGGGGACACCCGTCAACGGCTGAGGCAGTTCGACTTCCCCCTCTCCATTACAACGGCTGCAGACCTCTTTCAACATAAAACCCTCCATATCAGATTGCGCAGTTGATGGTGAAAACGGCTGTGAAGCGTCCCATAGGGCAGGATATTTCAAAACAGAACACCCACAATGAATGCCGTGAATTCAGACATTTGTCAAGTTAGAGTGGACATATCAATTTATTTTAATACTGCAAGCCACCTTGACGTGACTGCTTCGGAATCCCTATAGTGCGCTTCATGAAAACTCTGGTCCTTGCCGATGCCCACCTTCTCTTTCCGGAACACGCAGACTATGCGGCTCTTCTTTGCTTTCTGCAGAGACATGAGGAAGAGATCGACCGGTTGATCCTTCTGGGCGACATGTTTGAATTTATCACCGGCCACCCGAAAACCCACTTTGCCTGCTATGCACCTTTTATTCAGCGGCTGGACCGACTTTCCGCACGCGGCGTGGAGATCGTCTACTGTGAGGGGAACCACGATTTCAACCTGGCTTCGTTCTTCGGTGAGGTGAAGGGCTGGAAAGTCTTTGCCGACCTGGCCCCTCTCACCACCGGCTTCGGGAAAAGCCTGTTCTGTCATGGGGACTTGATCGACCCGAATGAAAAAGGCTATCGCCTTCTCCGATCCTTTCTGAGAAGCCGTTTGATCTGGTGCCTGATGAATCTGGTTCCACAATCACTGATCTGGAATATCGCACAGAAGGCGAGCGGCAAAAGCCGAAGGCGCCGGCAACGCCAGCCCCAACGGCTGGTTGCCAAAGAGGTTCTGAAAGAGTTTGCTCTGAAACAGTGGGAAAGTGGGTATCCGCTGGTGGTGACCGGCCATTTCCATCGGGAGTGGGTCTGGAAAAAGGGGGAAAACCGGTTGATCAGCCTCCCCCCCTGGAAGGATCAACGAGGGTACCTGTGGCTTGAAGAGGACCGATTCACCATCCGTTACGACGAGACACCTTCACCCGCCTCCAGTTGACGCGACAGCTCGGACAGACTTTTCTGACCGTAGTGCTGGCCCAGGCATTGAGCGAGTTCTTCCGCCAGGCGTTGGGCGACCTCCAACTCCGGCAAGCCGCTTCGGGTTTCAAGGGCCAACCCTTCCCTGCGCAGACGGTGAACCACCTCGCTCACCATAAGAGAATCCGGCGCCTGGGCCGGCTGGAACCCGACCAGCCCGTCGTCCATGTTGACCTCGGCCAGAAGGCGGCAATTCTCCATCCGTTCCAGCAGTTCATGCAACGGCCGGGTCGGCATATCCAGTTCGCGGCTGAGCGTTTCCAATGTGACTGCGGGCTCACCCCGCTCAAAGGCGCCGGTAACACGCAACAGAACCGTCATCGCCAGCCGTTCCCTCCCTTCGTAGCTCAGCTCGCCCTGGCGCAGTTCCTGCCGCATGGTCTGGAAATTCTGAATGACGTAGACAATCTCCAGCCCGAAGAGCACGATAATCCAGCTCAGGTGAATCCAGACCATCAGAATCGGCAGCGCCGCCAGGGTTCCGTAGATGGCGTTGTACTTGGCCACTCCCACCTGCAGACCGATATAACCGTACTGGGCAAACTGCCACAGGGTTCCCCCGATCACCCCTCCGACCAGTGCGGCTCGCCAGCGAATCCGCATATTGGGCAAAAAGGTGTACATGAGAATAAAGGCCAGCCACATCACCACAAAGGGGACGATCTTGAACCAGAACAGAATGACCTGGCCCACATACTCCATGGCCAGAAGTTGTTGCAGAAAGGCCTGGCTTTTCAAGGTGGTGGTCATGGAGACGGCGGCCACCAGAAAGATGGGGCCGATCAGTCCGACGGAAAAATAGTCGGCAAACCGGCGAAAAGGGGAGCGGCTTTTGGTCATACCGCAGACAGCATTAAAGCTCTCTTCAATCTTACTTAACAGCGAATAGACACTGATCAGAAGTAGGATCAGGCCGAAGGTCCCTAATCGAGCCACGTTGGTATTGTTGATGTACCCGATCACCGCGGATACGGCTTCCTGCCCCCCCACGGCGAGCTGGTCCATCAACAGTGGTTCCAGCTGGTTCTGAACCCCCAGGCCTTTGAGGACCGAAAAGACCAGAGCCAGAAAAGGCACCAGCCCCAGCAGGCTGGTGTACGCCAGGGCCGACGCTCGCATAAAGCACCGGTCGCTGTGGAAGTTACGCAATACCAGCAGCAGTTGTTGAAACCAGGTCAACAAAATCCGGATCGGCCAGGCGTAGCTATCGGCCTGCAGCGTCCAGAGTTCATGCTGGACAAACTGTTTCAGACCGCGATTGCTGCGTGATCCTTCCATCCCTCACTCCGTTCAGAGTGTTTTGGGATCGACCGGAACCTTTTCCCGGTTCAACCCGCTGAGCTCGCCCTTCAGGACCTCAATGTTTCCGACCAGGATCCACTGCATCCGTTCGAGGTGCAGGTAGGTCCGTGCCGCCTTCTGCACATCGGCCGCAGTCACCTGGGCCACTTTGACCCGATAGGTCTCCATGAAATCTTCCGGATAGTTGAAAAAGTCGAGCCGCATCTGTTGCTCCACCACCGAATGGGTCCCTACGAAGGCAAAGATAAAGCTGTTGATCAGGCTGTCCTTGGCCAGATTGAGCTCTTCGTCGGTTACCGGCTGATCCTGCATACGCTTGATCTGTTGCTCTATCAGCTGGGTCACCTCCATCGTGCTGGAGGTTTTGGTCTCCGCACCCGCCACAAAGAGTCCCGGCAACCGCCGACCGGTCTGGAAATAGGAATAGACCGAATACGCCAACCCGCGTTTGGAGCGTATCTCCCGCATCAGGTGGCTGTTGAACCCTCCGCCGCCGAGGATGTAGTTCATGACCCGGGCGGCATGGTAATCGGAGGCATTTTTCTGCAAACCCAGATGCCCCATCAGGATGGTGGTCTGGGGGATATCTTTCTGGACGGTGAGAATCCGGGCCGATTTTTCCGGCATCAGCGGCGGGATGGTCGGCTCGAATCTGTCCGACTTGGGCCACTGGTTAAGAAAGGCGTTGAGCAGATGTTGTAACCTCTGGGGATCAAAATCTCCACTGGCCCCAAAAGACAGGTTGCCGGGTTGAATTTGCGAATGATGGCGGGCCAGCAGTTGATGACGGGTAATCCCTTTCAGACTGGCG
>JANQIN010000206.1 GCA_028282145.1 Thermodesulfobacteriota bacterium | reverse complement strand
TTACCTCCACATCAGATATGATTTCACATACAAAAAGTGGCTATGGTAAAAGTCTTTGGACTAGCGGCATGGAAAGTGAGGTTACTATACAATGAGCAGCGCTTTGAACAGTTAGTCCTGTCCACTTTTCGTGGGTAAGACCAGAACCCTGCGCGAGGCAGAGATGACCCCTAAAAAGATCCAGAAGTTGTTGGACGATGTGGCCGCCGGCACCCTGAGTCCAGATGAAGCCATGACGACCCTGCAGCACCTTCCCTTTGAAGATGTGGGAGACACGCTGGTCGATCACCACAGAGTTCTGCGGCAGAAGATGCCGGAGGTCGTTTTCGGTCAGAAGAAAACCACGGCCCAACTTCTGGAAATTCTCGGTGCCATGCACCGCCACCAGACCAATACGTTAATTACCCGCCTTTCGCCGGAAAAAGCCGGACCGCTCATCGATGCCTACCCCCAGGGCGAATATGACGACCTGGCACAAACCTTCTGTCTTCTGGTCCATGAGCCCGTCCTGCGCACCGGAACCGTTGTCGTCGCCTGCGCCGGGACGTCCGATCTGTCCGTCGCCCGGGAAGCCACTGTGACAGTAGAACTGAACGGCTATCAGGTTCTTGAACTGAAGGATGTCGGCGTGGCCGGCCTTCACCGCCTCCTGGCCCACCGGGAAACTCTGCAACAGGCGGATGTGGTGATCGTCATTGCCGGTATGGAAGGGGCTCTCCCTTCTGTCATTGGCGGGCTGGTTTCAGCCCCTGTTATTGCTGTCCCCACCTCTGTCGGCTACGGAGCTTCCTTTGGCGGACTGGCCGCCCTGCTGGGGATGCTCAATAGCTGTGCCAGTGGCGTGACTGTCGTCAACATCGACAACGGCTTCGGAGCGGCTGTGGCCGCCTGCCGCATTCTGAACCAGAGGGGAGATCACGAATGAGAACCCTCCTGCTGGACACCTTCAGTGGCATCTCCGGTGACATGTTCCTGGGACTGCTGCTCGACCTGGGACTGCCGCCCGAACGGCTGACAGCATCTTTGGCAGAACTGAATGTCAAAGGCTATCGGCTGCAGATCGACAAAGAATCACGACAGAGCATTCGCGGCACCCGCTTTCAGGTTCTCATCGAAGAAGAACAACCGGCCCGTTCCTGGAGGGAAATCCGCTCCCTGCTGGAAGACTGCCCACTGGAACGATCGATACGCGAAAAGGCGCTGGCCGTTTTTGAACGCCTTGCTGAGGCCGAAGGCCGGATACACGGTGTTCCCATGGAGGAGGTTCATTTCCACGAGGTGGGAGCCGTCGACTCCATCGTAGATATTCTTGGAGCCTGTATCGGACTGCACGCGCTGGGAATCGACCGAATTATCAGCACTCCTGTGCCACTGACCCGAGGCTTTGTTGAAACGGCCCACGGTCGCTTACCGCTACCGGCACCGGCCACCCTTGCCCTCCTGGAGGACAAACCGGTGCACTGGGACAACCTCGAGTGTGAACTGGCCACACCAACAGGAGCGGCCTTATTAAGAGAGGTCGCTGAGTTTTCTCAATATCCGGATGGGCAGATTCAAATCACAGGTTATGGTGTTGGCAGCCGCCATCTCCCCGATCGCCCCAACCTGTTGCGGGGAATGCTGCTTGACAACACCCTGGACGCCGAGCGGGACTGTGTCGCGGTTCTGGAAACCCATCTGGATGACGCCAATCCGGAATGGCTGGGGGCTTTGATGGACGATCTCCTGGAGGCCGGAGCACTGGATGTCGCCTACTATCCTCTGCAGATGAAAAAGAACCGGCCGGGTACCGGAATCCGGGTGATCGCCGCACCTGTCCACCGGGAGTCTCTGGTCGATCTTCTACTGCGGCAAAGTACCACCGCCGGTGTCCGCTATCGCCTGGAACAGCGCACCAAGCTGCGATCCGAGATCAGCACACTTGAGACAGAGTGGGGTCGTGTCGAGGTGAAACGATTTTACCGAGGCGACACCGTCGTTCGCACCGTCCCCGAGTACCGCAGTTGCCGTACCCTGTCGCTGCAGCAGGGGATTCCGCTGCCGGAGATTTACCAGAGGATTCAGGCCGCCATTCTCAAAAACAGTTGAAATTGGACACCGAGATTCACGGGGTGTCGTTTTTCTTGATCGATACCCTGCAACCTTTTTTACGTCTGCTATACTTTGCCGCCGGGAGGATACCATGGGTCTGGCCATTGCGCTGTTGACCATCGGCAATGAATTGCTGAGCGGAGACCGTCAGGACACACATACTCAGCGCATTGCAAATTTTCTGACACCGAGGGGATACCGGCTTCAGAGCTCGGTAAGTGTTCCTGATGACGAAAACCTGATCGCAGAGGCTCTCACCTACCTTGGGGAGAAGAACCATGTTGTTGTTGTCACCGGAGGCCTGGGCGGGACCTCCGACGATCTAACGGCGCGGGCAGCGGCCAAGGCATTTCGTCGCCGCCTGTCCCTGAACGAAGAAGCCCTGTCCCAGGTACGGGACCGACTTCGCTCCATGGGCCGAGAGCCTCAGGCCTACCATGAAAAGATGGCTCTCTTTCCTCAGAAAGCCGGCCCTCTCGGGAACCCTGCGGGAGTTGCTCCCGGTTTTCAGATTCGCTGGCAGGAGACCGAGTTTCTTTTTTTTCCGGGTGTCCCCGCCGAACTCGAGGCCATGCTCCTGGGAGCTCTTCTGCCCCGGCTGCAGACACTCCACCCGGGAGAACCGATAGAGGAACGTCGACTGCAGATTTTCGGTCTGCCCGAATCGCAGGTCGAGCAGAAACTCGAGGGGGCCGACCTTCCGTCAGAGGTTGAAGTCGGATTTCGGGTCCACCACCCGTTCGTTGCCGTTAAGCTGACGGCACGCGGGGGCGACGCCATGTACCAGGCCGACTTGGCCGAGGCGGAGGCCCTGAAAGCCCTCGGCGACCGAGTTTATGGCAGGGGGGATGCACGGCTGCAGCAGGTGGTTGCCGACCTTCTTCTGGGTCATGAACTGACTCTGGCCCTGGCCGAATCCTGCACCGGTGGAATGATTGCATCCCAACTGACGGATATTCCCGGAGCCTCAGCCTTTCTGGACCGCAGTGGCGTTGTCTACGCCAATCGGGCCAAACGAAGCTGGCTGGGGGTTCCGGACGACATCCTTCGCAGCCCCGGAGCCGTCAGCAAAGAATGCGCCCAGGCGATGGCGGTTGGCATACGACGGACCGCCCAGACCGATCTGGGTCTGGCAGTGACCGGGATCGCGGGCCCCGGTGGCGGGACGACCCGAAAACCCGTGGGAACGGTCTTTCTTTCTCTGGCCACCCCGGACGGTGTCCGAACCAAGGAGTACCAGTTCAAAGGGGATCGGGAGAAGGTACGCGCTATGAGCGTTGCAACAGGGCTTGACTGGATCCGCCGTTATGTATTAAGTCGTCAGTGTGACCTCTGACACCACGGATTCATTCCCTCCACATGATGTGGACTGTGTCTCAGAAGGAATAAGTAGATGACCCCCCGTATAGGCAACACCATACATCGCCTGGTCCGGGCGCTGATTGGTGGCTGGCTTCTGGCCTGCCTTCCACTGGGGTTGTGGCTCTTCCTCGCCATCAACAACAGCCTTCTTCAACAGGACCCCGGTCAAAGACAGATCGAGCTGGAGCTGGCAGCCCGCAACATCGAGCGACTGCTGAATCAGACCCTCCACAACGCCTCCACACAGAAAATCTACCCGGCTGACCTCAGTCGCGCGATCATGCGCGAACTCCCACAGAATTTTGAAGGGGCCTGGCTCAAGAACCCCGAAGGTCAGTTTATTCCTTGCTCTCTCAATAACAGCTGGTCGGCCGACGCTTCACGCCCGCGGTTGACCTCACCACCGACACAAACCCTTTGGGCCCCGATGCAATTGGCCCAATCCAAATGGGAATTGGGTATTCATTTCGAACCCGGCACCCAGAGTCTGCACCCTCTGGCGTTCTCCCTTTTCCTGGCAGGCGCGCTTTCTCTGGGGCTGATGACCCTGATCTGGCACCAATGGGGGCGCCAGCACCGAGTTCTGCAGCAGACCACGGAAAGGTTCCATCAGACACTGGACTATGCCGGGGATGCCCTGTTTTATGTCACCCCCGGAGACGGACGGATCGCTCAGGTCAACCCTCAGGGGGCCAGTATGCTGGGGTACTCCCAGGACGAGATCGCAACGCTCAAACCGGAAGATCTTTTTGATCGCCAAGCCCGAAAACGGTTTTTCCGGCTGGTCAGCAGAGTCCGAAAAAAAGGGTATGGTGAAGAAAAAAACCTTCTGTTTCGCCGGAAGGACGGGTCGACCTTTTTCGGTGCCGTTCACGCTCGTCTCGGCAAACTGGGGAAACGCCCCATGGTGCACGGCGTTCTTCGTGATGTCACCCCCGCCCGACAGCTGGAGAAAGAACTGCGTCAGAAGAACCAGGAGCTGAGGCTCCTCAACCGTATCGCGCACCTTCTGGCGGAGACCCGCGAAAGTGAAAACGGACTCAACGGTGTTCTTGAGGTGGTTCGACGTGCCTTCCAGGCCGGAGGGGGCGGCATCTACCTGGTGCGGAATCAGGACTCGCGTCTGGAGTTGGTGGCCACTCTGAATCTGGACGAGGCCAGCGAGCTGGCCATTCGGGAGCTGGACCCTCGCCGTTCGGTGATCGGCCAGGTGGTGGTCACCGGCCAACCTTACGGGTCTCCGGACATCACCCAGCATCCCCTCCTCGCCAGTGCCACTGTCCTCGACCAGGGATGGCGCAGTCTGCAGGCCGTTCCCCTCACCTCCCAGGCAGAAATCATCGGTGTACTTTTCCTCTTTGATGAAAAACACCGGGCTTACACCCCCGAAGAGTTACAGCTGCTGATGGCTGTCGGGCATCAGATCGGCGCGACCGTTTCCCAATCGGAACTGGTGAACGCCCTGCGATGGCAAAGCCGCTTGACCCAGGCCAGCAACAGGGAACTGGAACGGTCCCGGAAACAGCTGAGGAACCACCTCTCCCGGTTGGAGGACAGTAACCGGACCTTGGAGCAACTCGACCGGATGAAGAACAACTTCCTGGCCATCGCTTCTCATGAACTGCGCACACCGCTGACCTATATTCTCCCGGCCGTCGAGCTGCTGGAAGACAAGCTGGCCCAAAGAGACGAAGAGACCCGAGACCTGCTCGGTTCCATCCTCCAGGGGGGAAAACGACTGGACCGTCTGGTGCAGGACCTTCTGGAAATGGCCCGAATCGAGAGCCGGGATATCTATCTGGCCCGTGAGCGGATCGATCTGAACCAGGCTCTGCTTCAATTGGAGCAACAGTTCGCTCCGGCGCTGGAGGAGCGTTGCCAGATCCTCAACCGGCCCCAGGTACCACCCCATCTGGACCTGCATGGTGATAGCCACCATCTCTACAACGCTCTATCCCGCCTGATGGAAAACGCCGTCAAATTTACCCCCGATCACGGTGTGATTGCCATTGAACTCGCCGAAATCGAACGTCAGGTCCTGCTGAGCAACAAGGAACAGCTGCTGCCGTTCAGTCCCGGGTTCTTTGACCACCCCTTGCCGTCCCAGTTGTTGCAGCTGACCGTACGGGATACCGGGGTCGGTATCGACCCGGATCAATGTCTGCGTATCTTCGACAAGTTTTACAACACCGGTGATATCCGCGAGCATTTCTCTTCCACCACTCGTTTTGGCGGCAAGGGCGTCGGTATCGGCCTCACCCTGGTCAAAGGAATGATCGAAATCCAGGGCGGCATGATCTGGGTGGAGTCTCACCACTCGGGCCTGCAAACCGGTACAGCCTTCCATATTATCCTGCCGCTGCCCGACCCAGCCGACGGACTGCATGCCCCCCACTAGGGCCTTTGTCGCCGTTCCAATTGGGGAAGCACTGTCATATCAAGCCCGCAAGGTTCAACAGGAGCTCCATAAGCACCTGAACTCATTGCGCCTAACCCGTCCGGAACAGTTTCATCTGACTCTGGCTTTCTTCGCGGAACTGCAGGAGGAACAGGTTGAAATTGTGAAGGAAAATGTGCTATCGATAAGTCGCTGTTTCGAGCGCTTTTCCCTGACCTTTGACACCCTGGGGGCTTTCCCCTCCTTTCGGCGGACGCGGGTCCTCTGGCTGGGTGCTTCAACTGCGACCGCCTCACCTCTTCATTCGTTGCAGGTGCAGTTGATCCGGCAGTTGCGACAGGCAGGTATTGGGCTGCGGAGACAGTCGTTTCATCCCCATCTTACTCTCGGACGATTGAGGCAACCGCAACCGGTGCCTGTGGCCGTAAGTGAAGGGATAGATCCCGGCGTAACCGAGAACCGGGTCGACAAACTGGTACTCTACGCCAGCCGATTAACACCGCAGGGGGCCGCGCACTCTCAACTGCTTTCCGCCCCGCTGCTTTTGCCGTCTTCATCCAAATGACCAAGGGAGGTTCTGTACCGATGGCCGATTCCAACCGCAACCAGGCCCTGGACCTGGCGCTGAATCAGATCGAAAAACAGTTTGGCAAAGGCTCGATCATGCGCCTGGGCGAAGACTTCTCCATGCCCAATATCGAAGCGATCTCCACCGGCTCGCTCAGTCTTGACTTGGCTTTGGGTGTTGGCGGGGTTCCCCGCGGACGAATCATCGAGATTTACGGACCGGAATCCTCCGGTAAAACCACCCTGGCACTGCACATTGTCGCCGAGGCCCAGAAGAAGGGGGGTATCGCGGCCTTTGTCGACGCCGAACACGCGCTGGACATCGAGTACGGCAAGAAGCTTGGCATCAAAGCCGACGATCTGCTGGTCTCCCAGCCCGACACCGGTGAACAGGCACTGGAGATCGCCGAGACTCTGGTTCGCAGCGGTGCGATCGACGTACTGGTTATCGACTCCGTCGCCGCTCTGGTACCCCGGGCCGAAATCGAAGGGGAGATGGGCGACAGCCATATGGGTCTGCAGGCCCGTCTCATGTCCCAGGCACTGAGGAAACTGACCGGCACCATCAACCGTTCCAACTGTTGCGTTATCTTCATCAACCAGATCCGGATGAAGATCGGCGTCATGTTCGGCAATCCCGAAACGACGACCGGTGGTAACGCTCTCAAGTTCTACAGCTCGGTCCGGATGGATATCCGTCGTATCGCCGCCCTCAAACAGGGGCAGGACGTCATCGGCGGTCGCACCCGGGTTAAGGTGGTAAAAAACAAGGTCTCTCCCCCCTTCAAGGAAGCCGAATTCGATATCATGTACGGAGAGGGAATCTCCAAAACGGGTGATTTACTGGATCTGGGCGTGGACAACGATATTATCGACAAAAGCGGTGCCTGGTTCTCTTATCAGGGAGAACGAATCGGGCAGGGCCGGGAAAATGCCAAGAGCTTCCTGGCGGAAAACCCCGATATGGCTGCTGAAATCGAAACCAAACTGAAGCAGCATTTTGGCCTCCTGACCGAGGAGACTTCCGAGGAGTAAGCCATGCAGCTGAACGACATTCTGGCCCTGGCGCTCAAAGCGCGGGCTTCCGATATCCATCTGAAGGCCGGAGTTCCACCGATCTTCCGAATCGATGGACGCCTGCGCCCACTGCCCAACGCCCAACCGCTCACCAGCGAAGGTATCCGGGAAATGACCGATGCCATCATGAGTGACTACCAGCGCGCCCGGTTTGCCGAGACCCACGAGGTCGACTTGGCCTACGGTGTTCCAGGGTTGGGGCGATTCCGTGTCAATGCCTTCTCCCAGCGCGGATCGATCTCGGCTGTTTTCCGGACGATCCCGTTCCGGATCAACACCATCGACGATCTGATGCTGCCGGAAGTCCTCAAAAAGATCTCTATGTACGAGAGAGGGCTGGTACTTGTCACCGGCGCCACCGGTTCGGGTAAATCGACTACGCTGGCAGCGATGGTCGACCATATCAACAAACACCGGACCTGCCATGTTGTCACAATCGAAGATCCGATCGAATATCTGCACCGTGACCGGCGCTGTATCATCAACCAGCGCGAGATCGGTTTCGATACCGACGGCTTTGACATCGCCCTGAAGAGTTCGCTCCGTCAGGACCCGGACGTCATTCTTGTGGGTGAGATGCGTGACCTGGAGACGACCGAGACAGCCCTGGTGGCCGCCGAAACCGGCCATCTGGTTCTGTCCACCATGCACACTGTCGATGCGCCGGAAACCATCAACCGGATTCTGGCTCTTTTCCCGCCCTATCAGCAACGACAGATTCGCTTGCAACTCTCAGGGATTTTGAAGGCCGTTATCTCCCAGCGGCTGGTACCGCGCGCCGATGGCAAGGGACGTGTGCCGGGCGTTGAAGTCATGCTTTCCACCGCCCGTACCCGAGACCTGATTGACGATAAGGAAAAGACCCCTCAGCTGCGCGACGCCATTCAGCAGGGGTTTGTCTCCTACGGCATGCAGAGCTTTGACCAGTCGCTGATGAGTCTGCTGAAAAACGGACAGATTTCCTACGAAGAGGCGCTACGGCAAAGCTCCAACCCCGACGATTTCCGCCTCAAGTATTCCGGGATTTCGTCGACATCGAGCGACACCCTGGACGCGCTGGACACGGATGAAGAGAGTGAACCCCACGATACGATCGAAGTTGAACGCCTGGGAGACAGCGATTAACCTGCTGAGTCGGCGGGACCACAGCACCGCCGAACTCCGATCCAAGCTGCGGCGCAAGGGGTTTTCGGACGAAGAGATCGAAGACACGATTGAGCGTTGCTGTAACAGCCGTTACCTGGACGACCGACGATTTGCCCTGGGCCGGACCCGGGTCCTGATGGAAAGCGGCAAGGCGGTCGGTCCGCGCTTGGAAATGGAACTGCGTCGAGCGGGGATCGATGCAACCCTGGCCGAAGACACGATTGCTCAGATCGGCGAAGACTACGACCCGGACCAGGTGCTGAGCGAACTGCTGCAGCGCCGTTATCCGGGCTTTTGTTACACCACTGCGAACGCCCGCGAAAAAACACGGGTGTTCAACTTTTTTTTACGCCGCGGGTTTTCCCGCGCTCAAATTTTCCAGGCGCTTCAAAACACCGACAACGCCTGACATTATCCATTTTAGAGAGGCAGAGAGAATCGTGAAAAACCTGACCGGAAACGAAATCCGCGAACAGTTTCTGCAGTATTTTGAAAAACAGAACCACGCCCGGGTCGACTCCAGCTCCCTCGTCCCCCATGATGACCCGACCCTGCTCTTCGCCAATGCAGGGATGAACCAGTTCAAGGATATCTTCCTCGGTAACGAAACCCGTGATTACAAGCGGGCCACCACCAGCCAGAAGTGCGTCCGCGCCGGCGGCAAGCACAACGACCTGGAAAATGTCGGCCGCACCGCCCGCCATCACACCTTTTTCGAAATGTTGGGCAACTTCAGCTTCGGCGATTACTTCAAGTCCGACGCCATCCGATTCGGCTGGGACTTCCTGATCAACGTCCTGGGGCTGCCCAAGGACAAGATGTGGATCACCATCTTCGACGACGACGATGAGGCGTTCGAGATCTGGCACAACCAGGAAGGCGTTCCCAAAGACCGGATCGTCCGCATGGGCGAAAAGGACAACTTCTGGGCCATGGGCGACACCGGCCCCTGCGGCCCCTGCTCCGAGATCCATATCGACCAGGGCGAGCATATGGCCTGCGGTCCCGAATGCTCCATCGACGGCTGCGACTGCGACCGCTATCTCGAGCTGTGGAACCTGGTCTTTATGCAGTTCAACCGCAGCGAAGACGGTACCATGACCCCGCTGCCCAAGCCCTCCATCGACACCGGTATGGGCCTGGAGCGGATTGCCTGCATCGTTCAGGGCAAGAACAGCAACTACGACACTGATCTGCTGCGCGCCATTATTACCACCGTGGAGAAGGCGTCGGGCAAGGCCTACGGCGACAACGAGGACAACGATGTCTCCATGCGGGTTATCGCAGACCACAGCCGTGCCACCGCCTTTCTGATCGGTGACGGCGTCCTGCCTTCCAACGAAGGGCGGGGCTACGTGCTACGCCGCATCATGCGCCGTGCTGCCCGTCACGCCAAGCTGCTCGGCTTTGACGAACCGATGCTGTACAAGGCCTGCCATACCGTGATCGAAATGATGGGAGCTGCCTATCCGGATATTAAGGACAAGGCTGGCTATATAGAGAAGGTGGTTAAGAACGAGGAAGAGCGCTTTATCCAGACCCTCGACAAAGGGCTGAAGATTCTGGAAGAGATTGTTGCGACCCAAAAAGAAAGCAACAGCACTATTATCCCCGGAAAAGAGGTCTTCAAACTCTACGATACCTTCGGCTTCCCTACCGACCTGACCGCCGATATTGTCGAAAAGGACGGTTACAGCCTCGACATGGACGGCTTTGATGAGGCGATGACGGCTCAGCAGGAGCAGGGCCGGGAGAACTGGAAGGGGGCTGGCGGGGAAGGAACCTCGGCAGTTTATAAGAAGATGGTCGACGGTGGCACTACCAGCGAGTTCTGCGGCTACAACGACCTGGTGGCCGAAGCTCCGGTCAAGGCGCTGCTGGTCGACGGGCAGCAGGTTCAACAGGCCGGCGAAGGGAGTACCGTTGAGGTGGTCACCAGCGTGACCCCCTTCTATGGCGAATCGGGCGGCCAGGTCGGCGACCGTGGCTCCATCGAGACCGACAACGGCAAACTGACCGTTCTCGACTGCAAGAAGCCGGTGGAAGGCCTCACCGTCGCTGTAGCCGAGGTCAACAGCGGTGAGATCTCCGTCGGCGATATCGCCTCCATGGCGGTCGATACCGATGCTCGTCAGGCGACGGTACTGAATCACAGCGCCACCCATATTCTGCAAGCTGTTCTACGCAACGTCCTCGGCGACCACATCAAACAGGCCGGTTCGTTGGTCGCCCCTGACCGGCTCCGTTTCGACTTCACCCATTTCTCTGCCGTCACCCGCGACGAGCTGAACCGGATTGAAACCGAGGTGAATCAGTGGGTCCGCGCCAATACTCCGGTGGCGGTGGCCGAAATGGGTCAACAGGAGGCGATCGACGCCGGTGCAACCGCCCTCTTCGGCGAGAAATACGGCGACACCGTTCGGGTCGTGCGGATGGGCGATTTCAGCATGGAACTCTGCGGAGGCACTCACGCCGAATCGACCGGCGATATCGGCCTGTTCAAGATTCTGCACGAGCAGGGGATCGCTGCCGGCGTACGCCGCCTCGAAGCGGTCACCGGCGCTGATGCCCTGGCCCTGACCCAGCAGACGGAAGAGCGGCTCCATTCCGCTGCCGACCTGGTCAAGGCCGCCCCGCAGAACCTGGAAGAAAAGATCCAGAAACTGCTGGAACACCAGAAGGCCCTGGAAAAAGAGATCCAGCAGATCAAGGCCCAGGCCAGCGCCGGCATCGGTGACCAACTGCTGGCCGAGGCGCAGGATGTGAACGGTATCAAGCTGGTAGCGGCCAAGGTCGACGGGCTCGACGGCAAAGCGCTGCGTGAACTTTCCGACACCCTGCGCGATAAAATCGGCAGCGGTATCGTGGTCCTTGGCGCCCCTCAGGGTGAAAAAGCCAGCCTGCTGGTGGCGGTGACCAAAGATCTGACCGGCCAGGTCAAGGCTGGTGAGCTGATCAAGCCGCTGGCGGCAAAGGTCGGCGGTAAAGGCGGCGGCCGACCGGATATGGCCCAGGCCGGCGGCAGCCAGCCGGAAAACCTCAACCAGGCGATGGACGCCGCTCCGGCCCTGTTGCAGGAACTGCTCGGCTGATCCGGACGGCTCGATGACGATATCACTGGAAAACAGGGCCGCACTGCAACAAACGATGCAGCTCCGGCAACTTCTGATCGTCGATGACGAACAAGTGATTCGGGAGCTCTGTACCGAGGCCCTCTCCGATTACAAAGTGACGCAGGCCTCCTCCGCTGAGGAGGCCTTGAAACAGATGGAGCAACGGCCCTTTGACCTGGTCATTACCGATGTACTGATGCAGGGGATGGACGGTATTGCGCTGTTGCAAAAGATCAAACGGCACAGTCCGGACATACCGGTAATCGTGATGACCGGCTTCACCGATCGTGAGACGGTCCTGCGGGCCTTGCAGGCCGGTGCCGACGACTTTATCGACAAACCGGTCAATCTGCTGGAGCTCTGTACTACCGTCAATCGCGCTCTGGAGCGCAAACAACTGGCCGACCAGGTCCATCAACTGCACCACCTGGACCGGTTGCACAATCAGTTCCTGGGCCTGATTTCCCACAAGCTCAAAACCCCGGTCACCGCCATCAGCCTGATTTTGCAGAACTTGCGTCAGGACACCGACCCCGAAAGTCAGCAAACCCTGCAGATGGCCTTAAATGAGGTCACCCACCTGGGAAATCTGATCGAAGATCTTCTCTTTTTCAGCGACACCCTCCTTGACACGACGCCGCAGGCATCCCAACCGGTGGAACTTCCCAGACTGATGATCCAGGTGGCTGGGAGCCTCGAAAAATCGGCCGAAGAGAAACAGATCATCCTGGAGACCGACCTGGACGGGGAAACACCCCCTCTCGCAGTCGACCGGGAACGGGTTCGTTTTGCCTTCCGCGCCATCCTGGAAAATGCCATCAAATTTTCCCCGGCAGGACAGACGATCCAGGTTCGCTGTGCTCTAAGCAACAACCACCTGGAGCTCCGCGTTCGGGACCGCGGCCCCGGCATCCCCGGTGAGGAAAAAGCGCGGGTTTTTGACCGCTTCTACCAGATCGACCCCTCCAAGAGTGGACAGGTTCGTGGGTTTGGTCTGGGACTGTACTACGCCCGGGAATTCGTCCAGCGCCACGGCGGCGAACTACAGCTTCATTCCTGCGAAGGCGAAGGCACCACCGCCCTCCTCCGCTTCCCTCTACCGACCCCGTAAAAGCCGCTAAAAAATAACCGTTTTACCCTTTGTCCCCCCTGCACCCTGTGTTATATTTCATCTTTTCGCAAAATCCGTTCTTAATTCGACGGGTTAACCTCTGATAAACGGTATGGAAATCGCCGGATCCGATGAGGCAATACATGTTTGACGGAACTACCATAATTTGTGTCCGCAGGGAAGGTCAGGTCGCCATTGCCGGTGACGGCCAGGTGACTCTGGGCAACACCGTGATGAAACAGGGCGCCTGTAAAGTCCGCCGCATGTACCAGGACCAGGTTGTTGCCGGTTTTGCCGGTTCGACTGCCGACGCTTTTACCCTGTTCGAGAAGTTCGCCGCCAAACTGGACGAGCACCGCGGCAAGCTGACCCGCTCTGCGGTAGAGCTGGCCAAGGACTGGCGCACCGACAAGATCCTGCGCAACCTGGAAGCCCTGTTGATCGTCGCTGACAAAGACACCACTCTGGTCCTGAGCGGCAACGGTGATGTGATCGAACCGGATGACGGAATCGCCGCTATCGGTTCCGGCGGTTCTTTTGCTCTGGCTGCGGCCCGTGGGCTGATCGAGAACAAGGAACTGTCGGCGCAACAGGTGGCCGAAAAAGCCTTGGAGATCGCAGCGGATATCTGCATTTACACCAACACGAATATTTCAGTTGAGACGTTATCGTGACCAACTTTACCCCCAGAGAGATCGTTTCGGAATTGGATCGGTATATCGTCGGCCAGAAGGACGCCAAACGGGCCGTTGCCGTTGCTTTGCGGAACCGGTGGCGGCGCCAGCAGGTGGCCGATGAGCTGCGGGACGAGATCGTTCCGAAGAATATTATCCTCATCGGTCCCACCGGCGTCGGCAAGACCGAGATCGCCCGGCGGCTTGCTAAACTGGCTCAGGCTCCTTTCGTCAAGATCGAAGCCTCCAAGTTTACCGAGGTCGGTTATGTCGGCCGGGATGTGGAGTCGATGATCCGCGACCTGCTCGACCTGGCGATCATCATGGTCAAAGAGGAAGAGGCCCACAAGATGCGGGTTAAAGCCGAGGACCAGGCAGAAGAAAAGCTTCTCGACCTGCTGCTTCCCGGAGAGCCTTCCAGCGGAGAAAAGAGTGAAGCCACCCGGGACAAGTTGCGCAAGCTGCTGCGGCTGGGTTCTCTGGACGAACGGCATGTCGAGCTGGAGACCCAGGAGGCCCAGACCCCGATGATGGAGGTGATAACGCCTCAGGGAACCGAGCAGATGGGTTTCGATATGAAGGAGATGTTCGGCAACCTCTTCCCCAAAAAAACCAAGCGACGGAAAGTCACCGTCGCCGAAGCGCGAGAGATCCTGATCGAAGCCGAAGCCGAACGGCTGGTCGACATGGACAAGGTCCACCAGCTGGCCCGGGAGCGGACCGAGCAAAGCGGCATCGTCTTTCTGGACGAGATCGATAAGATCGCCAGCCGAGAAGGATTGCATGGGCCGGAGGTCAGCCGGGAGGGGGTCCAGCGGGATATACTGCCGATCGTCGAGGGAAGCACCGTTACCACCAAGTACGGACCGGTGAAAACTGACCATATCCTCTTTATCGCTGCCGGTGCTTTTCATGTCAGCAAACCGAGCGACCTGATTCCCGAACTGCAAGGCCGCTTCCCGATCCGGGTTGAGCTCAAGAGCCTGGGCGAAGAGGAGTTTGTCCGGATACTGACGGAGCCGAAAAACGCCCTGACCCGGCAGTACGAAGCCTTGCTGGCGACCGAAGAAATTCAGTTGCAGTGGGAAGACGACGCGATCCACGAGATCGCCAAAACCGCCGCCCTGGTCAACGAGCGAGCCGAGAATATCGGCGCGCGGCGGCTGCACACCATTATGGAAAAGCTGCTGGAAGAGCTGTCCTTCGACGCCCCCGAACGGACCGACAAGGAGTTCCGGGTCGATGCGGAGGAAGTGCGACGACGACTGAAGGACATCATCCAGGACGAGGACCTGTCCCGTTACATCCTCTAACCCGGTTGATGTCATGAAATGCGGCGGTCGTTTTCCAACGGCCTGAGTCTGCCGGAAGGAAATTTGAATTCCGGTTTAGATCGTCGAATCGCATGCAGGGGAATGAAAACCGTTATCGAGGCCGCAAGGGCATGGCGGAAAGGGTCGAAAACGCGGAGTTTACAAAACTGTAAATGAGCATTTTGAGACATTTTCCAACGCCGCCATTGCAACGCAGATAGGTTTTCAACCTCTGCGAAATAGGAGCGGAACAATGCAGCAAATCATAGAAAAAGCGAACACTTTAATGGAGGCCTTGCCGTGGATCAAGAAGTTCACCGGCAAGACCATCGTCATTAAATACGGCGGCAACGCCATGGTCGAAGACCGGCTGAAGGAAGGCTTCGCCAAGGATGTCACCCTGTTGAAATATATCGGCATCAACCCGGTGGTGGTTCACGGTGGTGGGCCCCAGATCGGTAAGGTGCTGGAGACCATGGGGATCGAAACCCGTTTCGAACAGGGAATGCGGGTCACCGACAGCGAGACCATGAATGTGGTCGAGATGGTCTTGGGCGGTAAGGTCAACAAGGAGATCGTGGCCAATATCAACCGGGAAGGTGGCCGGGCGGTCGGCCTGTCCGGCAAGGACGGCGGGCTGATTCTGGCACGGAAGATGGAGGTCAAGAAGGTTTCCAAGACCAAACTGACGCCCGAGATCATTGACGTCGGCATGGTCGGAGAGGTGGTTAAGGTCAACCCCGAAGTCATCGACGCTCTGGAGAACAACAACTTTATTCCGGTCATCGCCCCCGTGGGGGTTGACGAAGACGGAAGGACGTACAATATCAACGCCGACCTGGTGGCCGGCCGGATCGCCGGTGCGCTGAAAGCCGAGAAACTGATCCTGCTGACCGATATCGAAGGGGTTAAAGACAAGAACGGCGACCTGATGCACACCATCGACATCAACGATATCCCCGGTCTGGTGGCCGACGGCACCCTGCAGGGCGGCATGATCCCCAAGACCCAGTGTTGCGTCGATGCCTTTAACGAAGGGGTTACCAAGACCCATATCATCGACGGCCGGATGGAACACAGCTGCCTGCTGGAAATCTTTACCGACAAAGGGATCGGCACCGCTATTGCGAGGTACCGGTCATGAACAATCAACAATGGGTTGAACAGGGGCTGAAGGTCGTTGCCGATACCTACGCCCGGTATCCAATTGCCCTTACCCGGGGCGAAGGCTGCCGCGTCTGGGACGCCGATGGCAATGAATACCTCGACTTCGTTGCCGGGATTGCGGTTAACAATCTGGGGCACTGCCCTCCTCGGGTGGTGGACGCAATCCGTGAACAGGCGGGGCAGATGCTGCACTGCAGCAATCTGTACCACATCCCGGCGCAGATCGAACTGGCTCAGTGGCTGACCGATCGCTCGTTTGCCGACAAGGCCTTCTTCTGCAACTCGGGGGCCGAAGCCAACGAAGCAGCGGTCAAGCTGGCCCGCAAGTACAGCAAGGAGAACGGCGGCTCGGAAAAGTGCCAGATCATCACCGCCCTGGCCTCCTTCCACGGGCGGACTCTCGGCACCATCGCTGCCACCGGCCAGGAAAAGGTGCGCGTCGGCTTTGCCCCACAGATGCCGGGTTTCGGTTATGTTCCCTACGGGGATATCGATGCCCTACACCAGGCCATCGACCCTTCCACCTGCGCCGTGATGCTGGAGCCGGTACAGGGAGAAGGCGGCGTTGTCGTCCCCCCCGCCGGTTATCTTCAGGCGGTGCGTGAGCTCTGTGATCACAACGGTCTGTTGCTGATCTTTGATGAAGTCCAGGTCGGCTGCGGTCGGACCGGCTCCCTCTTCGCTTATGAGCAGGAAGGGGTCACACCGGATATTATGACTCTGGCCAAGGCCCTGGCCGGCGGACCTCCGATCGGTGCTATGCTGGCCCGGGAGGAAATTGCCGCCAGCTTTGGTCCGGGCAGTCACGGCTCCACTTTCGGCGGCAACCCGCTGATGACAGCCGCAGCCCTGGCAGCCTGCAAGGCCCTGACCGATGACGGTATTCTGGAGCAGAGCCGGGAGGCCGGTAAATACTTCCGGCAACAACTGGAGGAACTGGCCAACCGTCACCTCTGCGTGAAGGAGGTGCGGGGCCGGGGTCTGATCCTCGGGTTGCACCTGACCTGCGAAGGAGGCGATCTGGTCAGACAGGCTATGGATCAAGGCATCCTGATCAATTGTGCCGCCGGAACCGTGCTGCGGTTTCTGCCGCCTCTCACCGTGAGCCGGAACGAAATCGACCGGGTCATCGACGTGTTGGACGGGTTGCTGGCCAAGATTTCCTAACCGACAGATCGTCTGTTTTTCAATTTGGAGGAAGA
>JANQIN010000124.1 GCA_028282145.1 Thermodesulfobacteriota bacterium | reverse complement strand
AGGTGAACCTGCCACAGGCCGATCAGGTAGAGGAGCTTACCGGCTATTCTCCCGGGGGTGTCTGCCCCTTTCTCCTGCCGGCCACCCTGCCCGTCTATGTGGACAGCTCCATGCGCCGTTTTGAGACCGTCTATGCAGCGGCAGGGAATGCCAATTCGGCGGTCCCGGTGACGGTCGACCAACTGCTCGATGCCACGGGAGGAGAAGAGATTTCCGCCTGTGAGCCACTCGGCTGACGAAGGAGGGACGCTTTGAAACATTCCTACGACCGTCTTTTTCTGTACGGCCTTTTGACAAGCCTTTTTCGAGAGCCGGATGCCGATCTCATGCAACTGCTGGGCGATGAAGAAATGGATATCTTGCGGGATTACCTGCCTTCATTCCCCGACCCGCCCCTGAAGCCCGGAATCAATGGGGTCGAATTGGAGAATCTGATTCAGGCTTACAAAGGGTTGGTCAGCGAAGTACCGATGCGGGCATCTGCCTACCGCGAACGTGAGGGGGACGAGATGGCGACTCTTTATCAGCGTATGGGGCTGGAGCCGGACCTCGATTCTCCCCCCATCGATCTGCTGTCAATGGAGTTGGAATTGGTGGTATTGCTGGCTGACCTTGAGGCCGATGCTGAAGATGGTGGCCGCGAAGGTGAAGTGGAACGCTGTCGCGCCTGGCACCGGGTGGTCGTGGATGAGCATATCAAGACCTGGGCCCCGCTCTGGATTCGTCGCGCCCGCGAAAGTGATCCCGTTCCTTTTTACCGTTGGGCCATCGACCTGTTGGAGCAGATTCTCGACCGGGACAAAGAGCTTTTGAATTATGCTTTCTTGTAAAAAAGAGTCGACCTTTCTATACTCATCTGTGTACACAAAATACACAGGTGAGCCAAGTGAATATCAACGACCCCAAATTACGCAACCTGATCGATCGTATCGGAGCATTCGACAAGGAGAACCTTGTCGACATCCTCCATCTGCTGACGGTAGCGGTGCGAGCGATCGCCCCGTCCTGGGACTGCCGTGTCTATCTGGAGGATTTGACCCGGGGCGCCTTGACCTGCGCGGTGGCGACGGGACCCCATACCGAACATAAACGGCAGCATGCAGTACAGATCAATGCACCCGAGCGCCTGATCAGTCAGGTCTATCTGCGGCAGAAGGAGCAGGTCTTTCAGCAGTTTGAGGCGACCGAAGAGGATTGTTTCGGCACCTTTGGTGTCACCTCGGGAGTGTTGCTTCCGATTCTGTTGCGGGGGCGTTCGGTCGGAGTTCTCTGCCTTGACAGCACCGTTGGTGCCAGTCTCGTAGAGGATCGGCTGACGGTCCTGCGGGAACTTCTGGCGGAGATTGCCGGTGCGGTCGATCAGGCCCGGCAGTATCACCAGCAGATTCAGCTGTCCCGCCAGGTTGACCGGGCCAAGAAGCGTGAAGCGGCCTTTTTGATGGTCCGTTCGGCCGTGGAGCTGGTCGACAAAGTCGCTCTGGCCTCGGTATTGATCCCCACTCCGGCAATCACCGATGAGGATCCGGGCGGAGTGGAAATCCTGGCTTCCTTCTCCCGCGAGAAAGAGGCCAAACGACTTTACGAGGACGATAAAAAGATCAATCTCGGCACCGGTAAGTCCCTGCTGTCCCCTTATATCGATCGCAACGGTCGTTTGATCGGTGATAATCTGTCGACCCCCCTTTTTATCCCCGATCTGACCGCGGTACAGTTGCAAAAGCGATATCTGACCGAGCAGATGGGGCTCAAATCCCTCTATGTGGTTCCTCGGATCGAGCCCGGAACGCGACGGGTGGTCTGCCTCGTCCATTACTACACCAGCGAAACCTACGAATTTTCTCCGTTCGAAAAAGGCCTGCTGGAGGCGCACGCCGAGGTGGCCCAGCGAGTGGTGCAGGAGATCGGGGACGAGCATATCGAAGTGCAGGTCCTGTCGGAGATCAACGACCTGCTGGCCCAACGGGATGAAGGACTCTCCAGCTTTCTGCATCGGGTTCTCTCCAAAGCCACCGAGCTGATCGGTGCCGATGCCGGTTCCATCGCTCTGGTAGAGGAGATGAAGGGCGAGCGCTGGTTGGTAGTGGAGGATGAGGAGGGACGGATCGTCGGGGCCAAGAACAAGGAGTGGCTCAAAAAGAATGTGCCGCTGCTCAAAGTCGGTGGGGAAGAACTCCCCGCACGGCAACGTAGTCTCACCGGCTATGTGGCCCATAGCGGCAAACCGACCATTCTGTCCGACGTGGCCGAAGCACCGGCCGGTTTTCATCGGGATGTTGCCGAGGGAAGTCGCAGTGAAATTGCCGTTCCGTTGATTGCCGAGGATGAGGTCATTGCCGTCATCTGCCTCAACAGCCTGCGGTTGCATTATTTTTCCAACGAGCATCAGCGTATCCTGCAGATTATCAGCCGCCTGATTGCGCGTCATATCGCCGATCTGCAACGGATCGAAAAACTCACCAACGAGGTCAGTCGCCTCCGGACGGATGTTACCTACAAAGATCCCAGCGTTCAGTCCTACAAGCTTGGGAATATCATCGGTAACAGCCCGGCTGCCGGAAGGATCGTCGCTTTTATCCAGCGGGTAACCCCCCCGCTCTGTCACCGTCTCACCCAGTGGCACAGCCATCGACCGATGGAGACCACGCTCGGTCTGCCGAGCCTTCTGATCACCGGTTCCACCGGTGCAGGGAAGGAGTTTTTCTTCAACAACCTCTTCTCCAGCCTGAACGAGGCCTATCGGGCCAAAGGAGGGAACGGCGAGCTTCCGGTGAAAAAGACCAATATCGCTGCCTATTCCGGAGACCTGACCTATTCGGAACTGTTCGGACATAAACGGGGAGCCTTTACCGGAGCCAGTAACGATCGGCGCGGCATTCTGGAAGAGGCGGACGGTGGTGTGGTTTTCCTCGATGAGATCGGAGATGCCGATCCCAAAACCCAGGTACAGCTGTTGCGCTTTCTCGACAACGGTGAATTTGTCCGTCTGGGGGAGAATATCACTCGCTACACTCGTTGCGTTTTGGTGGCGGCGACCAATAAAGATCTGCGCCAACGCATCGCTGATGGCAAGTTTCGAGAAGACCTGTACCATCGTCTGTCCGAACTGTCGGTGGAGGTCCCCAATCTGAATCAGCGTCGGGAGGATATCCCGGACTTGGCGGTCCACTTTCTGGGGAAACTGTTCCGGGCCTATCACCCGCAGGACGACGGTCACTGGCCGGTTCTGACACCTGAGGCCAAAGAGCTCCTTTCCGGTCACCACTATCAGGGGAATATTCGAGAGCTGCGTTCGATTCTATTGCGTGCCCTTCTGTTTGCCCCGGATCGGACCCTGGGAGAGGATGTGATTCAAACAGCCCTTGATCAGTCCCCAGCGCCTGCCGCCGGTGATAAAAAATACCCGGTCGCTTCAGAGGCGCAGGAACTTCTGGCCCGCCTGGATCAGCGGGATGGCGATTTCTGGTCGGTTCTGTATGAACCCTACTCGGACCGGCGACTCAACCGGGAGACGGTGCAAGAGGTGATCCGCCTGGCCCGTTCTCAGGGAGACAGCTCGATGCCCAAACTGGCCCGTCGCCTCCACGCCTGCGACCCGGCCAGTGACGACGCCGAAGAGAAGAAGGTCTTTTTCCGTTTCAAGAACTTTCTGTACAAAACGATCCGGATTCAGTGAATATGAGCTCCGGGTAAGTCATGATCTTTGCGTTTGAAAATCGACCGGGAGACCGTTATGGTGGACGGGTTTTTATCGTTTCGCTTTCTGTTCTGAAGGAGGCTCTATGAGCTCGGGGGTAACGCGAACCATCCTGCTTGTGGCCGGTCTGATGATCATTGTCGCCGGGTTGAAGGCATCGGTCTCTTTGGTGGTCCCTCTGCTGTTGTCGGCGGTGGTGGCGGTCGTCTGTGCACCGCCCATGTTCTGGCTGCAGCGCAAGGGGGTGCCGGGCGGCTTGGCCGTCTTTATTATCGTCCTGGTCGTGATCGCCCTGAATGTAGGGGTGACCGCACTGGTCGGAAACAGCGTGCAGGACTTCACCAACAATCTTCCCCAATACCAGGATCGTCTTCAGGAGCAGTTCAGCGGACTTTTTGTTCTGCTGGCCAGCTACGGTTTGGAGCTGCCCCAGGGAACCATTCTGGAGCAAATCAACCCCGGCAGTGCCATGAAACTGGCGGGGAACCTTCTCAACAGTCTCGGCAACGTCCTGACCAACGCCTTCTTCATCCTGCTGACGGTGATTTTTATCCTGCTGGAAGCCGCCAGTTTCCCCCAAAAGTTGAAGACGGCCTTCGGTGAGAAAGAAGAAACCAGTGACTTCTTTAAGAAGTTCACCGCCAGCCTCAATCAATACCTCAAAATCAAAACCCTGATCAGCATCGGGACCGGCGCGGTTGCAGGACTGCTCTGCTGGGGTGCCGGAGTCGACTATCCGCTGTTGTGGGCCCTGTTGGCCTTTATCTTCAACTATGTCCCCAATATCGGTTCGCTGATCGCAGCAGTGCCGCCGGTACTGCTTGGCTTTGTCCAGTTTGGTTTTGGCCGGGCCCTGATCGTCGCGGCCGGCTATTTTGTCATCAATACCGTTTTCGGTTCGGTGATCGAACCTCGCTTTATGGGACGGGGCCTTGGTTTGAGCACTCTGGTGGTTTTTCTCAGTTTGGTGGTCTGGGGTTGGGTCCTCGGACCGGTGGGGATGCTGCTGTCGGTTCCGTTGACCATGATGGCCAAGATTGCCCTGGAGGCCAATGACGAAACCCGGTGGGTGGCGGTGATGCTGGGGGCGGAGTAACTCTTTTTTTTTTTTGACATGACATGATCTGACTTTGGGAGGGGAAATGGCGGATCGATTCAATATCATTTATTCGGGACATCTGTCCTACGGATTCACCGAGACCGAAGCGCGGCAGGGGTTGCGGCAGCGTTACAAATTTTCCGACGCGCAACTCGACAAGCTTTTCAAGACACCCAAGATGGTGTTGAAAAAAGGGGTTGACAGGGAGGCGGGAAACCGCCTGATCAGCTCCCTGCGGGAGACAGGGATTGAATGCGATCTTGTCTCTACTGAGACAACAGCCCCCTCTCCCCAACTTCCGGAACCGCCCCGACCTGAACCCGACCTGTCCGCGGCTTCGGCAACGGCCTCCCCGGAGCCGCCGTTGCCACCCAAAACCATTCTCTGTCCCAAGTGCGGTGCCTCCCAGCCCGAAGCCGAAATCTGTGTGCAGTGCGGAGTGATCTTTAAGAAGTTCCAGAAGGTGCAGGATCGGATCTCGGAGGGCAAGACGCCCCGGCAGGTTGCGGCTCAACTTCGCGGTGAGTCGGAGGAAAAGGTCGCCGACATGGAGACCAGCGTCTTAGAACGCAATCCCGAAAAGGCGTTTCTGGCGCGCGCCGCACCAACGGTAGCCGGGATCCTGTTCCTCGTAAACATTACCCCCTGGCTGGTGACCTGGTTCATCTTTTTCTTCCCGCTGATGTTCTTGTCTTATGTGAGGCTTAAGGCTGCGAGTGAAGGGATGAGCACCCTTGATGCTTTAAAAGAGCACTTGACCTTTATTCCGGTGATGTACGCCGAGGGAGAACGAAAGAAAGAAGGTGTTGCCTGGCTGACCTACCTGTTGATCCTGATTAACATCCTGATCTTCTACGGCTATGAATTAAATGCCGATATTGAGTTTCTGCAGAACAACCTGTTGTTTGTTCCGGTGGAGCCCAACCTGTTCAATGTCCCCATCAGTCTTTTTACCCACTTTTTCCTTCATGCCAGTGGCGGTCATCTTTGGGGGAATATGGTTGCTCTGTGGGTGTTCGGGACGGTCATTGAGAGACGAATCGGCTGGGTTAAATTCGGGCTGTTTTATACTGTCTCCGGGGTTCTCTCCGCTCTGCTCTCAGTCCTGATCATGTACGTGACTCAGCAGGAGGTGATCCATGGACTGGGGGCTTCCGGTGCCATCGCCGGAATCATGGGGCTTTTTGCGGTACGCTGTTATTTCAAAAGCGTCATCTTTCCAATTCCCATATTGGGGATCTTTTCCTTGATCCTTCCGATCAATTTAAAAATCAAACTGAATTCTCTCATTCTGATCGGTCTGTTTTTTATCAAAGATCTCTTCGGGGGCATCGGCCAGGCCCTTGGGGACAATGTGTCGAATATCAACCACTGGGCACACCTGGGAGGAATGGCCGCAGGCGTTGGGCTGGCTTATCTGTTCCGGCTGGGTAATGCGGCTGTGGAAGAGAGGCATCTGGATCAGGGCTTGAAGGAAACGGAGGGTGGAAAGCTCAGTGCTGTGGGTGAGCAGTCGTTGCGGAAGGTATTGGAAACCAGCCCGGACAATATTGAGGTGCTGACTGCCCTGGCCCGATCCTGTTCGAAATATACGCTGACGGATGAGGGGGCAGAACTTTACACAAGAGCCATTCACTTGAGTCTGACCAAGGAGCCGGCGCAAGCGACCGAACTGTTCCGGGAGTTTTACAAGCGCTATTCCCGGGGGCTTGATCCCCATACCATGTACCGGTTGGCAGTACAGTTCCATCAACAGAACGATCTCGTAATGGCGTCTCAGGTGCTGTATCTGTTGAGCCAGGACCCTCAAGCTGCCCCGGAGATGCGGGAAAAGGCCCTGTTTCAGAACGCACGGTTGCTGGAAAGTCTGGGAGAATCGGATGCGGCGCAGAACTGCTACCGGGCTCTGCTGGACCTCTTTCCGGAATCGGCTCACCGACCCAGAGCGCTGGCGGCCCTGAGGCAGAACTGAGTCTTTGACGTTTCAAGAAAGAAGGAGAACTCTATGCCGATTATCACCATACAGGCTCCGCACATTGAGGACCTTGAGATCAAGCGCTGTTTCGTCCAGAAGGTGACGGCCTCTGCGGCGGAAGCTTACGCCATGCCCAAGGAAAAGTTCATCCTCGTGTTTCAAGATACGACGCCGGAGGACGTGGCTGTCGGGGGAACGCTGATCGCCGACCGCTGATACCTCTTCCGGTCCGGTTAACTGCGATATACTGGTGAGAAGAGCGTTGCAGGCGCCGTGGGAAGATCTCCGGCGGTTTGCAAGCCGGACTTCCGAACCGATCTCAAGGGGAGGTGGCGATGACAACGATTGAGCTTGCACCGGTAGAAGAAGAGATGCTCAGAGAACTGCTGGAAGTCACCGTTTCGGACCTGAGTATGGAAATTTCTCATACCGATCGTATGGATTTTCGCGAAGGTCTGAAGGTGCGTAAGGAGTTCTTTAACAAGTTGGCAAGTCAGTTAAAGCACTGACCCCTGCCATGTTGCCTGCTTTAGCTTAGGGCAGGCGAAAAAAAGAGCTTCTGCGAAACGGTTATGCCAACGGCCCGGGATGGTCTCTGGCATCAAACGGTTTTCGAGCCCCAGGGATGGGCGAGCCCAAATCAAAGACGCTTGCAAGCCTTTGATTTGGTGAGTGGAGCAAAATCGCACTTTTGCGAAACGGTTATGCCAAAGTCACAGGATGGTCTTTGGCTTCAAACTAGAGGCCCCGCTGAATCAGCGGGGCTTTGTTGTTCAGTCGTCTTCCCCGAGGTGATCGATCGGCGGGTGCAGGGGCAACTGAACGGTAAATCGTGCGCCCTTGCCCGGCGCAGTACGCACGTCGAGGCTCCCGCCATGGACCTCGGTGATGATGAACGACGAAACTGACAAGCCCAGGCCCGTACCGGCGCCGGGCTCCTTGGTGGTGTAAAACGGTTCAAAGATCCGTTTCTGGGTCTCTGGGCTCATGCCGGGGCCGTTATCTTCCACATGGGCTTGAACAAAGCCGTTTCCCCGTTCCAGCGAAAGACGAATCATCGGCCGGGAGATTTCCTCTGTCAGGCTTAAAGCATGGGCAGCGTTCTTCAGCAGATTGAGAAAGACCTGCTGGATCTGGCTCGGATCACAGAGGATGGCAGGCAGGTCTTCCACAAAATGGCGCTCGATATGAATCTTTCGGAAGTCGAACTGCCGCTTCAGGTCAAAATCACTACTGGCGAGATCGACCGCCTGTTCCAGCAGTGTCTCCAGGCCCCAGGAAGAGAAGGCGCCTGAACTACGCCGACTGAAGCCCAGGAGGTTTTTTACCGTCAGGGCAGCCCGGTGGCCGGACTGGTGGATGGAGTCGGAAATCTGGTCCAGCTTTCGATTCCGTACATACTCCGTCAGGGCATCCGGGCAGAGACCGTACTGATTGGCAGCGGCGCGGTTTTTGGGATGTCGGGGGTCAAGCCGTTGTAGCAATACCTGGCTGTTCTGCAGTACCCCCGCCAGAGGATTTGTGATCTCGTGGGCCATCCCGGCAGCCAGGCTGCCCACCGACAGCATTTTCTCCGACTGGATCATCATACGTTCGACCTGCATCCGTTCGGTTATGTCATCCAGCCGAAGGACGGCACCGGAGTTGGGACTGTCGTCCAGGGGGTAGATGGTCAGCTCGGTGACCTGCTCCGAGCCCCCGTTGGTCAGGGTGACTCTGGGCTCGGTTTGTGGACGGCGGTAGTCGATCGTGTTGCGAATCGTAAGATCGTAACGGGCCAGTTGGGGAAGGCAGACCGCCAAGGGCTGGCCAATGGCGGTATTGGCGTCGATACCGGTGAACTCTTCGGCGCGCCGGTTCCATTGGGTCACATTCAGGTGGGTGTCGACGGCAATCAGCAGTGCCGGCATCGAATCGATGATGTTTTTCAGGGATGACTGAAGTTGTTGCAGCCTTTTTTGTGCGGTTCTTTCCTCGGTGATGTCCTCAGCGATTCCGACCAGGTAGAGCGGGGTACCGTCGTCATGAAATACCGGGACTTTGCGGGTTCGGATGATCCGTTCTCCGAGGTTCGGTATTTGTGTGGTCTCCTCGGGGACCTCGACCATGGTGCCCTTTGCAAGGACCTCATGATCCACCTCTTTAAAGGCGTCCGACTGTTCCTGCGTGAAATAGTCAAAATCGCTTTTGCCGAGCAACTCCTCCTGAGACACGCCAAGGTATTCCTGCCCTTTTTTGTTGAAGCGGACGTAACTCAAATCCCTGGCGTCCTTGACGAAGATAATGGAGGGGATATTTTCAATGACCCGGTCCAGGTATTCCTGACTCTCCTTCAGCTCTCTTTCCGTCCGGCGCTGGCGTAAGGACTGCTCCGCCTGGGAGACGATGAAATTGGTCAGAGCTCTGTTGTACTGGTTCACCGTATCGACACGCTCGCGGGACAGGACCGGCACCTGATCCAGAACCTTCAGGTATTCTTTCGCCGGGAAGCCGTATTTTTTAGCCTGTTGTCGAAAAAACTTGCGGTCCGGTGGGGCATCGTCGTAGAAAAACTGGCCGATATGAAGGGTCGCCAGATGTTGACCGCCGACCATGATCGGAAAGCCGGCCTCCTCCAGCCCGCTCAAACACCGGTAGCGAGTGACCTCACCTTCACGAAGGTTGTCTTTGATGAAATTGTCGCTGATTTCGCAGGCTTTGAGGCTTTCCGGATTGACCCGATGGAATTTGAGGCAGATTTCCTGCCATCCCACCTGTACCAGGATGCTGTTGTCGATGGCATCGATAATCCCCAGGGGGACACCGGCGGTACGGTAGTGGGCTTCCGCCATCTGTTGCAGATAGCTCAAGTCAACGAGGTCGGCGAGTTGGATGACGTTGTTCATACATCCTCTGGAAAAGGGGTATGAAAAGCGATGAAAGATTTGAGAGGTCTAGGTTAAACTGTTTTGCAGCCCATGAAAAGAAAAGGTTGGGGAAATGGCCTATCGGGATGAGAATGAATACGTTGAGCGCCGTAACCGGAGCGCCATGAAGCGCGAAGCCAAGGCGATCGAAGGGCTGGCACGGGAACTGGCGGAGATGGAGGAGGCCCGTTTCAGTCGTCTGGTGCTCGATGGCGAGCTCTACCGGGAGATCCTCCAGGCCAGGCAGACCAGAGGGCACGGGTCACGAAAACGGCAGATCAAACATCTGGCGGCTTTGTTACGGCGAGACGAGGAGGCCTGTGCACAGCTTCAGGCCTTTGTCGACGGTGAAGGAGAGGGCCACTGGGAAGAGGTGTCCCAGCTTCATCAACTGGAAGGTTGGCGGGACCGATTGTGTGAGCCTGAGTCCACGGCCGACGCGTTGAAAGAGATAAAAGCGGCCTTCCCCCTGGCGGACTGGAGCGGGCTTCCACCTTTGATCCGCCGGGTGCAGGCCGGCAACGACCGAACAGCCTATCGAAAAATCTTCAAGCTTCTTAAGGAGGTGCTTGAGAGCACTGAAAATAGCTAGCGGGCTGGGGCCTCGATGCAGGATCGAATTCCTTCTGCCAGTGTGGGGTAGAGAAGGGAGACCCCCAGCTCTTCCAGCATCTTCCGGTTACTTAACCGCCGGGATTCCTGAACATAGGTGAGCATCAGAGGGCTCATGACCTTGCGGGCTTCTTCGAGGCTCACCTGGGGGGGGCGAGGAATCCCATATGCGTCGGCAATGGCGTTGAAGTAATCGGTCATGGTCGACTCCTGCCCGTCACACACGTTATAAACCTGTCCCGGCTTTCCTTTCTTCATTGCCGCCAGACACACCGAAACCAGGTCAGATGTATGAATCCGGTTGGTATAGCGCGCCTCGTCGACTCGCAGAACCGGTTGGCGATCACGTACCCGTTGTATCGGTAACCGGCCCGGTCCGTAAATGCCGGTGACCCGAAGGATGATGACATCCACAGAGTGCTCACGTGCAAAAATCTGTAACGCCTTTTCGGCATCCCAACGACGCTTCCCCCGCGCCGTTTGCGGGTTGGGTGTACGGGTCTCGTCCACAACCTCTCCCTGGCAATCGCCATAAACACCACTGGTACTGATATAGACGATCCTGGAAGGCAGACCTGTTTGTAAAAGGTTGGCGAGAACATGTCGCATTCGGCTGTCGATATCCCCTCCTCCGGGTGGGGGTGCGAAATAGAAGAGCTGAACCCCTTGGGTTGGAAGCCCTTTCAGAGGGGTTTCCCGATCCAGATCAAGTGCTTTGGGTGTGAAACCGGCCTCGGCAATTCGTTGTAGGCTTTCCGGACTTCGGGCGGTCCCCACCACAGGGTGCCCCTGTTGGCTCAGGACTCTTCCGACCGCAGTCCCAATTTTTCCACAACCGATGATCAATACGTTTGGCATGGTGTTTTCCTTTCGTGACCGTCAGTATGCCACAGGGCGGGCCAACCGGGCAGGCTCTGGTATGCTAAGACTATCCGATGTCCAAAGGAGGGAACCATGAAATCGGCGCCATTTCTTATCTCCTGCCTGATCCTGACACTCCTTGCCTGGACTCCTGCACACGCCGGACTGCTCGACTTTACCCGGGATCTCTTCGGAGGCGGGTCTTCGACCAACAACCTGACGACCGGTGAAATTGCCGACGGTCTTAAAGAGGCCCTTCGGGTCGGAACGCAAAGGGTGACCGGCCAACTTGGTCAAACCGATGGTTTCAATGCAGATCCGGCCATTCGTATCTCTTTGCCACAGAATCTGCAGCGGGTTCAGAAAGCTCTGGGGGCTGTGGGCATGTCCGGGATGATGGATGATCTGGAGGTGAAGCTGAACCGTGCCGCCGAGGTGGCCACACCGAAAGCCAAAGCGCTGTTCTGGGAGGCTATTCGTCAGATGACCCTCGACGATGTTCGTGCCATTTATAATGGTCCAACCGATGCAGCGACCCGTTATTTCCAGGGAAAGATGAGTCGGCCGCTGGCGAAGGAGATGTCTCCGGTGGTTGAGGACAGCCTGTCCAGGGTCGGCGCGGTGCAGACCTATGACAAGGCGATTGGCCACTATCAACAACTCCCCTTTGTTCCGGATGTGAAGGCCGATCTGACGCGTTATGTGGTGGAAAAGGGGATGGACGGGATTTTCCACTATTTGGCCAAGGAAGAGGCCGCCATCCGGGCCAATCCTGCTGCCCGTACGACAGAACTTCTGAAGAAGGTCTTTACCCGGTAGGGCGCCATGGTCCCGATTGTCTCCTTCTATGCCGGTCTCCTGGCCCTGTTGTTTGTCTGCCTTTGTGTGCGGGTGATCCGTATACGCCGTTCCGCCAGGGTGGCAGTCGGTGACGGACGGAATCCTGAGTTGCAGCGAGCGCAAAGGGTTCAGGCCAACTTTGCCGAATATGTTCCGTTGGCCTTGGTCCTGTGTGCCTTGATCGAGATTGACGAGGGGAGTGGGTGGTTGTTGCATGGTCTGATGCTTCCTTTTTTCCTGGGGCGTTTGATCCATGCCTATGGGGTGAGCCAGTTGAACGAAAACTTCCGTTGGCGGATTCTGGGGATGAACTTAACCTTCTTCCCGATCGTAGTGGCGGCGCTGGTGTTGATCTTCTGATGCAGACAGGGAAAGGTGGGTACCATGGGGTAGTCCCGGCAGGTTTAAAAAACATTGAAACGATTCTCGTTGGTTCCGGCGACCGTTTCCCGAACAACGATCGGCTCCCTCTTCTGATCTACCGACAGGTGTTCCTGTTTGAAACCAACCATCCTGCAATGGAACTGGAACAACTTTTTTCCAAAAACGGGTGGCACAAGATCTGGCATAGCGGCATCTATGGCGTGGATCATTATCACAGTTGTGCCCATGAGGCTCTCGGTGTCGCTAGCGGTGAGGCGGAGGTGCAGTTCGGTGGCGAGGACGGGCCGATCCGCAAGATCGAAGCTGGTGATGTCCTTCTGGTCCCGGCCGGAGTGACCCATCGGCGTTTATCCGCAACCCGGGACACTCTGGTGGTGGGATGTTATCCGCCGGATCAGGAGCCGGATATCTGTTACGGTTATCCCGAGGACCGGCTCAGCGACGAAGCACATATCGCTGAGGTTCCATTCCCCGAAAAGGATCCTGTTACGGGTGAATCGGAGCCTCTTGCCACCCTGTGGCCCGGATAGTCTCCCGTCTTTTGTTTACTGCTCCGGAAAAATCTTGCCTAAAGAAACCGGGCCCTGAGCGGGCCCGGTTTTTGGTTTGGCGAATTATTCACCGTCGGGAACAGCGTAGGTGATTGCAGCGAGCACCGCTCCCTGCGGATCCTGGATGACGCAAAAGCGACCGACATTGGGGATGTCTCTGGGTGGGACCAAGAGCTTCCCCCCCAGGGCCTCCGCAGTTTCTGCCGTACTGTCGACATCGTCCACTGTAACGTAGACCCCCCAGTGAGGCGGACAACCTTCCGATTCGGGCGGGAGCTGCATTAAACCACCCATCTGTTGTTCGGGGCTGGGTCCGAGCACGGTATAGGTCATTCCTTCCATGGGCATATCCTTCATCGACCAACCGAACAGTTTGCTGTAAAAGCTCTTGGCCGCTTCCGGGTCGGTGGTCATCAGTTCCGCCCAGCTGAAGGCCCCATGTTGCTGGTAAACATTGCTCATCAATTCCTCCTTTGCTGTTGCCTATTCCAAAGTCTTTCCTCTCCCTTGGAGTGAACTCGGGAAAAGGGATGAACGATGCGGGACGGTTGCATCCCTGTCGTGCCACCTAAGAATAACGTAAAACCTTGCTTAAATTATGACCAGAATGGGGTTAATTTTTAACCATCTGAAATAATTTGAAAAAATAAGATTAAAAAACTTTACATTGATATTTTTTAATGTATTTTTATTTAAAATAAAACTAAAAAGATCTTTTTTGAAATAGTTTTGAGGGTTCGATGCAGGAACCCGAAAGATTTAAACCTTATTGCAGGTTGTCCGGTGGGAGATGCGCACATGAAGAATTGGAAAGTTGCTTACAAAATTTTTAGTTTCAGTTTGGCTCTTGTCGCTCTTTTTGGAGTGGCCATGGCCTGGGTTTACACGCGGATGGAGAGCAGTCTCTATCAGGGAAAGCAGTCGGAGGTTCGCCACACGGTCGAATCGGCCTGGGGCGTGGTTGATTATTATGTCAATCAGGAACGGACGGGTGCTCTTTCGCGAGAGGCGGCGCAGCAGGCCGCCCGGAAAACTTTGGCCCATACCCGCTATGACGAGACCAACTACTTTTTCGTGACCGATTTTAGCGGTCGGGTGGTGATGCATCCGATCAAACCGGCCCTGAACGGGAAAGATCTCAGCGGGAAGCAGGATCCGAACGGGATCTATCTGTTTCGCGAATTTGCCGAAAAAGGGCGCCAGGGAGCAGGGTTTGTCGAGTACGCCTGGCCCAAGCCCGGCTCCGAGGCACCGGTGGATAAGGTCTCTTATGTTAAAGGAGTTCCTGACTGGGGTTGGGTCGTAGCGTCCGGACTCTATGTGGATGATATTCAGGCGGAGCTGTGGCAGATCGCATGGAAAGTTCTGCTGGCGGGCGTACTTCTGGTGGGGGTCGCTCTAATCCTGACCGGTTGGCTTGCCCGCGGGATCTGTCGTCCGTTGAAGGCGGCTGTGACCATGCTGGATAATCTGGCGGCCGGCCGTGTTGGCGGTCGACTGAATCTGGAGCAACAGGATGAAATCGGGCAGATGGCGTCAACCATGGACACGTTTGCTGCCAGTCTGGAGGAGGATGTCATTGTTCCCATTCAGAAACTGGCAGAAGGGGACCTGACCTTTACCATCACTCCCTGGGGAGAAGACGATCAGGTCCGTGGGGCCCTGGTCAAACTGGAACACCAGTTGAATAATTTGCTGCAGCAGGTGAACGCCTCCGGCGAACAGATCGCTGCCGGGAGTGCCGAGGTGGCTTCCTCCAGCCAGACCCTGGCACAGGCGGCGACTCAGCAGGCAAGCGCGGTAGAGCAGATCAACAGTTCCATCACCGATCTGAACGGACGGACCCGTGAAACCGCCGGGAGTGCTCGGGAGGCACGGACCCTGACGCAAGGCGTTGAAAAAACGGCCCAAGAGGGCGCTGCCCATATGTCCGATCTGATGGGAGCGATGGATGAGATCAATACCGCCGGCCAGAATATCGGAAGTATTATCAAGGTCATCGATGAGATCGCCTTCCAGACGAATCTTCTGGCGCTGAACGCTGCCGTGGAGGCAGCTCGGGCCGGTCAGCACGGAAAAGGGTTTGCCGTGGTTGCCGAAGAGGTTCGCAATCTGGCGGCACGTAGTGCGAAAGCTGCGCAGGAGACTGCCGAACTGATTGAGGGGTCGATCCAGAAGGCTCAAGCCGGAGCCTCTATTGCCGGAACCACGGCCGGAAGCCTCGACGAGATCGTGGGCGGAATTTCTCAGGTCACCAGTTTGATCAGCGAGATTGCCGACGCTGCCGGGGAGCAGGCCGAAGGCCTGGGGCAGATTGAAGTGGGGTTGACACAGATCGATCAGTCCGTACAGCAGAACACCGCTGTATCGGAGGAGAGTGCTGCCGCGGCAGAAGAGCTGTCCAGCCAGGCCGAACAGCTGAGACATCTGTTGTCGCGGTTCCAGTTGAAGCAATTGGGCCTGGCTTTGCCGACAGAAGCTCGAGCAGCCGACACGATGCCCTCCCAGCACCCCTGGGCCGCCTGAAGTCCGATGACTTCGGACCGCGAGTGGAGCCCGGTCGATGCCCAGGCATCGATCGGGTTTTTTTCTACCGGCGTCCGAAGAGGGAACCCAAGACCCCTCGAATAATCTGACGGCCGACCTGGCTGCCGATCGCTCTGGCGGCACTTTTGAG
>JANQIN010000057.1 GCA_028282145.1 Thermodesulfobacteriota bacterium | reverse complement strand
AGGATCTTATTGAAAGAGGACTGTTCTCCCAGGCCGTGCATATCCTTCGACAGAGCCTCGATCAGGATCCGGAGGATCTGGAAGTACGACTTCTTCTTGTAGAGGCGATGGTCGAAGACAGCAAACTGCAGCCTGCCATTCGCCTGCTTGAGGAGTTGCCTGAGTCCGGGAAAGATGAGCCTGATTTTCTTCTCACGCTCGGTGACCTCTACTTTGAATCCGGACGTTTGAAGGATGCCCGGAGTCAGTTTTCCCGCCTTGTGGAGCTTGCGCAAGATTCGGAGGATGGCTGGGTCAGCCTGGGGCTTGTTTGTTCCCAGCTAGGTGAGATGGAAGAGGCGCAAAAGCACCTTGAAAGGGCGGTTTCACTCGACCCGGAATCGGTCTTTGCCCTGACGGCACAAGGAAATATCCTGATAGAGCTGGGGGAGATCGATCGTGCTATGCAATGCCTGAAAAAGGCCATTGAACTCGACGACTCCGATGGAACGGCGCATTTGAGCCTGGGCGATCTGCATTACGATCAAGGCGCCCTTGAGGAGGCGGAAAGCTGTTTCACCAAAGCGATCGGAGTCGATCCCGAACTTGCGCAGGCCCATCTTGCCCTGGGAAATCTCTATCTGGATCAGGAAAAAACGGGGCAGGCAGTCTCGGCATTTGAAGCTTTTTTAAAAATTGAACAATCACCGGGGGCCAAAGAACTCTGTGAGGAGGTCGCTGCTGTGGTGGCGGGCCTGAAAAGCGGTGGATAAAAAAAGGGCAGGTGCTTTAAGCACCTGCCCTTTTTGGCGAACGTAGGATGGATTAACCTGCGGCACGCTTGGAGGCTTTCAGCGGGTTGACGCGCTGCTCCTCGGTCTTGATTTCCAACTTCTTATGGGTCGCGAAGTTGCACAGGCCATGGGCCCATTTGAAAGACGGAGACGGGTAGACGGAGCAGACCTTGCCGATTTCACTATCGACAACGCGCTCGCAACCATCACAATCTTCTACGACGTTTTGGCACTTGCTCCCTTCAAAGACACAACCCTGCTTGGTCCAGAAGGAACATTCAGTACCGGGAAGAACAGTTTGACACTGCATGCGAAAAACCTCCTCTATAATGCGTTTTTGCGTTTTTTTGTCTCAAGAGCGTAAATATAATCAAAACCTGTTCTCTGAGTCAATGGTTATATTGAGGTATGTGAAAACGGGGTTGGAATAATGAGCCATAAGAAATGGGAGCAAATCTGCCGGTGTTGCGGTCGGTGCTGCTACGAAAAGATCGATGTGGAAGGCACAATCTATTACACCTCTGTCCCTTGTGAGTTTCTGGACAGAAACACACAAAAGTGTACTGTTTATAAGAAAAGACACATGTACAGGCCGGATTGTATCCCTCTCGATCCCGAATCCGTGGCCAAAGGTTATCTCCCCGCGGACTGCCCTTATACCGAAGGGATCAAGGGCTATCCGGCGCCTGTCCTTGATGACGATCAGGATGGTAGCGACTGAAAAAGTCCGTTGTTTATCGTAGGGAGACGTTCATGCATCGAATCGGCTTTGGAACTTCCGGCTGGCGCGGCATTCTCGGGGAAGAGTTCACCCTTGAAAACATCAAAATAGTCACTCAGGCCATTGCGGATCACCTCAGGCAGGACGGCAAGTCCGCAAAAGGACTGGTTGTCGGCTACGATTCCCGTTTTATGGGTCGGGAGTTTGCCCGTGAAGCGGTGCGTGTTCTGGCAGCTTCGGGAATCCCGTCATATCTGGTCCACCGGGATACCCCGACACCCGTATTATGCTTTGAACTGTTACGACGCGGTGTCGCCGGTTCGCTCAATTTTACGGCCAGCCATAATCCCTATATGTACAACGGCATCAAGTTCAGTCCCGAATCGGGCGGCCCGGCCTCCTCGGATACCACCGATGCCATCGAACGACGTGCCAATGAGATGGCAGGGGAGGTCTGTTACCGGGAGATGCTTCTGGACAAAGCGTTTAAAGAGGGGTTGGTCAAAGAAATCGATCCCAGAGAAAACTATTTTGCCAGAGTCCGGGAACTGGTCGATCTGAACGCTGTTGCCGCTTCAGGGATGCGTATTGCCGTTAATCCTCTTTTTGGCTCGGCCCGGGGATATCTCGATCGCCTTCTGGAGGATGCAGGGGTTGAGGTCGTTCCCTTTCACGCATCTCCAGACCCTTATTTTGGCGGTATCCCACCGGAACCCACCCGGGCACACCTGAACGATTTTTCGACCCTGGTTTCCGAAACGCCGGAGATCAATCTCGGTTTGGCCACCGATGCCGATGGTGACCGTTTCGGCATTGTGGATCGGGATGGAACGTTTATCGAACCCAACTATATTCTCGCCCTGATTTACGATTATCTGATCCGCCGTAAAGGACAACAGGGGAATGCTGCCAGGACGGTTGCCACCAGCCATTTCCTGGATGCGGTTGCCAACCACCACGGCTTTGAGGTCCTGGAAACGCCCGTCGGCTTCAAACATATTGTGGATTACCTTCACAAAGACCGGGTTCTTCTGGGGGGTGAAGAGAGTGCCGGGTTGGCGATCCAAGGACACATCCCGGATAAGGATGGCATCCTGGCCTGCCTGCTGGTGGCCGAGATGATGGCGGTTGAAGGCGCATCCGTTTGCGAATTGCTGCAGGATCTTTACTCTCGGGTGGGTGAGTTTTATACACGCCGGGAACAGGTGAGGCTGACGTTCGAACTGTCAGAGAAAATCGGGGAGAAATTAAAGCAGCCTCCTGAGGCCCTTGGGGACAGGAATGTGGATCTTGTCGTTCAAATTGATGGGTGCAAGCTTGTTCTCGAAGACGGAGCCTGGGTTCTTTTCCGTTTTTCCGGAACAGAACCTGTCGTCCGTTTGTACGGGGAAGCCTCTTCCGAAGAGTCCCTGGACCGGTTGATAGCGGATGCAAGAGGCTTTCTGGTGAGCTAATCGGGACCCGTTGGGGAATCCGAAAAGAAAAGGGGGGCGAGATCGCCCCCCTTTTTTATGTTCTTCAGTGAATCCTCGCCAGAAGTTTGCCCGTAATTCTGTTTAGGGGGTTTGAACGGTGGAGAAAAGGAAACAGCGGCCGGCGGCGTGTATTCAGGCTGTCAAGCTTACGGATAAGCATGGGATGACGCCGATAACGAACGCCCTTCCTAAGGGCCAGAATGGCCTTGTCTTCAAACCCGGTCTCCAAGTAAACCCGGCCCAAGTTCAGGTAAATCAGGGGATGGGTCGGGTCCTCTTCCAAAGCACTGCGGCAAAGATCCAAGGCATCGCGAACGGATTTCTGTTCGCTTGCCAGGCAATAAGCCAAGTAGGAGAGCACAACGGGTGTGCGTTCTTCAGGCGTTGCTTTGCTCAGTTGCCGGAGGGCAAGTGCGGTGTTGCCGGACTCAGCTGCTTCGATCCCTTCCTGAATTAGCGGAGAAGTGACCTGTTTCTGTGCGTATTGATGTGCCATAACCTTCCTGCTCTTTTCTGCGTACAGGGGGTGGCCAACCCTCGTCCTCAAGCCATACTATTATTTATACCAAAAAAGAAGACGTCGTAAATAACTGTTTGATTTGGCGATTTTAAAAATATTGCAACCTGTTGAATTCAATAGGGTTTGAAGCCCACCCTTCCCGCTATCCATCTGAATCAGAAAAAGGCCGCCTTCAGACGCCCGGCGACGGTCTTGTCTTTCTTGACCTCTTCAAGGACCACGGTCTCCCCTTTGGGTCCTGCACTGATCAGAGTCTGGGTGAAGGGTAATTCGTGTACCGCTTCAAAATAATCCCGGACCATCAATGTCCCAACGACAAAAATTCGGCCGTTCATGCGATAGACCCAGTAATCTTTTCCGTTCCCATCGATCCGTTTGGGAGTCATCCGGTATTTCATTTCCAGGTATTCAAGCTGGTCCGGTTTGGATCGGTTGATTTCATAGATCAGGGTTTCATCCATTGCCCCTCCACCAACAACCGTCTTGGTATAGGGAAGGTGCTTGTGTTTGAGGAATGCAACATTGGACTCAGCCGACCCAAGAACAAACGTTCGCCCCTTATAGGAATACAGCCAGATTGATTTTCCGTTGGTGTAGAGGCGGTAGGGGGTCTGAAAGAATATCTCTTTCAGATGCTGACTCAGATCGGGATTTTCCCGACTCGCCTCAAAAACGATGGCTTCGCCTCGTGGACCGGCCTGATACTTGATGTCCGCTTCAGGCAGTTCACCGTAATCAAGGAAATAGTGTCTCGCCTGATCGCTGGAGATCACATAAATTCGCCCCAGGTATTCGTAGGCATGGTAATATCCGGGGAGAACCTGAATCAGCTCCGGAGGGGGGATTTCATCGGCCTTTGACGGAAGAGGTTGAGAAAACAACAGAAGAACAGCCACAGTAGCCACAATCAGAATGCGCACAGATTCCTCCTTTACGACGCAGAAAAAACCTCATTTTTCGTAAACATGTCGTATTAATTTAAGGATTGTGTGAAGTGGATGTGAAGCCATGTCCGATTTCATGGGGATTTAAAGTATCGTTCATTCCCCGATAACAGATCTGGCTTTTTCTAGGGTTTTCGGGGGAGAACGATATGTCCAGAGCAACCGCCTTTTTCGCCCTGTCGGGCTTCTTTCTTTGCCTTGCCAACGCCGGTGGAGCCGAACTTTTCTGTGTGACCGCCGGCTGCGATATCTATCAGGGCTATGCCTTCCTCGGACTCTCCTTCTATGTCTGGGGCGCCCTGGCTTTTGGTGCTGTTCTGCTGTTCAGTCTCCTCCCGTTGTTACGAGAGCGCCTTCCCGGCGGGATGATTATTCTGTGCAGCCTCCTGCTTGTCGGCGATGCTCTTTTTCTGGCGTATCAAGTACTCTTC
>JANQIN010000049.1 GCA_028282145.1 Thermodesulfobacteriota bacterium | reverse complement strand
GAGAACCGGACGGACGGGTCCTGTATCGGTTCCTGACCGGGTTCAAGCGGATGTCACCCATCACCTTTTCGGTGGAAGGGCTGATGACCCTCTACTTTTGTCGGGGACAGCTCGATTTCCTGAAAGGAACACCGTTCGAAGAAGATTTGGAAGCGATCTTCGGTCGAATCCGATCCAGTCTGCCTCCGCGGTCGGTGGCGCATCTGGAACGGATTGCGTCCGCTGCAACTCCCCGTTTTCAAGGTGTGCGTGACTATACCGACAAGGCCGACCTGCTGAAGACGTTGCGGGAGGCCCTGTTGCTGCAAAAACAGTGTCGCATCCATTATGCGCCGGCCCGACGGACAGGGGAGGACTACCTGTTCGATCCTTACACCCTTCTCTTCTATCAGAACAGCCTCTACCTCGGCGGCTATGCCCACAACCGGAAGGCCTTACGGCTTTTCCTGGTGGACCGAATCCAGTCGGTGGCGTTACAGGACCAGCGGTTTGAAATCCCAGAGGATTTTTCTGCCGAAACCCTCACCGGGCAATCTTTCGGTTTGATCGACGATACTACGATGACCGTAGCGCTTCGGTTCGCGCCGGAGGTGGCTCACCTCATCCGGGAGCGTTCCTGGCACCCGGGCCAGCAGTTGGATGAAGAGGCCGATGGCAGTCTGCGCCTTTGCTTTGAAGCGGCCGGCGAGAAGGAGCTGTTGGCCTGGCTCTACTCTTATGTCCCCCATGTGCAGGTCCTGGAACCCGCTTTCCTCAAAAAAACATTTGTCGATGGCTTGCAAAACGCGTTGAAAAAGCAGGTGTGACACATTCTGACACTGCCCTTGGTTAATCTTTCTTCAACACAACGAAGGAGGCGAAACCATGCTTTGGATGACTCTCGATACCCCGCAACCGGCCGATTTGTATCTCGACATTCACCATATGGAACAAAACCGTTCCGAAGGCCTTTGCATCAGCGCCACTTTGGGCGACGGTGCTTCGGAAGGAGAGGTGCTGATCCAGGTGGGGACCCGAGAAGAAGTGACTTTTGCCGATATGCTTCCCGATTCCGGCCTGCCTGAGCTTCTGGCTCGTTACGGTCGGGTGCCTTTACGGGACGCGCTGCTGAAACTTTGTCAGGCCTCCTTCGGACAGGCCGGATACCGTTGGGACAGCCCCCATCGCAACAGCGCTCAGATGTCCCTCTTTTTCCATCCCGCTCCGGTGATGTCTGTGCGGGAAACCGAGGAAAAATGGCAGGTTGCGCGTTAGTGCTCTGTACTGCTTAAAATGCCGGTTCAGCACGATAAGAAGCGGCCAGTTGCAAGGCGTCGTAAGCGCAGTGACTCGCCAGAGCGAATTCAAGCGAACGCAACGCAGCAGCTCTGGGTTGAAACCGGGCGATGCTTGAAAAGCCGCTCTCCATAGGGTAAAACAGGGCTAACCTTCCGAAGGAGCCCCTGATGCGCACTCTGGTCCTGGCCTCAACCAGCCCCTATCGCCACCAGTTACTGCAACAGCTACAGTTGCCCTTTATCGCCTGTGCGCCCAAATACAAGGAGACCATCGATCAGACCATCGCCCCCGAGCTGGTGGTCAAGCACCTTGCTCAAGGGAAGGCCCAGAGTCTGGCCAAGGACTACCCCGAGGCTTTGATCATCGGTTCCGATCAGGTCTTTGTCGACGCCCGGGGGCGTGTGCTGGGAAAGCCCCGCACACCGGAGCGGGCGGTGGAACAGCTTCGCATGATGTCCGGTAATACCCATACCTTTTACACCGGTCTTGTTGTCATCGACAGCGCCTCCGGTGAAACCCTCAGTGATTTCAGTGCCTTTTCCGTGACTCTGCGAGACCTCTCCAACGAGGAGATTCGGGCTTATATCGGGCTGGAGAATCCGGTGGACTGTGCCGGTTCCTTCAAGATCGAAGGCTTGGGAATCAGCCTGATGGAGAAGATGGAAGGGGAGGACTATACCAGCCTGATCGGACTTCCCCTAATCAAGCTGAACGGGATGCTTCGCTATTTCGGGGTGAATGCGCTGTTGGATTGAGACGTATCGCCCCATCTGTTTGTACCTGAAAAATCTCCTTGAAAAAATTTCGGATTTTACGCGCAACATGACGATCCCATCGTTGACCCGAATCGGTCCCCATGGGATAATGTGCCCTTCTTTACCGCCTGCTTTTTTGAACTTATGAGCCACTTGCAAAAGCCATAAGTCTATTGCGATCGGCTGCAAACGCCCTGCGCGACGTCTTCGTCACAAAAAACTTCCTCAACGTAGCTATCTATGGCTACGTTTCTGGTGTTTTTTGTTCCTTATCCTTGCGCAGAACGCTTTCGCTCGATCTCATAACGATCCAGACGTTTGCAAGAGGCTCTGGACCTCATTTGATCCGGGTTTTATGGAACACGCATCTTTCGTACATTTGCATCTTCACACCCAGTACTCCCTGCTTGATGGCGCCATCAAGATCGGTCCCCTGATCGACAAATGCAAAGAATTCAATATGCCCGCTGTTGCCGTGACCGACCATGGCAATATGTTCGGTGCGGTCGAGTTCTATCAGAAGGCGATGAAGGGCGGCATCAAACCGATCCTGGGGTGCGAAGTCTATGTGGCTAACGGTTCCCGTTTTGACAAGCGGGGCTCCGATGCCGGGTTCGAAGGGACCGGTCATCTGATACTGCTGTGCCAGAACCTGACCGGCTACAAGAACCTCTGCCGCCTGGTGACCTGTGCCTACAAGGAAGGGTTCTATTACAAGCCGCGGGTCGACTGGGAGCTGCTGAAAGAGTGCAACGAGGGCCTGATCGCTCTCACCGCCTGCCTCGGTGGTGAAGTCCCGTCGCTGCTGAAAAACAGGAAACCGGAGGAGGCGCTGAATCGGGCCAGGGAGATGGCAGAGGTCTTTGACGACAACCGTCTCTATCTGGAACTGCAGGAAAACTATATTCCGGAGCAGACCCTGGCCAACGAAGGCCTGGTGATGATTGCCGAGGAGACCGGCCTTCCCCTGGTGGCGACTAACGATTGCCATTACCTGACCAAGGAGGACGCTCACGCTCATGAGGTCCTGCTGTGTATTCAGACCGGTAAGACCATGGAGGACCCCAAGCGGTTTCGTTTTCCCAACGAAGAGTTCTACTTCAAATCCCCCGAGGAGATGGACAGTCTCTTTGCCAAATATAAAGGGGCTATGGAAAACACGGTCCGGATCGCCGAGCGCTGCAACGTTGAACTGGACTTCGATACCTACCACTTCCCTCAATACGAAAAGCCGGAAGAAAAAACGCTTGACGAAGTGTTGGCGGAAGATTCCCACAGGGGCTTGGATCAGCGTCTGAACGATATCCGGAAGGTCCGGGAGATCAGTGCCGAGGAGGAAAAGGAGTATCGCGAACGCCTTGAGATCGAGCTGGATACGATCAAGTCGATGGGCTTTCCCGGGTACTTCCTGATTGTCGCCGATTTTATCAACTGGGCCAAGGACCACGATATACCGGTCGGTCCGGGGCGTGGCTCGGCGGCAGGGTCATTGGTCGCCTACGCCATCCGGATCACCGATATCGATCCGATGCCGTACAACCTGCTTTTCGAACGTTTCCTCAATCCGGAACGGATCTCGATGCCCGATATCGATGTCGATTTCTGTATCTACGGTCGTGAGGATGTGATCGAGTATGTCCGGCAGAAGTACGGTGAGGAGTGCGTTGCCCAAATCATCACCTTCGGTACCATGGCGGCAAAAGGGGTTATCCGGGACGTTGGCCGGGCACTTAATATGCCTTACGGCGAGGTCGACAAGATTGCCAAGCTGGTCCCCAACGTCCTTAATATCACGCTGAACCAGGCGCTGAAGCAGGAACCGAAACTGCAGGAGCTGGCCAACAAGGACCCGCAGGTCAAAGAACTGATAAAGGTCTCGCTCGCGTTGGAAGGTCTGTCCCGTCACGCGTCGACCCACGCGGCCGGTGTGGTAGTGACCCCCGATCCACTGCACGAATACCTGCCGCTGTATGCCGATCAGAAGACCGGTGCTCTGGTGACCCAGTACGCCATGAGCTACGCCGAGGCGATCGGCTTGGTCAAGTTCGACTTTCTGGGGCTGAAGACCCTGACCGTGATCGACAATGCGGTACGACTGATTCACGAAGGTGGCAAGGCCGACTTCGACCTGAATCTGGTCGGTGACGACGATCCCAAGACCTACGAACTGTTGCAGGCGGGGGAAACTACCGGTGTTTTCCAGCTTGAATCGAGCGGGATGAAGGAGCTGCTGGTCAAACTGAAACCCAGCTGTTTCGAAGATATCATTGCGGTCTGCGCCCTCTACCGTCCCGGCCCGCTGGGCTCGGGGATGGTGGATGATTTTATCCTGCGGAAACACGGCAAGAAGGCGATTACCTACGACTTTCCGCAACTGGAACCGATCCTCAACGATACCTACGGAGTTATCGTCTACCAGGAACAGGTTATGCAGATCGCCCAGGTGCTGGGTAACTATACTCTCGGTGGTGCCGACCTGCTGCGACGTGCCATGGGTAAGAAGAAGGCCGAGGAGATGGAGCGCCAGAAGGGCATCTTCCTTGAAGGGGCCAAGGCCAACAACCTTGATCAGAAGAAGGCCGCTGCCGTTTTCGACCTGATGGCCATGTTTGCCGAATATGGCTTCAATAAATCGCATTCTGCTGCCTATGCCCTGGTGGCGTATCATACCGCTTATCTCAAGGCCCATTATCCGGTTGAGTTCATGGCGGCCCTCCTGACGGAGGATATGGAAAATACCGACAAAGTTATCAAGAACATCAACGAAGTTCGCAATATGGGGATCGAGGTCCACCCACCGGATATCAACCAGTCCGACCGCAGTTTTACCGTCAGCGATAACGCCATGCGTTTCGGTCTCGGGGCGGTCAAAGGGGTTGGGGCGGCAGCGCTCGATTCGATCCTGGAGGTCCGTCGGGATGGTCCCTTCGAATCGCTGCATGACTTCTGTGAGAGAGTCGACCTGCGAAAGGTCAACAAGAAGGTTGTCGAAGCGTTGATCAAGTGTGGTGCCTTTGACTCCCTCAACGGTAAGCGGGCCCAGTTTATGGAAGCTATGGACGCGGCGATGGAAGTTGCGGCCCGATTGCAGAGGGAGAAAGAGATGGGGCAGGAATCCCTCTTTGGGTCCTCTGAGGTGGTTTCCGTTGGCGGCAACGGCTATGGGGAACTGCCTGATGTGGCGGAGTGGGATGACAAGATCAAACTCAACTTCGAGAAGGATTCCCTGGGTTTCTATATTACCGGCCATCCGTTGTCCCGGCACCAGGATGCAATCAAGTATATGGCGACCTGTCAGCTGGCTGACCTGAATGAAAGAAACGACAAAGAAGCGGTCCGGGTCTGCGGGATCGTGGCTGGCAAGAAGGAGCTGATGACCAAAAAAGGCGACCGCATGGCGTTCCTCACACTGGAGGATCTGTCCGGTTTTGTGGAGGTGGTGGCATTTCCGGAGGTTTATGCCGCCTCGGCCGACCTTTTGGGCGAGGAAGAGCCTTTGATGGTGACCGGTGAATTGGATGTCGGCGAAGAAAACTGTAAACTGCTGGCGAGTCACATCGGGCTGTTGAAAGATGCCCGGGAGAAATCGACCGATATGGTGCACTTCCGGCTTAATGCCGTCGGTCTGGAAGATCAGCAGCTGCGTGCGCTGAAAGAACTGGTGCAGCGTCATCGCGGTAAATGCCGGGTCCGGCTCCACCTGACGGTACCAGGTCAGAGCGAAACCGTTGTTTCCCTGCCGGAAAACCTCCGTGTGGCACCCACAGACGAGATGATGGATGCCGCTGAGGAAATTTTCGGTTACAATGTGGTCACTTTACAATGATTTTCCTACGGGGAGTACTGAATGAACACCTTTTTGGATTTTGAACGTCCTCTGGTGGAGTTGGAAGCTAAAATTCGCGAACTACGCGACTATTCCACCGACAACGTGAGTTTCGCCTCCGAAGCTGAGAAGCTTGAGCGGAAGGCGGAAAAGCTCAAGAAGGATATCTTTTCCAATCTCAGCCGGTGGCAACGGACCCAGCTGGCCCGCCACCCGGAGCGTCCTTTTACCCTCGATCTGATGAACGGTCTGTTTACCGACTGGTTCGAGGTGCATGGTGATCGCAACTTTGCCGATGACCCGGCCATCGTCGCCGGTTTTGCCCGGTTGAACGGAGAGCCTTGCTGTGTGGTCGGCCACCAGAAGGGACGGAACACCAAGGAAAAGGTTCACCGTAACTTCGGAATGCCCAACCCTGAAGGTTACCGCAAGGCCCTGCGCGTGATGCAGATGGCCGAGCAGTTCAATCTTCCGATCTTCACCTTTGTCGACACTCCGGGTGCTTTCCCCGGTATCGGAGCCGAGGAACGGGGTCAGGCCGAGGCCATCGCCCGAAATCTGCGGGAGATGGCAACTCTAACCGTACCGGTGATCGTCACTGTGATGGGGGAGGGCGGTTCCGGCGGGGCCTTGGCGATTGCCGTGGGGAACCGGGTGCTGATGATGGAGTACGCCGTCTATTCGGTCATCTCTCCGGAAGGTTGCGCCGCGATCCTCTGGAGTGACGGCAGCAAGGCCTCCCAGGCGGCAGAGGCGCTGAAACTGACCGCCAAGGATATCGAGGATCTGGGTGATGTTATTGACGAGGTGATTCCCGAACCTCTGGGCGGCGCACATACCGATCTGGAAGCGACGGCTGCGACCCTCAAAGAGGTGCTGACCCGCCATCTGGAGGAGTTGAAGAAACTCAGCCCCGAGGAGTTGGTGGAACAGCGCTATGAGCGCCTCCGCGCCATGACGCGTGTCGAAGAATAAACACTCCCCCAATCAAACTATGGCGCACCCTGTGGGTGCGCCATTTTTGTAACGACGAAGGTTTTGGTGTGATCCGTATCTCTGTTGTCCTGTTGCTCTGGTGTTCCATTCTGGCTTTGACCGCCTGCTCCGGGCCGTCTTCGGCTCCCCGTTCAAAGGTGCTCCATACGCCAGCCAATCAGCATCTGAAAGGGTGGCAAAAGCCCTATGTTGTTGACGGCAAACAGTACAATCCTCTGCGGGACCATCAGGGCTTTGTGCAAGAGGGGATTGCCAGTTGGTACGGCAAAAAGTTCCACGGTCGTAAGACCAGTAACGGTGAAATTTACAACATGTACGCGATGACCGCGGCTCACAAAACCTTGCCGCTGGGGATTTTTGTACGGGTAACGCATCTGAATACCGGGCGTCAGGTCATCGTCCGGGTCAATGATCGTGGTCCCTTTGTGGCCGGGCGGGTGATTGACCTCTCCTACAGTGCAGCACAGCAGATGGGTATTGTCGGCCCCGGTACCGGACCTGTGCGGGTTGAGGCACTGGGGTATCGGCAAACCGATGCGGCCGGAAAGGTGGCTTACCAGGCACCCAAAAGCTACGACGTGGGCAGTTACGCGATTCAGGTGGGGGCATTTTCGGTCAAGACCAATGCTGACCGCCTGGCGGCCAAGCTTCGTGCCCGCTATGGCGTCGCTCGGGTCCAGAAAGGATGGCATGGGACCGGTTCAATCTATCGGGTCTGGGTCGGTAACCATTCCAGCCTCGAGGCTGCCGAACAGGCCAAGATCGAATTGACCGGCAACGGGTTTGGTGGGTCTTTTATCGTCGCTTTTGACGGATAGGTCGTTATCCTACGTATGAATTAGAGTTTTTCTTTGGAGATTTCAGAAGATATATGTTCATCCCTTTCGGGTTTGAAAATAGCGAGTTCAATCCCCGCAAAGAGGTTTTTAACCTTCAATTCCTCAATAATCCAGTGTCTGTTCCTCCTTAAAAGACTCCTGCCCCTCTGATAATCAGCACTGAAAGCACGTTACGCATTCTGGACCTCCCGATTTCACGATAATGATCGGTTATTCATGCCCTCTTACGAACCCAATGGGAGACGGGCTTTTTCTGTTCTTATAAGCCCCTGCGTTTCAGTTCGTTGCGAATCAGGTTCTTTTGTGCGGGATTGAGGTGGGTGGAGGAGGCCAGTTCACGGACCTGGGTCCCGCGCATCTTGGGGAGCCAGAGGTTGAACCAGATCTCCGGGGTGCGCGGACATTTGAGGATCGCCTGTTGGAGAAGAGGGCGATTCTTCCACCGGGAATGGCGAGCGATCAGGCTGATTGTTTCGGGGGTGGCTTTGGAGCTTCGAAGGAACTGATGTAAAGCCCCTTCGGGCAGTCGGGGATTGTCGAGACAAGGGGCGACGACTTGGGGCAACCCTTCCAGAAGAAGCCCTTTCAATACGGTCGGGGTGCCCCGTCGGGCAAGAGTGATCTTATTCCCCA
>JANQIN010000003.1 GCA_028282145.1 Thermodesulfobacteriota bacterium | reverse complement strand
CTGATCACTCCGATCGCGATGGACAAAGAGCTTCGCTTCGCTATCCGCGAAGGTGGCCGTACCGTCGGCGCCGGTGTTGTTTCCGACATCGTCGAGTAAAAAGGAACGAATCCCATGCCGAGTCAGAAAATTCGCATTCGCATGAAAGCCTACGATCACAAACTGCTGGATCTGGCAGTGACCGAGATCGTAGACAGCGCCAAGCGCACCGGTTCTCGGGTGGTCGGGCCGATCCCTCTGCCCACCATCATCAACAAGTACTGTGTGCTGCGTGGCCCTCACGTCAACAAAAAGAGCCGTGAGCAGTTTGAGATCCGGACCCACAAGCGTCTGATCGATATTGTCGAGCCGACTCAACAGACTGTTGACGCCCTGATGAAGCTGGACCTGTCCGCTGGCGTGGACGTGGAAATTAAGCTTTAAGAGCTCATACGCCATCCAAGAAGGATACGTGCGATGATTAATGGACTTTTAGGTAAAAAGCTGGGCATGACGCTGATCTTTGCTGCCGACGGTACCCGGATTCCGGTCACCGTTGTTGAAGCAGGGCCCTGCGTTGTGTTGCAGAAGAAGACAGAAGATGCTGATGGGTATAACGCCCTTCAGCTTGGTTTTGATGAGAAAAAAGCCCACCGGACCAATCAGCCTCAGATGGGACACTTCAAGGCTGCCGGCAAGGGTGCTTTCAAAGCCGTTAAGGAATTCAAGGCCGAGAACTACGACGAGTTCAACGTTGGTGACGAAGTGAACTGCACCATCTTCGAGCCCGGTGACAAGATTGACGTGACCGCAACCTCGAAGGGTAAAGGTTTTCAGGGCGTTATTAAACGCCATGGTTTCGGTGGTGGTCGTGCAACCCATGGTTCCATGTTCAAGCGTTCCACCGGTGCTATCGGTCAGAGCGCCTGGCCGTCGAAGGTTTTCAAAGGCAAGAAGATGCCTGGCCAGATGGGGAACAAGCGTGTGACCATTCAGAACCTGATGGTTGTGGATGTCCGTCCTGAAGAGAACATCGTTCTCATCAAGGGCGCCGTTCCCGGACCCAAAAACGGTCTTGTGATGATCCGCAAGGGCATCAAGGGCTGATTGAGGACAGGGGAGAATAACTAATGGCTAAGATCGCTATTTTCGATATCACCAATAAGCAGGTCGGTGAAGCTGAGTTGAACGACACTGTGTTTGCGACCGAGGTAAAGCCTTACCTGGTGCACGACATGGTCCGTTACCAGCTGGCTGCTCGCCGTCAGGGGTCCCATGCTGTCAAGAACCGCGCCGCAGTGGCCGGTGGCGGCAAGAAGCCCTATCGCCAGAAAGGTACCGGTAACGCCCGTCAGGGCACCATCCGTGCCCCTCATTTCGTCGGCGGTGGTGCTGCCTTCGGTCCCACCCCCCGGTCCTATGCTTTCAAACTGAACCGTAAGGTGAAGAAGGCTGCCATGTGCAGCGTCCTTTCCAGCCGGTTCCAGGATGAAAAGATCAAGGTCCTGAACAAGATTGAACTGGAAAAGATCAGCACCAAAGGGTTTACCGAAGTGCTGAAAACTCTCGAACTGGATAGCGCACTGATCGTCATCGGTGAGGGCAACACCAATCTGGAGCTGTCCGCTCGGAACCTGAAAAACGTGAAGGTTCTGCGGGCTGAAGGGGTGAACGTCTACGATGTTCTCAAATACCCCAACCTGGTGCTGACCGAAGATGCCATCGCTCAGGTGGAAGGAGCTCTGGTCAAATGAAACCTCTGCATCAGATCATTCTCAAGCCTCTGGTGACCGAAAAGTCCACCAGCCAGCCTGGCGCTGGTCAGGTTGTCGCCTTCCAGGTGGCACGTGATGCCAACAAGCTGGAGATCAAGCAGGCTGTGGAACAGGCCTTTGAGGTCAAGGTCGAAGGCGTTCGTACCATGCAGTACGCAGGCAAGAACAAGCGCCTGGGTATGAACTTTGGTAAGCGGGCCAACTGGAAGAAGGCCTACGTCTCCCTGGCTGAAGGGGACACCATCGATTTTTATGGTGTGTAACAGGTATTCGCTTTAGCGATACGGAGTTGGGATAATGGGTATCAAAAAATTCAAACCGACATCGGCGGGTCGCCGTCACATGACTGCTTCGACCTTCGAAGAGATCACTAGCTCGACCCCCGAAAAGTCCCTGTTGGAACCCCTCAAGAAGTCTGGCGGGCGTAACAACAAGGGGCGGATTACCAAACGTCATACCGGTGGTGGCCACAAGCGTAAGTACCGGGTGATCGACTTCCGTCGCGACAAGGTGGAGATTCCCGCCACGGTTGCGACCATCGAGTACGATCCGAACCGGTCCTCTCGCATCGCTCTGCTGCACTACGCAGACGGCGAGAAGCGCTACATTATCGCCCCGGCTGGTCTTAATGTTGGCGACACTGTTATCGCCTCCGAAAAGGCCGACATCAAGCCCGGCAACACTCTGCCGATCAAAGCGATTCCCCTGGGTACCTGGGTTCACAATGTGGAACTCAAGGTCGGCAAGGGCGGTCAGCTGGCTCGCTCCGCCGGTGCTTACGCACAGGTGATGGCGAAAGAGGGCAAGTACGCTCAGCTGAGCCTGCCTTCCGGTGAGGTTCGCCTGGTTCTGCAGGAATGTGTTGCTTCCATCGGTCAGGTTGGCAACGCCGATCATATGAACGTAAAGATCGGTAAGGCCGGTCGTAACCGCTGGCTGGGCAAGCGTCCTCAGTCCCGTGGTGTGGCAATGAACCCGATCGATCACCCGCACGGTGGTGGTGAGGGTAAGAGCTCCGGTGGTCGTCACCCTGTGACCCCCTGGGGTGTGCCGACCAAGGGTTACAAGACCCGGACGAACAAGCGGACTGACAAGTTCATTGTTCGTAAGAGAACCAAGTAAGCCTCACACGCATAGGAGATAATCGTGGCCCGTTCGATTAAAAAAGGTCCGTACATTGAAGAGAGCCTGATGCGCAAAGTGGAGGCTGTGGGTGATAACCGGAACAAGGTCATCAAGACTTGGTCCCGTCGTTCCACCATCCTCCCGGAGTTTGTCGGCTACACCTTCGCCGTACACAATGGCAAGAAGTTTGTTCCCGTGTTTGTCAGCGAGAACATGGTTGGTCATAAGCTGGGCGAATTTGCTCCCACCCGCACCTACTACGGTCACGGGGTGGACAAAAAAGCCAAGCGTAAATAGGAAGTGACAGGAGACTTAAACCATGGAAGCTGTCGCTAAATTGAAAACTGCCCGTCTTTCCCCGCGGAAAGCACGCCTCATTGCCGACATGATTCGCGGCAAAGGCGTCCAGGAAGCGCTGAACAACCTTCAGTTCTCCCCGCAGAAGCCGGCCGGTGTTATTCGTAAACTGGTTCAGTCTGCTGTGGCCAACGCCGAGCAGAAGGGTGTGTCCGATGTGGATCAGTTGTTTGTGAAAACGATCTTTGTTGATCAGGGACCCGTGCTGCGCCGCTTCATTCCGCGTGCTATGGGCCGGGCCTCCAAGATCCGTAAACCGACCAGCCACATTACTGTGGTTCTGGCCGAGAAATAAGAAGAAAGGGAGGTAACCCTTGGGTCAGAAAGTTCATCCTATCGGGTTTCGCCTGGGCGTTAATCGCACCTGGGATTCGCGCTGGTATGCCGAGGGCAATTATGCCGCCCTGCTGCATGACGACATCAAGCTTCGGAACTACCTGAAGAAGCGACTGTTTCATGCCGGCATTTCCAAGATCGAACTGGAGCGAGCAGCCAGCAAGGTGAAAATCAACATCTTCGCTGCCCGTCCCGGCATCATTATCGGTAAGAAAGGCGCCGAAGTTGAGGCTCTGAAAAAGGACCTCGCCAAGATCACCGATAAAGAATGCTTCATCAATATTCAGGAAGTCCGCAAGCCCGAAGTGGACGCCCAGCTGGTCGCAGAAAATGTGGCCCTGCAGCTGGAGCGCCGGGTCGCCTTCCGTCGTGCGATGAAGCGTGCCGTCAGCTTTGCTCTGAAGTTCGGCGCACAAGGGATCAAGATCGAAGCTTCCGGACGTCTGGGCGGCCATGAAATGAGCCGCACCGAGTGGTATCGCGAAGGCCGTGTGCCCCTGCACACCCTGCGTGCCGATATCGACTACGGTTTTGCCGAAGCCAAGACCACCTACGGCATCATCGGTGTCAAGGTGCTGATCTTCAAGGGCGAGATTTACAAACAGGACAAGGAACAGCAGGCCTAAGGGTCCGTTCGGGAGTCATACGTCATGTTATTGCCAAAGCGAGTTAAACATAGAAAGCAGTTCAAGGCCCGTCCGAAAGGCAACGCCAAAGGCGGAACCGGTCTGGATTTCGGGGATTACGGATTGCAGGCACTGGAGGCCGGTCGACTGACCTCCCGTCAGATCGAATCCGCTCGTCGTGCCATGACCCGCTACATCAAGCGTGGTGGTAAGATCTGGATTCGCGCGTTTCCTCACACCCCGGTCACCAGCAAGCCTGCTGAAACCCGTATGGGTAAGGGCAAGGGTGCTCTGGATCACTGGGTTGCCCAGATCCGCCCCGGTTTCATGATCTACGAAATGCAGGGGGTGGAGCTGGAAGTTGCGAAGGAAGCCATGCGCCTGGCAGCCCACAAGCTGCCGTTTAAAACCAAGTTTGTCGTACGAGAGGCGTCCGGTCATGAAGGCTAACGAATTGAAGGAATTGGGTATCGAGGAGCTTCAGGCCAAGGAGCAGGAGCTGCAGCAGGAACTGTTCAACCTGCGCTTTCAGCTGCACACCGGCCATCTCGAAAATACTGCACGTATCCCCCAGGTCAAAAAGGACATCGCTCGCGTGAAGACTGTCCTGACCGCGAAGCAGGGATAGCGAGGATGACCATGAGCAAAGAGCGCGGAAATCGCAAAGCCCGAGTCGGGGTTGTCGTCAGTGACAAAATGGACAAGACGGTTGTGGTTCGTGTGGACCAAGTCGTCAAGCACCCCGTTTACAAAAAGTACGTCAAGCGCAAGGTGACCTTCAAGGCGCATGATGAAGCCAATGCATGCGGTATTGGCGACAAGGTGGAAGTTGTCGAAACCCGGCCTCTGTCCAAGGACAAGTGCTGGAAGGTTCGGCAGATCATCGAGAAGAGTGTCACCGTTTAGGAGATACACGTCATGATTCAGATGCAGTCGATGCTTGATGTTGCAGACAACTCCGGTGCCCGGAAGCTCTGCTGCATTAAGGTGCTTGGCGGATCCAAGCGTAAATATGCAGGAATTGGCGATGTTGTTATCGCTTCCGTCAAGGAAGCCATGCCCAATTCCAAGGTTAAAAAAGGGGACGTTATTCGCGCGGTCATCGTGCGGACGGCCAAGGAAGTGACTCGTTCCGATGGTTCTTACATCCGTTTCGATGTGAATTCGGCGGTTGTCATTAACCAGGCGGGCGAGCCTGTCGGGACCCGTATCTTCGGTCCGGTTGCACGTGAACTGCGTGCCAAGCGGTACATGAAGATCGTTTCCCTGGCGCCAGAAGTCCTTTAGGACAGAGAGAGCGAGGAAACCATGGCGACACAACAATTGCATGTCAAGAAAGATGACATGGTAATGGTCATGGCCGGCAAGGAGAAGGGCAAGTCAGGCAAAGTCCTGAACGTCTTCCCTGGCAAAGGTCGTGTTACCGTCGAAGACCTGAACAAGGTCAAGCGGCATCAGCGGCCCACCCGTTTCAATCCCGAGGGCGGTATCGTTGAGAAGGAAGCAGCGATTGATGCTTCCAACGTGATGCTGGTGTGTCCGGCGTGCGGCAAGCCGGCACGGACCGGGATGCGCGTCCTCGAAGACGGGGGCAAGGTCCGGTTCTGCAAAAAATGCAACGAAATCGTGGATAAGTAACGGAGAGATTCATGGCCAGGCTTAAAGAACAATACGAAAAAGAGCTTGTTCCTAAGCTGATGCAGGACTTCGGGTACAAAAGCGTGATGCAGGTACCCAAGGTGGAAAAGGTTGTCCTGAACATCGGTCTGGGAGAAGCGATCCAGAATCCGAAGCTGCTGGAATCCGCGGTTGAGGAACTGACCCGCATTACCGGTCAGAAGGCTGTTATTACCCGTGCCCGTAAGTCGATCGCAGCGTTTAAACTGCGTGAAGACATGGCGATCGGTGCTCGCGTCACTCTGCGTCGCGACAAGGCCTACGAGTTCCTGGATCGTCTTCTGAATGTGGCTTTGCCCCGCGTTCGTGACTTCAAAGGTGTTTCCCCCAAGGCCTTCGACGGCCGCGGTAACTACACCCTGGGTATTCGCGAGCAGATCATTTTCCCGGAGATCAACCTCGATGAGGTAGCCAAAATTTCCGGTCTTAACGTGTCGATCGTCACCTCCGCTCAGTCCGATGAAGAAGGCCGTGCCCTTCTGACTGAGATGGGGATGCCTTTCCGCAAGTAACGGACGGAGGAACTCGTGGCTAAGAAATCGATGATTGCAAAGGCTAAGCGGAGCCCCAAATTCAAGGTGCGGCAGTACAACCGTTGCCCCCTGTGTGGTCGCCCCCGGGCCTATTACCGTAAATTTGACATGTGCAGAATCTGTCTGCGCAAGTTGGCGTCCGAAGGCAAGCTTCCGGGCGTTATCAAGTCCAGCTGGTAAAGAATAAGGAGCGGCATTCATGGCAATGACGGATCCAATTGCTGATCTGCTGACCCGCGTTCGAAACGGCGGGATGGCTAAGCACGCCTCCGTAACCCTGCCTTCTTCCAACCTGAAGGTGGCGGTCGCGGATGTGCTCAAGGATAAGGGTTACATCAAGAACTACAAGGTTCTGAGTGACAATAAACAGGGCATTCTGAAGGTCTATTTGAGCTACGACGAAGGTCGTCAGCACATCATTCATGAGATCAAGCGGGTGTCTAAGCCGGGCTGCCGGGTTTACGTGGGCAAGGATGAGATCCCCCAGGTAAAGAACGGTTACGGTATTGCGATTCTGTCCACCTCCAAAGGGGTGATGGATGACGTCGCAGCACGTACGGCCCAGGTTGGTGGCGAGGTCCTCTGCACCGTTTGGTAGCAGAGCATGCATGTGAAGGAGCAACAATATGTCTCGTGTTGGTAAACTCCCCATCGCCATTCCCCAAGGCACCAAGGTAACCCTGAATGGGGACGCGATCACGGTCCAGGGCCCGAAGGGCACCCTGTCCCGCACGGTTCACAGCAGCTGTACCGTTGCGGTGGAAACCGATCAGATCGTTGTGAAAGCTCAGTCCGAGGAGAAACAGGACCGGGCCTTTCAGGGCCTGACCCGTGCACTGCTGAACAACATGGTGGTCGGTGTGACCGCCGGGTTCGAAAAGGTGCTGGAGATCAATGGCGTCGGTTATCGTGCGGAAGCCAAAGGAAACACGATCACCCTGAATCTGGGGTATTCGCATCCGATCGAATACGTGTTGCCCGAAGGTATTTCGGCCGATGTCGAAAAACAGACCAAGATTACCGTCAAAGGTATCGACAAGGAACTTGTTGGTGCTGCGGCTGCAAAGATCCGGTCCTTCCGTAAGCCTGAGCCCTACAAAGGCAAGGGTATCAAGTACGCGGATGAGCGGATCGTGCGTAAAGCCGGTAAGACCGGTAAATAAATAACCTAGACTTATTGTCAAGGAGACTACAGTGAGCGTCGCACAAGATAGACGTCAGGCGCGTTTGAAGCGCAAGGTTCGTGTCCGCCGCAAGGTGAAGGGCACCGGGGAACGCCCGCGGTTGTGTGTGTTCCGTAGCGCCAAGCACATTTACGCGCAGATTATCGAAGATACCACCGGCAAGACGCTGGTTTCGGCTTCCTCCCTCAAAGGCGTTGATGCCAAGGGTGGTAATGTGGAAACCGCCAAAGCTGTCGGTGCCGCCATCGCAGAGAAAGCTCTGGGCCAGGACATCAAAGAGGTCGTTTTTGACCGTAACGGCTTTCTGTACCACGGTCGGGTCAAGGCTCTGGCTGATGCGGCCCGTGAAGCCGGCCTGGTTTTCTAAGGAGGAGATTCGTGGAACGTATTAATCCTGAAGAACTGAACCTGGTCGACCGCGTTATCCACATCAATCGGAACGCCAAAGTCGTCAAAGGTGGTCGTCGTTTCAGCTTCTCCGCCCTGGTGGTTGTCGGTGACGGACAAGGCTATGTCGGTTACGGCCTCGGTAAAGCCAAGGAAGTGCCTGAAGCCATCCGTAAGGGTGTTGAGGCGGCCAAAAAGAACCTGATGTACGTACCGCTGACCGGCGGTCGTACCATCCCTTACGACGTGCTGGGTAAATACGGCGCAGGTAAGGTTCTGCTGAAACCGGCTTCCGAAGGTACCGGTGTGATTGCAGGTGGTGCGGTTCGCCCTGTGCTGGAAGCCGTTGGTGTGGGCAACGTCCTCACCAAATGCCTGGGTTCCAACAACCCCCATAACGTTGTCAAGGCAACCTTCCGTGCTCTGGGTCAACTGCGCAGTCCGGAAGAGATGCTGGCACGTCGTGGCCAGAAGGCTGAAGGCTGAGGAGAGAGACATGGCTGAGATTAAAGTCACTCTGAAGAAAAGCCCCATCGGCCGTGCCGAGTACTTCGGCAAGGTCCTTAAAGGGCTTCAGCTGACCAAGCTGAACAAGACGGTAACCGTGCCGGACACCCCCGAGATTCGTGGCATGATCGGGAAAGTGTCCCACATGGTTGTGGTCGAAGAATAAAACACTTTTCTTTCAGATAGAGGTAAGCATCATGGATTTGAGCAACCTGCAACCTGCAGAAGGTTCGAGACGTGCTCGCAAGCGGCTGGGTCGTGGTCCCGGTTCCGGTCTGGGTAAAACCTCCGGTAAGGGCCACAAGGGTCAGAACGCCCGGAGCGGTGGCGGTGTCAAGCCCGGCTTCGAGGGCGGTCAGATGCCCCTGCAGCGCCGTTTGCCCAAGCGGGGGTTCACTCCCCTGAACAAAAAAGAATTCGTTCTGGTCAACCTGCGTGACCTGGAACTGTTCGAGGCCGGTTCCGTGGTTGACATGGAAGCCCTGGGCAAAGCCGGTCTGATCAACAAGGTCAAAGACGGGATCAAGATCCTGGGCGACGGTGAACTGACCAAGGCCCTGACCGTTAAAGCTCACAAGTTCAGCAAGTCGGCCGAAGAGAAGATTAAAGCCGCTGGTGGCACCGTCGAAATCCTTTGATCTCTTGTAAGGACCTGAATTGACATGATGAATGCACTGAAGAACGCCTTTGCCATTCCTGAATTGCGTCGCCGCATCATCTTCACTCTGCTGATGCTGCTGGTGTACCGCATTGGGTGTCACGTACCGACCCCTGGCATCGACGGCCAGGTTTTGTCTCAGTTCTTTGCCGGCACCGAGGGGACACTCCTCGGGCTGGTCAGTGCCTTTACCGGGGGCGCTCTTGCACAGATGACCGTGTTCGCACTGGGCATCATGCCGTACATCAGCGCCTCCATCATCATGCAGCTCCTGACCGTTGTCTTTGAGCCGGTGGAACGTCTGGCCAAGGAAGGGGAGCAGGGCCGCAAGAAGATCACCCAGTACACCCGTTACGGGACGATTCTGCTGTCGATCGTGCAGTCCGCCGGTATATCCGTGGGCCTGCAGTCGATGACGGGGCCTGCCGGCGAGCCTGTTGTGGCGAACCCCGGTCTTCCTTTTATCGTTCTGACGGTGATTACTCTGACTGCCGGTACCGCATTTATCATGTGGATCGGTGAGCAGATCACCGAACGAGGCATCGGTAACGGTATCTCTCTGATTATCTATGCCGGTATTGTTGCCGGTGCACCCAGCGCGGTCGTTAACACCATCCGTCTGGTGAAGACCGGCGCTATGAGTCCGATCGTTGTTGTAGCTCTTTGCGTCATGATGGCTGTCGTCACTGCAGCAATCATCTTTATGGAACGGGCACAACGTCGGGTACCGATTCATCACGCCAAGCGCGTGGTCGGGATGAAGCAGATGGGCGGTCAGGCCAGCCATCTGCCGCTGAAGATCAATATGAGCGGTGTTATCCCGCCGATCTTTGCCAGCTCGATTATCATGTTCCCGCAGACCATTGCCAGTATGATGCCCGAGAACGAAACTGTCGCAATGATGGCGACATGGATGAGCCCGGGACATTGGGCCTACACTGTTTTTTATGTTGCGCTGATTGTGTTCTTCTGTTATTTCTACACGGCTGTTACATTTAATCCGGTGGATGTGGCCGAGAATGTCAAACGACAGGGCGGCTATGTTCCCGGCATTCGCCCGGGCAAGGAAACAGCCGACTACCTGGACAAGGTTCTGACGCGGCTGACGTTTGCTGGGGCGATTTATATTTCAGCGGTCTGCGTGTTGCCGACCTTCCTGATCGGCCAGTTCAATGTGCCCTTCTTTTTTGGAGGGACATCGCTGCTGATCGTCGTTGGCGTGGGTCTTGACACGGCATCGCAAATCGAAGCCCATCTGATTTCACGATCCTACGAGGGCTTCATGAAGGGCGCTACGATTCGCGGGCGTCGGGGGTGACTATGTCTCTGAATCTGATTCTGTTGGGGCCTCCCGGAGCGGGGAAAGGCACTCAGGCACAGTTTCTGATAGAAAAGTTCGGTATCCCTCAGGTTTCTACCGGTGACATGTTGCGAGCCGCTGTGGCCGCAGGTACCGAGATGGGACTGAAAGCGAAAGCTTGCATGGATGCGGGCGATCTGGTCCCCGATGCGGTGGTTGTAGGGATCGTCAAGGATCGACTGCAGGAAGCCGACTGCGCCAAGGGGTATATCCTGGATGGGTTCCCCCGGACGGTCGCTCAAGCGGATGCTCTGGCTTCAGCCCTGGCCGAGGGCGGGCAAAAGATCGATGCTGTGGTGGCTTTCGAGGTCGATAAAGAGGCTCTGGTCTCTCGTCTGACCGGACGTCGCGCCTGCACCGGTTGTTCCGCCGGTTACCACGTCGATTACGATCCTCCCAAGGTGGACGGTGTCTGCGACAAATGTGGTGCAAAGCTGTTCCAACGGGACGACGATCAGGAAGAGACGATCCGGAAGCGGTTGGAAGTCTACGACAATCAGACGGCTCCCCTGGTCGGATACTACGAAAAGGCGGGGCAGTTGAAGCGGGTGGATGGCATGTTGCCAATCGACCAGGTTAAGCAAACGGTTCTGGACCTTTTGCCCGGCGTTTAAGATGATCATTCTGAAGTCTCGCGCCGAAATCGACCGGATGCGGGTTTCCGGCCGCAACGTGGCTGAGATCCTGCAGATGCTTCGGGAGCGTATCAAGCCCGGTGTGACGACCCTGGAACTTGATCGACTGGCCGAAGAAGAGTGTAAGAAGCGGAATGCCAAGCCGGCTTTCAAGGGCTATGCCGGTTTTCCGTTCACAATCTGTTCGTCACCGAATGAGCAGGTTGTTCATGGGTTCGCCAATGATGAGCCCCTGAAAGAAGGTGACATCCTCAGTATCGACTTCGGGTTGATCATCGACGGCTTCTATGGCGACTCCGCTATGACGGTAGCGGTCGGGCAGATTGCACCGGAGACACAGCGGCTGATGGATGTCACCCAGGCAGCGCTCGATGCTGCCATCGCAAAAACTGTCCCAGGGGGACGGTTGGGAGATATCTCTGAGGCGGTGCAGACCTATGTCGAGAATGCCGGTTTTTCGATTGTCCGGGAATTTGTCGGTCATGGAATCGGTCGCAATCTGCATGAATCACCGCAGGTGCCCAACTTCGGCAAGGCCGGAACAGGGCCACAGCTGAAAGCGGGGATGGTTCTGGCCATCGAACCGATGGTCAACAGCGGCAAGCCCGGTGTGAAGGTTCTTGAGGACGGCTGGACCGCCGTCACCGTCGACCGGAAACCTTCGGCTCACTTTGAGCACACGGTAGCGATAACCGACCAGGGTCCGGAGATTCTGACCCGGTTGACTACAGATTGATACAAAGATAAAGAGACGCAATTTCAGTCCGGGCTCTGGCCCAGGAACAGAGGAAGAGTCATGAAAGTTCGAGCATCGGTCAAGAAGATTTGTGACAAGTGCAAAGTCATTAAACGCAAAGGGGTGGTGCGGATCATCTGTGATACCCCTAAACATAAGCAGCGTCAGGGATAAGGCAGAGGGAGGCTAGATTTGGCACGCATCGCTGGTATCGATTTGCCGAGAAACAAGCGGGTTGAAATCGCACTGACCTATGTCTATGGGATCGGGCGGACTGCTTCGCAAAAGATTCTCAATCAGACAAACATCGATTTCAATACTCGCACCGACGATCTGACCGAAGATGAGGTCGCAAAGATCCGTCAGGTGGTGGATAGTGAACTCAAGGTCGAAGGCGATCTGCGGCGTGAGCTGCAGATGAACATCAAGCGCCTGATGGACCTTGGGTGTTACCGTGGTCTGCGGCACCGTAGAGGGTTGCCTGTACGTGGGCAGAAGACCAAAACCAACGCCCGCACCCGCAAAGGTCCGAAAAAGACCGTTGCCGGTAAGAAGAAATAAGCGGAGGAACGATGGCTAAGGCAGGCAAGAAGACCGTAAAGAAAAAAGAGAAAAAGAATATCCCGAACGGGGTTGCACATATCCAGGCGACCTTCAACAACACCATTGTCACCTTCTCCGATGTGAGTGGTAACGTGGTGTCCTGGGCAACTGCCGGTGGTTCGGGTTTCAAAGGCTCCCGTAAGAGCACTCCGTTCGCAGCGCAGATTGCTGCCGAAACGGCTGCCAAGCGGGCTATGGAACAAGGGATGCGGAGTGTTCAGGTGTTTGTCAAAGGGCCTGGCTCCGGCCGCGAATCGGCACTGCGTGCCATCGCCAATGCCGGGTTGACCGTCAGCGTTATCAAGGATGTTACCCCCATCCCGCATAACGGCTGCCGCCCGCCCAAACGTCGTCGCGTCTAACTGAAGGAGGCCCAAGTTGGCACGTTATACAGGTTCTGTCTGCCGTCTGTGCAGGAGAGAAAACAACAAGCTGTTCCTGAAAGGGGACCGCTGCTATACCGACAAGTGTGCTGTTGAGCGTCGTAACTACGCTCCCGGTCAGCACGGTCAGCGTCGTACCAAAGTTTCCGACTATGGTGTTCAGCTTCGTGAAAAGCAGAAGATGAAGCGGACCTACGGTCTGATGGAAAAGCAGTTCCGCGCCTACTTCGCGGAAGCCGACCGCCTCAAAGGTGTTACTGGCGAAAACCTGCTGATCCTGCTTGAGCGTCGTATGGACAGCATGGTTTACCGTATGGGTTTTGCCACGTCCCGTACCGAGGCACGTCAGCTGGTGCGCCACGGCCACTTCATGGTCAACGGCACCCGGGTGAACATCCCCTCGTATCAGCTGCGTCCAGGCGATATTATCGAGCTGCGTGAAAAGAGCCGAAAGGTCACTCGGATCAACGAAGCCCTCGACGGCGTGATGCGTCGTGGTGTTCCTTCCTGGGTTGAAGTAGAGCGTGATGCCTTCAAGGGTACTGTCAAGACTCTGCCTGTGCGCGATGAGCTGACCACCCCGGCATTCCAGGAACAGCTGGTTGTTGAACTGTACTCCAAGTAATCCGACGTCTGTTTGACAAGGAAACCACAGGGGGAACCACCATGTACAAAAACTGGCGTGACCTGATTAAGCCCAAGAAGCTGCAAGTGGATGCAGATTCGCTGACCGATTGTTACGGCCGTTTTGTGGCCGAACCGTTTGAGCGCGGTTTTGGGACCACCCTCGGCAACAGCCTGCGTCGAATTCTGCTGTCCAGCCTTCAGGGTGCGGCCATCACTTCGGTCCGGATCAAGAACGTCCTGCACGAATTCTCGACCATCCCCGGTGTGACCGAGGATGTGACCGATATTATCCTGAACCTCAAGGGTGTTCTGCTGAAACTCGAAGGGCACGAGCCGCGTAATATCCGGATCGTCCACAAGGGTGCAGGCGTGATCAAGGCCGGCGATATCATCACCGATGCCAACGTTACTGTTCTGAACCCCGAGCACCATATCGCCACTTGCGGTAAGGACGCGGATGTAGAGATGGATATGGTGGTTGCCATGGGCAAGGGCTATGTCACCGCGGATCGTAACCGTGACGAGAACGCTCCGGTCGGTACGATCTTTATCGATTCGATCTTTTCGCCGATCAAGAAGGTCAACTTCACCGTCAGTAATGCCCGTGTCGGTCAGATCACCGATTACGACAAACTGACTCTCGAAGTTGTCACCGATGGTAGTGTTCGTCCCGACGACGCGGTGGCCTATGCCGCTAAGATTCAGAAGGAACAGCTGCAGATCTTCATCAACTTCGATGAAGAGGCTGAGCCCGAAGCACCTGAAGTCGAAGAAGAGGGCAAGCGGATCAACGAGAACCTGTACCGTTCGGTGGACGAGCTGGAACTGTCGGTACGTAGTGCCAACTGTCTCAAGAACGCCAACATCCACCTGATTGGCGATCTGGTTCAACGGTCCGAAGCCGAGATGCTGAAAACCCAGAATTTCGGTCGGAAGTCGTTGAACGAAATCAAAGACATCCTGGCAGAGATGGGTCTGACCCTCGGCATGACCCTGGAAAATTTCCCCGATCCTGAATACATGAAGATGATCCAGCAGGGCCGGGAAGAAGAGTAAGCGTAAACGCAGAGAAAGGAACACCTGATCATGCGCCACAATAAATCCGGTAGAAAGCTTGGCCGCAACAGCAGCCACCGTAAGGCAATGCTGCGCAACATGGCCACTTCTCTTATCGATCTTGAGAAGATCACCACCACCGATGCTCGCGCCAAAGAACTGCGCAAAGTTGTCGAAAAACTGATTACCCTGGGTAAGCGGGGCGACCTTCACGCACGGCGTCAGGCGATCAAGGTTCTGCGCACCAAGGATTCGGTTGCCAAGCTGTTTGACGTGCTTGGGCCTCGTTTCCAGGAGCGTCCCGGTGGCTATACCCGTATCATCAAAATGGGTCTGCGTGCCGGCGACAATGCCGCTCTGTCCCAGATTGAATTTGTCGATGGGGCCGTTGTGGCCGACGACGACAAAGAAAAAGCCGAAGACGCCGCAGAATAAGCGTCCGGTATCGATGAATCGAGAAAAGGCAAGGGGTGAAAACTCCTTGCCTTTTTTTAGTTCAACCCAGCTGTTCAGTTCACTTGACAGGGTGCGGTCAGTTAGTGGAAACTGACACACTTCGTCCTAAGAGAAAACATATGATTACGCCCTCTCTCGATACCTTTGAACATCTGGCCCAACAGGGCAACCTGATCCCCGTCTACCGTGAGATCCTTGCCGATCTAGAGACACCGGTATCCGCTTTTAAAAAAATCGACGACGGTCGCACCTCTTTCCTGCTCGAATCGATTGAAGGGGGAGAAAAGTGGGCGCGCTACAGTTTCCTTGGCGCTGGCCCCGCAACGGTTTTCCGCAGCCGAGATCGTGTGTTTGAAGTCATCGACAACGAACAGGTTGTGGCCGCCGGCGAGAGCGACGATCCGATCGAGGAACTTCGGAAACTGATGGATGCCTATCGTCCGGTCGAGATTCCCGGTCTTCCTCAACTCTTCTATGGCGGAGCTGTCGGGTATCTCGGGTACGATATGGTTCGTTTTGTCGAGGAGCTTCCCAATGGGAATCCCCGGTCCATCGATACCTGGGACGCGTACTTTATGATTACCCGGGGGCTGTTGATCTTCGACAATATGCGTCAGACCATCAAGGTGGTTTGCAATGTGAAGATCGATGATGGAGAATCTCCCACCGAAGCATACCAACGCGGTGCGAAGGAGATCGATCGGTTGATCGCTCAGCTGCGCCAGCCGTTGCCCGAAGCAGACCTTCGAAGCGCACCCAGTGAGCAGCCACCTTTGAAGGGGAACTTCACCCCCAATGAATTTCGAACAGCGGTCGATCGCTGTAAGGAATATATCCGGGCCGGGGATATCTTCCAGGTGGTGTTGTCCCAACGGTTCAGCGGCCCTCTGGGTGCGGCCCCGCTTGATGTCTACCGAGCGCTGCGGACCATCAATCCGTCGCCTTACATGTTCTTCCTCCGTTTTGACGATACCTGCGTCATCGGGGCCTCCCCCGAGGTGCTGGTACGGATGGAGAATGGACAGGTGGACGTCCGACCGATCGCCGGTACCCGCCATCGTGGTCAGACTCAGGCCGAAGACCTGGCGTTGGAACAGGAGCTTCTGGCCGATCCGAAAGAACGGGCGGAACATATCATGCTCGTTGACCTCGGTCGAAACGATGTCGGTCGCGTCTGCAAGGCGGGAACGGTCGAGGTCAGTGAACTGATGGTGGTCGAACGGTACTCGCACGTGATGCATATCGTCTCCAACGTTCGTGGACAGGTAGTGGACGGCAAGGATGCCATCGACGTGTTCAAGGCTTGTTTCCCGGCCGGGACCCTCAGTGGGTCCCCCAAGATTCGGGCGATGGAGATCATCGACGAATTCGAACCGGACCGGCGTGAAATCTATGGGGGAGCGGTCGGTTATTTCAGCTTCTCCGGCAATATGGATCTGGCGATTGCCATTCGTACCCTGGTGGTCCACGAAGGCCGCCTTCATCTGCAAGCCGGGGCGGGTATTGTCGCCGACAGCGACCCGGAGTTTGAGTACCAGGAGACCCTGAACAAGGCCCGGGGTGTCCAGCGCGCGATTGACATGGCCAGTGCGGGGCTCGATTGACATGCTCCTGATGATTGATAATTACGATTCCTTTACCTACAACCTGGTCCAGTACTGTATGGAGTTGGGCGAGGATGTCCGTGTTTTCCGGAACGACAAGATTACCGTCGAGGAAATCCGGGATTTGAAACCGGCACGGGTGATTATCTCCCCCGGTCCGTGCTCGCCCACCGAGGCGGGCATTTCGGTGGAAGCGGTGCAGAAGCTGACCGGGGAGATCCCGCTGCTCGGTGTCTGCCTGGGCCACCAGTCGATCGGTCATGCCTTTGGCGGTAAGGTTATCCGGGCCGGAGAGCTGATGCACGGCAAGACCAGTCCGATTCATCATGAGGGACAAGGGGTCTTTCAGGGGTTGTCGCAACCGTTTACCGCCACCCGCTACCATTCCCTGATCGTTGAGAGAGAAGCCCTGCCAGACTGTCTCGAGGTCACCGCCTGGACTGAGGACGGAACCATTATGGGGATGCAGCACAAAGAGGCACCTCTGTGGGGTGTCCAGTTCCATCCCGAATCGATCCTGACGGTGGAAGGTAAACGTCTGCTTCAGAACTTTTTGGATCTCAGCCAATAGGAGGGTGGGGTGATTAAAGAAGCGATTTCCCGTGTTGTAGAAGGCCAGAATCTGGACGAAGGGACCATGGTAGAGGTTATGAACCAGATCATGGGTGGTGAGGCGACCCCGGCCCAGATCGGCGCCTTTATTACGGCCTTACGCCTGAAAGGGGAAACGATCGAAGAGATCACCGGTGCGGCCCGGGTGATGCGGGAGCGGGCCACTCCGATTCAGGTTGGCCCAGTGTTGGACATCGATCGGGAAGAGATCAATCAGGATCGCGAAACCATTCTCGATACCTGCGGTACCGGCGGCAGCGGTACCCGCAGCTTTAACATCTCTACCACCGTGGCGTTTGTCGTGTCGGCCTGCGGCATCAAAGTGGCCAAGCACGGCAACCGCAGCATTAGCAGCGCCTGCGGCAGTGCTGACGTGCTGGAAAAGCTGGGTGTTAATCTGGGTGTGACCCCGGAAAAGGTGGCGGCCTGTGTCAATACGATTGGTGTCGGTTTCCTCTTTGCCCCGGCTCTTCATGGTGCGATGAAGCATGCCATCGGTCCGCGGCGGGAAATCGGTATCCGCACCATCTTCAACGTTCTGGGCCCCCTGACCAACCCTGCCGGTGCCAACCGCCAGGTTCTGGGTGTTTATCAGGACGAACTGGTGGAACCGATGGCCCGGGTACTGAACAAGCTGGGCTGTCAGCGCGGCTTTGTGGTCCATGGCTCTGACGGGATGGACGAAATCACCCTCACCGGTCCGACCAGGGTCGCGGAGATCAAGGATGGGAAGGTGTGCTGTACGGAGATTTCGCCGGAACAGTTCGGCCTCTCTCGCTGTGAACTGCCAGATCTTCAGGGGGGTGACGCGGCTGACAACGCCAAGATTGTGGACAATATTCTCAATGGTGAGACCGGTCCCAAACGCGACATCGTCTTATTGAATGCTGCCTTTGCCCTGGTGGCTGCCGGTATAGCGGAGAGCCCGGGACAGGGGATTCAAAAAGCTGCCGAGGCGATCGACTCGGGGCGTGCCAAGGACCAGCTCGCTCAGCTGGTACGGATGACCAACGATGATTCTTGATCGTATTCTGCAACATAAACGGCAGGAGGTTGAAGCAGATCGTAGCCGGGAACCTCTTGATCAGTTGAAATCCGCTCTGGCTGACCTGGAGGATACGCGAGGTTTTGCGAGAGCTCTGACGGACAAGGCCGATGAAGGGACCGCCATCATCGCCGAGGTCAAGAAAGGGTCCCCGTCCAAAGGGATCATTCGCGAGGACTTTGACCCGGAAGCCATCGCACGGGATTACTTGGCCGGTGGTGCAGCCTGTCTGTCGGTATTGACTGACGAGAACTTTTTTTACGGGCACTTGTCCTATCTGAGAAAGCTGCGGAGCCAAGTGCCTTTGCCGCTGCTTCGAAAAGACTTTATCGTCGATCCGTATCAGATCTACCAGGCCCGGGTCTACGGTGCCGATGCGGTTTTGCTGATCGCCGCGGCGCTGGAAACGGTGGAGCTGGTGGAATACACCGATCTGGCGCAGGAGCTGGGGATGGATGTGCTGCTGGAGATACATGATCGAAACGAGCTGGAGCAGGCTTTGGCGACCGATGCCACGATGATCGGTATCAACAACCGCAACTTGCAGACCTTTGAAACCGATTTGGCGGTGACCGAGAATCTGGCGCCCTGGATTCCGGTCGAGCGAACGATTGTGGCCGAAAGCGGTATTGTCGACCGGGCCGATATTGAACGGCTCAAAGGAGCAGGTTCCAAGGCGTTCCTGATCGGTGAAACCCTGATGCGGCAGAACGACATCGTGGGGACCCTTCGCACACTGCAAGGCGAAGACTGAGATCAGGCCTTTTCGGCCATTTGTGTATGTTGCTATCCGGGAGGGCGTTGCCCTTGGAAGGAGTGAGCGTGCAGACCAAGATCCTGTTGGACGAGAAGCAGATTCCCAAGCGTTGGTACAATGTCATGGCCGATCTCGGTAGTGCGCCGGCACCGGTAATCCATCCCGGGACACTGAATCCGGTGACACCTGATGATCTTCTGCCGATATTCCCGATGAGCCTGATCGAACAGGAGGTTTCCTCCGAGCGCTGGATCGATATTCCCGAAGAAGTCCTGAAGGCTTATTCCATCTGGAGACCATCTCCGCTGTACCGGGCCCATCGCCTGGAAAAGGCACTGAGCACCCCGGCGAAGATCTATTACAAAAACGAAGGGGTTTCGCCGGCCGGTTCGCACAAGCCCAACAGCGCGATCCCTCAGGCCTACTACAACAAACAGGCAGGTATCAAGCGTCTGGCGACCGAGACCGGTGCCGGTCAATGGGGATGCTCTCTTGCTCTGGCCTCCTCCTTGTTTGGCCTGGAAACCACCGTCTACATGGTTAAGGTCAGCTTTAGCCAAAAACCGTATAGAAAAAGCCTGATGCAACTCTGGGGCGCCGAGGTGATTCCCTCGCCGAGTCCCAAGACCAACACCGGTCGCCGGTTCCTGGAAAGAGACCCCGATTCGACCGGATCCCTGGGGATGGCGATCAGCGAGGCTGTGGAAGATGCGGCCAGTAACGACGACACCAATTACGCACTGGGAAGTGTGCTGAATCACGTCTGCCATCACCAGACCGTGATCGGCCTGGAAGCGATTGAACAGCTCAAGATCGCCGGAGATTCGCCCGATATTGTTATCGGTTGCTGCGGTGGCGGCTCCAACTTTGCCGGTCTGGCCTTTCCGTTTGTGCGGGATAAAGCCAACGGCAAGGATATCCGTCTGATTGGGGTGGAGCCGAGCTCCTGTCCGACGCTGACCAAGGGGACCTACGCCTTTGACTTTGGTGATACGGCGATGCTGACACCGGTGACCAAGATGTACACCCTGGGGCATGACTTTGTTCCCCCGGGGATTCATGCTGGTGGCTTGCGCTATCATGGTTCAAGTGCTCTGGTGAGTCAGTTGTACAACGAAGGTATTATTGAGGCGATAGCGTATGCCCAAAACGGTTGCTTTGAAGCGGCAACGCTTTTTGCCCGCACCGAAGGACTGGTGCCGGCCCCCGAATCCTCCCACGCCGTCAAATGCGCGGTGGACGAAGCGATTAAGTGCCGCGAGGCCGGGGAAGAAAAGACGATTCTGTTTAACCTGTCCGGTCACGGTTTCTTTGACATGACTGCTTACGATAGTTATCTGTCCGGGCAACTGAAGGATTACGAATACCCGGCAGAGGCGATTGCCGCCTCGCTGGAAAAACTCCCCACGGTGGAAGAACCGACGGTCTGACGCATGGTTAGGGTCAAGATCTGTGGTATAACAAACAGGGACGATGCGCTCCAGGCTGTTGATGCCGGCGCCGACGCTCTTGGGTTTGTCTTTTACGAACGCAGCCCCCGCAATGTGGCTCCGGAGGTTGTGGCGGATATTGTTTCACAACTGCCGCCGATGGTCGCCACCGTGGGCCTGTTCGTCAATGCATCCGATGCGCTGATCCGGCAGCGGTGTCGGGACTGCGGTCTGGACGTGGCCCAGCTTCACGGCAGCCAGTCCCCATCGGCAGAGGACCTGGCTCCCCTGCGGGTTCTGCCGGCGGTGTCGGTGAAGGATGCCACCAGTCTTGACGCGTTGACGCCGGATCGAACCTGGTTGCTGGATGCCTTTGTGGAAGGTGAGTACGGCGGCACCGGGAAAACGTTCAACTGGGATCTCGCCATCGAAGCGGCAAAGAAGACACGTATCGTTCTGGCCGGGGGGCTGACCCCCGACAATGTGGCCGAAGCCGTCCAGCGGGTCCGGCCCTATGGAGTGGATGTTTCCAGTGGTGTGGAAGCTGCTCCCGGAAAAAAAGACAGACAAAAAGTCGCGGCCTTTATCCGGGCCGCCAAGGAGATATAGAGCTGTGAGTTATTCCTATCCCGATGACCGGGGCCATTTTGGCCAGTTCGGTGGCCGTTATGTGGCCGAAACATTGATGCCTGCACTGCTGGAGTTGGAGGAGGCTTATGAGATCGCCAAGTCCGACCCTGCCTTTCAGCAGGAGTTGACCCATTACCTGCAAAACTATGTCGGTCGTCAGAGCCCGCTGTATTTTGCCGAGCGCCTCACAGAAGAGTTGGGCGGTGCCAAGATCTACCTCAAGCGGGAGGATCTGAACCATACCGGCGCCCACAAGGTTAACAATACGATCGGTCAGGCCTTGCTGGCGCGCCGCATGGGCAAGAAGAAGCTGATTGCCGAGACCGGAGCCGGGCAGCATGGTGTGGCCACGGCTACCGTTGCGGCCCTTTTCGGGATGGAATGTACCGTCTTTATGGGAACTGAGGACATTCGACGGCAGGCATTGAACGTCTTTCGGATGAAACTTCTCGGGGCCGAGGTTCAGGGTGTGACCAGTGGTACCGCCACTCTCAAAGATGCTATGAACGACGCCTTGCGCCATTGGGTGGCCCATGTGCGCGACACCTTCTATGTCATAGGGACCGTGGCAGGCCCCCATCCGTATCCCGAGATGGTCCGTGACTTCCAGTCGGTGATCGGTGACGAAGCCAAAGCGCAGATTCTGGAAGCGGAGGGAAGATTGCCCGACGCCTGTGTGGCCTGTATCGGCGGTGGCTCCAATGCCATGGGGCTGTTTTATCCTTTTATCAAAGATAAAAGCGTACGCTTGATTGGAGTCGAAGCTGCCGGGCACGGTGTGGATACCGACAAGCACGCCGCCAGCATCGGCGCCGGTTTGCCGGGCGTGTTGCATGGGAACAAAACCTATCTGCTGCAGGACGACGATGGTCAGATCATGAACGCCCACTCGATTTCGGCTGGATTGGACTACCCCGGCGTCGGGCCCGAGCATGCCCATCTGGCCGATATCGATCGGGCCGAGTATGTCAGTATCACCGACGATGATGCCCTGAAAGGGTTTCAGGCTCTGACCCAGCTGGAAGGAATTATCCCGGCGTTGGAAAGCAGTCATGCGATTGCTGAGGTCATGAAGCTTGCACCGACCCTGCCCACGAATGCGGTGGTGGTGGTCTGCCTCTCGGGGCGCGGGGACAAAGATATTCACACTGTGGCGGATGCCATGGATGTTGATCTGCAGGGTCTTGGATGAAGTTCTCCGACCTTGACCTCCCGCCAGAGGTATCCCAAGGGATCTCAGATGCGGGCTTCACGGATTTGACGCCGGTTCAGGAGCAGACGATCCCACTGGCCCTCGAAGGGAAGGATGTCGCTTCTCAGGCGCAGACCGGTACCGGCAAAACAGCCGCCTTTCTGATCTCTCTCTTCACCAAACTCCTCAAAAGCGGCAGCCGTACCACCAATAACCCACGGGCGCTGATCTTGGCCCCGACTCGGGAGTTGGTGGTACAGATCTGTGCCGACGCCAAAGAGTTGGGTGGGCACTGCCCTCTGGTTGTTCAACCGATCTTCGGCGGGGTCGATTATGAGAAGCAGCGGCAGGCGCTACGGGACGGCGTCGATGTCATCGTTGCCACACCCGGCCGTCTGATCGACTATCTCAAACAACGGGTGTTCTCCCTCGGACGTATCGAAAGCCTTGTCATCGACGAGGCCGACCGTATGTTCGATATGGGGTTTATCTCCGACCTGCGCTGGATTCTTCGCCGATTGCCCGATTTCGACAAGCGGCAGACCATGCTGCTCTCCGCCACTCTCGACCGTCGGGTGATGGAGCTCGCCTACGAGTTCATGGACATCCCCGAACGGGTGACCATCGAACCGGAACAGGTGACGGCCGAGCGGATCGAACAGGTGTTGTATCACGTCTCCCAGAAGGAGAAGTTCCCGCTGCTGTTGGGTCTGCTGAAGCAGGAGGCGGTCACCGAACGGGTGCTGCTTTTTGTCAATACCAAGGTCATGGCCGAACGGCTCAGCGATCTGCTGAATGCCAACGACCTGCCGGCGGCCGTTTTGTCCGGTGACATCCCGCAACGCAAGCGGATGCGCCTGCTGCAGCAGTTCAAAGACGGGGAGCTTCGCTTTCTGGTGGCTACCGATGTCGCGTCCCGCGGAATTCATGTCGACGGGGTAACCCACGTCTTCAACTACGACTTGCCGCAGGACCCGGAAGATTATGTCCACCGGATCGGGCGAACGGCCCGTGCCGGCGCCGACGGCAAGGCGATCAGCCTGGCGGATGAAGATAACGTTTTTCATCTGCCCGACATTGAAGAGTATGTCGGTCGGAAGATCCCGAGCGAATTTCCGGGTGAAGAGGATTTTATCTGGGACTACGCCAAACCGGCCCGAAAACCTAGAAAAAGTGGCCCACCCCGTGGGAAAGGCAGCTCCAAAGGGAGTCGGGGAACCAAAGGAAAAGGTGAGAGCGGCGAAAAACCGGCCGCAGGCAAAACCGGCCAACGTCGACGCAGACGCCCCAGAAGGCGTAGCGGTGGTTCATCGGGTGAGACTCAGGGGCCAAAAAAAAATTGAAATGCCCCCTATGGTCGACTAGACTAACAAGGGTTTTGGAAGGCGCTAATACTGCGACTTTCAGAACATTTGATTTTTATTTTCACAGGAACGTCAATGAGTGAACGTATTTCGGCAACTTTTGCCGCTTTGAAAAACCGCGGAGAAGCCGCACTGATTCCTTTTGTGACCGCGGGGGATCCATCTCCGGAGCAAAGTGAGGAGCTGATTCTGGCTCTGGCCGAGGCCGGGGCCGATATTATTGAGTTGGGGATGCCCTTTTCGGATCCGATGGCGGACGGTCCGACCATTCAGGCTTCTTCCCTTCGTGCCCTGGAGCAGGGGATGACTCTGCATAAGGTCCTGGAGCTGGTAGCCCGTGTACGGCAGAAGAGCGCCACTCCGATCGTTCTGATGGGTTATTTCAATCCGATTTTCCGCTACGGGGTGAAGCGCTTTGCTCCCGCCGCCGCCGAAGCCGGTGTGGACGCTCTGCTATTGGTCGCTCTGCCACCCGAGCA
>JANQIN010000270.1 GCA_028282145.1 Thermodesulfobacteriota bacterium | reverse complement strand
CTCTTTTCGTGCATCGCCACCTTCCGGACGACGACGAGGTCGTTCCTGTCTGCGACCGTCCCCTTCGCTCTGCTTCTTCATCGTGGGAAGCTCGACACGGCCCAGGATTTTAGCACGACTGGCCGTGGCCTTACCCTGCTCGACCTTGGCTGACTCAGCCGATTTGGCCTGGGGTTCGACCGGTTTTGCAGGCACGACTTCGGTTTTGACTTTTTCCGGAGCAGGTTGGGTTTCTTGAACCGGTTGGGGAGCAGGCTCGTCTTTTGGTGTCGCTTCAGCGGGAGCAGCTTCTTCCTGGGGAGTGGAAGTTTCCTGAACAGGGGCCTCAACGGGTTCTGAGGCAGTTTCCGGCTTTTCGGCAACAAGGGCCTCAGCCGGTGCCGGTTCAACCGTCGCTGGCTCAACCGGTTCCTCTGACGGAGTGGGCTCTTCAACAACCTCAACAGGTGCCGGCGCCTCTGCAACGGGCTCGGGGGCCACCTCGACCGGAGTCTCGACTGCTTTCTTGCGCCGGCGAATCAGACCAGGCTTGACGACCTTTTCCACCACTTCCTGTGGAGTGGGTTCTACAGGATTGGTCGCGGCCTCAAACTTGGCCAGATCTTCGGGGGACAAGGAACTGCTGTGGCTAGAAACCTCGATCCCGGTCGACTTGAGCTTTTCGATCAAGTCTTTATTTTCCATCCCTAATTCTTTTGCCAATTCATATACCCGCTTGCCCATCATTTCTCCCCTGAAACAGTCTGGTAGCGAACCAGTTCCGCAATAAGCCGATCCGTCAGCCCGCCGGGCTCAAATGCCAACGCGCTTCGCAGGCCCTTTCCAAGAAGTCTCCCCAGATCGTCCTTGGAAAACATGCGATAGAACGGTACCTCTTTCTGTTGAGCCAATCCTTTTATCTTTTCATACAGCCCTGCTGACAGATCCGTAGCAACAATCACCAGTCCCGGGAGCTGTCTGGAACCTAGCCGCCCCTGGATTTCATTGGTCCCGGAAACCACCGCCTGGGACTTTCGTCCCATCCCGATCAGGGAAGCAATCTTGGTCTCCAGAGCTTCTTTCAACTGTCCGGTTAATTCCGCCAGCTCAACTGGCTGGAGTTCCGTTTTCAATGCCCTTCCAAAAGCGCGCTTTTTCAGCGCCGTCTCCAGACAATCCAGCGTCACACAGGTATAGGCACCCCGCCCGGGCAGACGGCCCGTATAATCGACAGTCAGATGACCGTCCGGCGACGCAACATAGCGCAGCAGGGCGTCCTTGGACAGAACCTTCCGACACGCCAGGCAGGTGCGTTCCGCCATAGGGCGCCTATTCCTTGTTCTCTCCGGCTTCGTCTTCCGCCGGGACCTCTTCTTCAACGGCATCCTTGGCAGTCTCTTCCGGAGCTGCTTCGACCTCGTCAACAGAGACGGCAGTCTCTTCGGTCGACCCCGCCGGAGTCTCCACCTCTTCAGTCGCCGCTTCCCCCTCCCCGGTATCGCCCAGCTCTTCCTCAGCAGCACGGGTCTCGGACTTGATATCGATCTTCCAACCGGTCAGCTTTGCTGCCAGGCGGACATTCTGACCCTTTTTACCGATCGCCAGCGAAAGCTGGTCATCGGGGACGATCACTTCAAGCGACTGGTTGTCATCATCCGTGTACACCCGGTTGACCTCGGCAGGTGCCAGTGCATTACAGGCGAAACGTGCAATATCAGGGGTCCAGGGGACAATATCGATCTTCTCGCCCCGCAATTCGGTGACCACGTTCTGGACACGAGACCCACGCATACCGACACAGGCACCGACCGGATCGATATCCGGATCGTGAGATACCACGGCAATCTTGGCCCGACTGCCCGGCTCACGTGCGGCCGCTTTGATTTCAACGATACCCTCTGCGATTTCAGGTACCTCGTTGTAGAACAGAGAGGCCAACAGACCGGGATGGGCACGAGACAGAAGGATCTGAGGCCCTTTGGGGGACATACGCACTTCGTAGATATAAGCCCGCACCCGGTCGCCCTGGCGGTAGTTTTCACGAGGCACTTGCTCCCGCTGCGGCAGCAAGGCTTCGGCACGCCCCAGATCGATGTTCAGATCACCGCGCTCGTACCGTCGAACGATACCGTTGACGACTTCGCCTTCGCGACCTTTGAATTCGTTGAAAATCCCCTCGCGCTCGGCTTCCCGAACCTTCTGGATAATCACCTGCTTGGCGGTCTGAGCGGCAATCCGGCTGAAGGATCCTGCCTCCAGTTTCATTCCCAGACTGTCACCCACTTCGACTTCAGGATCGATCTCCTGTGCTTCGCCGAGATCGATCTCTTTGTAAGAATCTTCCACTTCGTTGACCACGGTGACGAACTCGAACAGTTCGACCTCACCCGTTTCATCGCTGAAATGTGCCTCAAGATCACGGGTGTTGCGGTATTTCTTGTTGGCTGCCGAAAGGACGGCCGACTCGAGCGCTTCCACCAAAATGGAGCGGTCAATGCCTTTGTCACGGACAACCTGATCGATAATGTGGTTCAGATTCGCCACCATACTTCATCCCCTTCAATGATGAATTTTCTGGCAATCCAGATCGGATTCCTGCTGTTTTAAAAACTAAAAGGTGAATTCCAGATGCGCCGAGGCGATATCGGTTAACGCGAGAGCGACCGTTCCGCCAACCTTGTCGTCCTGTTCCACCAGAACCTTCCCCTCTTCCAACCCTTTCAGAATACCGGTAAAGGTCTTCCGCTCCTGCCCCCGGCCGTCGGGGTCGATGGGAAAAGACATTTTAATCCTTACCAATCGACCGGCGAACCGTTCAAAGTCCTTTTCCTTTTTCAGCGGCCTGTTCAGCCCGGGCGAAGAAACCTCGAGGTGGTAGGCGTTGGGTACCACATCGTCCACATCCAGAATGGCACTCACCTCACGGCTGACGTTGGCACAATCATCCAGATTGACACCGCCTTCCTGGTCGATAAACAGGCGCAGAACCCAGCCACGTTGTTCACGACGATACTCCAGATCGACCAACTCCATATTCAGATCTTCGAGGATCGGCTCAACCAGAGCCTCAACCTTTTCAATCACGGTGGACGATGCCATAAATTCCTCGCAATAAAAAAAGCGGACCAAAAAGCCCACTTTCCCGGGTGAAACCAGAACTGCCGACTATGTAGCATAGCCGGCAGCGCTTTGCAAGGGAAAACGGTGGCTTTTCCCGTCTCTGCGAAATGGAGGTTAAGCCGTCAATTGTCCCAAGGTCTCTTCCCCCCAAGCCACCGATTCGAGATACGCTTCCGCAATCGCCTGGCTGTCAAAAGAGGACTCTTCCACCCCTTCCCAGTCGCCTTTCTCGTAATCAAGGACACACTGCAGGACCTGCCCGGATTGCCCTTCGCATTTCAACAGTGCACGCTGAATCTCCAGGGAGACGGGCAGCTCCTCCAGAACCTCTTCCATCGGGCAGTCCAGCAAGACATCCAGGGTCGACAGAAGGCCAACAGTAAAAAACGCTTCAGGCTCATCGGTTTGTGTCTGATTGCCGAGAAGTTCGCACATTCGACCACGGACCAGAGCCGTTTTCATTAATTCGATCGGTTTGCCTTCAATCTTGGTCATTAAGATGACGCTGGCCCAGACCCGCAGATTCTTCAGCCCGAGATAAACCACGGCGTGCCGGATAGACTCCACTTTTCTCAGCAGTCCGAAATAAGCGCTGTTAAGGTGACGGAGCAGTCGATAAGACAGACTGACATCGTGGGAGATAATCTCTTCCAGTTCGTTCAGATCGGTGTCCGGAGACTGAAGCTGAGCCAGCAGTCGCAGGACGGTCAGCCGGCCTGCGGGCATCCGGCGCCCTTGAACGACTTCGGGACGAAGGAAGAAACCGCCATGAAAAAAGCGACAACCGGCCTGCATGGCTCCGTCATAATCCTGACGGGTTTCTACATGGGTTGCCAGCAGTTTGATACCATGTGCCGGGAGTTGGTAGACCCGATCCCGCAGGCCTTCCAGTGGATGCTTCTTAAGGTCAATTCTGACAATGCTGATCTGATCGAGCCATTCCGGGTCCATTCTTTCCACCGACTCCAGGTCGATGGAAATCTGGTACCCCTTCTTGGCGTACTCGAGACATGACTCTCGCAGATCGGGTTCGATAAAACGATCGGCGATCCAGAAAATGACTTTGGAGGAAGGAAATGGAAAAGCTTCGGGACGCTGCATCAGGTGTCGGCTCATGGGAAAGACAGCAAACCGTCCCCCCACCAGAGCGGGAAGCCCCAGTTCGCTCATCCGATCCAACAACCAGTGATGCTCCTCACCTCCGGAGGCTCCGGGGCTGAAGATCAAATCGTAGGCGATTACCTGCGTGCGGTGGTTGTAGATCGGCTGTCGTGCTAGATAAACCTGCGCCATTGTTTGTTCGTCCCTGTCCCCATATCGGAGGGAAAAAATTCAATTCCGGTCAACATTAAAAATAAACCATTCCAATCAAATGTTAAGCAGATGCCGTGCCAAGCTCACTTTTTTTGAAGTAGAGTCAGGCTTTCAATGTGATATGTCTGCGGGCACAGATCAAAGGCCCTGGAAGAAACAACCCGATAACCGGAGGCGCAAAACCGCTTGAGATCACGGGTCAATGTCGCTAAATCACAAGAGATATAAGCGATATGAACAGGCCCCATGCTCAGCAGCGGGTCGACAGCCTCTTCCGCACCGCAACGGGGTGGATCGAGGACGACAAGGTCAAATTTCCGTCTCGCTCCCTCCGCCTTCAACCATTGACCGACATCCTGCGCCATAAATTTGGCGCATGTGAGTCCATTATTCAAACCATTCATGCGGGCCTGCTCAATCGCCTTCTCAGAGAGTTCAACCCCGGTCACCCGAGCTCCTCGGCTGGCCATCGGAAGACTGAAATTCCCCATGCCGCAATAGAGATCCAGAACGTCCTTGCCGGCCAGAGGACCAACTGTATCCAGGAGCTCCTGGACCAACCGTTGATTCTGTCTCAGGTGTATCTGGGCAAAACCTCCCGGCCCGTAGAGCAGCTCCAACCCTTCGTCGACCAGGGGGTGGATCTTCAACCAGGGGTCGCCACAGACCGGAATCGGTTCTTCGCCACCCCGGGGGAGCAGGAACAAAGCCCCCAACTCCGGCTCCCAAACGCGTTCAAGGGAGGAAATCTCCTCCGGAAGCGGCGCAGACTGGAGATGGATCAGGGCGCGCAGGGCACTGTCATCGCCTGAATTCAGATCCATCCCGACAATCCGATGCGCTCCGGGCCAGTCCGAAAGAGCTTGTTTTATGTGTGGCAAAGCGCCGTCGAGGGCTGCGACCAGAATCGGACATTGGTCAAAGATAACCAAGTCATGGCTACCCGTGGCATAGAAACCAAAAGCCAGGCGGCGGTCCCATCGGGCTTTGATCTGGGTGCGGCTCCGATAGGCAAACTCTTCCATCGATGGGACGAGTGGCTGGACGACCTCAGGTTCGATCCCCGCCTGACGTTGAAGCTGGTCCCGGAAGATCTCTTCCTTGGCCCGGCACTGGGCGGAATAGGTAAGATGTTGCCATTGACAGCCGCCACAACGATCGGCCACCGGGCACGGGGGCTCTCTCCTTCCGGCACCGGGTGCAAGGACTTTCAGCAGTTCCGCTTCGGCAAACCGTTTTTTCTGACGACGAATCTGCGCCAGAACTCTGTCACCGGGGGCGGTGTCGGCGACAAAGACCGCCATGCCATCGACACGGCCGACACCGCGTCCACCGTAGGCAAGGCGGTCGATAGCCAGATCGACGATACTCAATAGAAGGACAGGCTGCCTTTGCGGCGCGCCAGCTCTTTGGCCAGAAAATGTCGAGGAAATTCGGGACGGGCAAGGTACGCACCCGTCGTCTCCAGAAAGTTGGTCAACAGCCGTTCGCGAGTCGATTTGACGTCGGCACCGGCAACTCCCATCTGTTCCAGAGTTTTATGAAAGGAGGCCTCGGTTCCGATAAAACGATGAACCTCCTGAGCATCGATCTCCTCCGCACTCATATATTCGGCCACCGGAACAGCGCACTGGATCTCGATACAGAGACGATGGTAGTCACCGAAATAACGGTTACTGCGATCGAAAAACCGCAACAGCAGACCATTATCGAGAGCTTTCTCGTGAAAGGGGGTCATTCTTTAGGCTTCTTTCCGTAGTCGGTGTACAACAGATCGATACAGCTCCACAATCCGCGGAGAACACGCACTTCTCGTTCATCCAGGCCGGCCCGCCCGAACATCCTCCGAAAGGTCCTTAAGATATGATCCGGATTCTGAGGGTCCAAATACTCAATGTTGGTGAGAGTCTCCCGCATATGCTGGAACATTCCTTCCAATTTCTCGCTATCGGCTTGCTTGCGGGATTTGGCGACACCGTCGAGGTTATTCGCAGCAGTATACGTTTCATACAGACAGAGAGCCACGGACTGCGCCAGATTCATTGAGGGGAGTTCCTCCGACGTCGGAATGGTGAGGAAGTGTTGACAGAGATCCAGTTCCTCGGTTTTCAGTCCCTTATCCTCCCGGCCGAAAACCAACGCGACCAGACCGGCCTGCGCCTGGGCCACAGCCCTTCCAGCTGCCGTATCCACCTGCACTACACCGTCCCGGTACTTTCCAAACCTCCGGGTGGTGCCGTAAGCCAGGTGGCAGTCTGCCAGAGCTTCTTGCAAGGTCGGGTAGATTTCGGCCTCTTCCAACCGGTCGGCTGCCTTGACAGCCATCTGCCGGGCCTCGTGTTGGAGATGATCGGTCTGAGGGTTGACCAGCCGCAGCCGGCGAACCCCGAAATTGGCCATAGCCCGGATCACCGAACCGATGTTTCGGGCGCCCTGCGGTTCCACAAGCACCACGACCAGGTTGTTTAACGGATTTATTTCAGTCATTGTGATGTCTCTTTGAGATCAGCCAAGTCGACCCCGTTCGTATTGAATCAGAGCCGCGCCAACAATGGCCGCTGTCTCGGTTCGCAAAGTCATACCACCCAGGCTGGCAGGAAGAAGCCCCAGCTCCCGGGCCCGGCGCACTTCGGATTCGACAAATCCGCCTTCCGGCCCGACAAACAGTTCCACCGGACGATGTCCGACCTCAGTCAGGCAGGAACGCAATGTGCGGTCCTTTTCCTTTTCCCACAACAGCAATCGCAGCGTTTCTGAAGGGGCAGACACCAGTTTCTCGAACGACCATTCCGGCAGAAGTTCCGGGATCGTCGCCCGTCGGCACTGCCGCGCCGCGCGCAAAAGAATATCCGGCCACTTGTGTGACTTGGCCTGGGCACGATCCCGTTCCGCCGCGTTGATTGAACGAGCCGTCACCATCGGAACGATCCGGTCGGCTCCCAATTCGGTCAGTTTCTGGAGCACCAGTTCAAACCGCTCCCGAGCGGGAATCGCCTGATAGACGGTCAGGCCGGTGGCGGCAGAAAACTCTTCTGACAGGGCCTC
>JANQIN010000237.1 GCA_028282145.1 Thermodesulfobacteriota bacterium | reverse complement strand
GTTGCCTGTACCTGCCGATTTTCAAGCAGGTAAAGCAACCCTCCCAGGGAAACGAGCAACGCCAGGGTCAGCAACAAGGGGCCGTACCAGCGCTCCCGGAGCTGTTGAATGATAGGCAGAAAAGACACTCTGCACTCCCGAGAAAGCGGTTGTGTGAAAACCTTATCAGAAATTCCTCTAAAGTCCCGCAAACAAGGCATTGAAATCTATTCGGTTTTCCCGTGAGGCCCTCTCCTTGACAGGGGTATCCCAGTCGGCTTGAATGAACATAAAGCAAATTATGACCAAAGGAGGCATCAATGCGCGTCTATTTTTCTCTTTTTCTCCTACTGACCCTGGCCGCTCCCGCCTGGAGCGCTACCGCGAACTTTGTTCTCGATCAGGCACACAGCTCGGCCAACTTCAGTGTCAGACATCTGATGATCACCAACGTCAAAGGGACCTTCAGCGAACTCCAGGGCCAGGTGGTCCTGGATGATAAAAACCCGGCTAACAGTACCTTCTCTGCCAGCATCGGAGTCGCCAGTATCGATACGGGGATTGCCGACCGGGACGACCATCTGCGAAGCCCGGATTTCTTTAATGTGCAGAAATTCCCGACCATCGACTTCAAGAGCACCTCGGTAAAGAAGTTAGGTCCAGCCCTGTATCAGGTTGCGGGCAATTTAACGATCCACGGCACGACCAAACCTGTTCAACTTCAGGTGGAAGGGCTGGATCAGGAAGTGAAGGACCCCTGGGGAAATATCAAACGGGGAGCCCGTATTACCGGAGCTATCGATCGACGGGATTTCGGAATGACCTGGAACAAAGCCGTTGAAACCGGTGGCGTGGTTGTCGGCAACGAAGTGAGACTGGAGGTGGAACTCCAACTCGTCAAAAAATAAAGCACCCTAACACGCAGCACACCGAACCCAGGGATGGGTGAGGCCAAAAGCGAGCCGAAAGGCTCGTTTTTGTGAGTGGAGGAAAATCGCATGTTTCGGCAACGATTATGGCGTAAGGCCAGGATGGCCATCGCCACCCAACTGTCCCCAGGGATGGGTGAGGCCAAAAACGGGCCAGAAGGTCCGTTTTTGTAAGCAAAGTAAAACCATGCTTTCGCAAAGCGGGCTTGGTGTAAGGCCAGGAAAGCCATCACCAAAGTCCCGACTATCCGATAAAAAAAGCCCCTCGGTAAACCGAGGGGCTTTTTTTCAGCACTAAGGGTAATTTTACATCATGCCGCCCATACCACCCATGCCGCCGGGCATACCGGCAGGCATACCGCCTGCGGGCTCATCCTGAGGGATGTCCGCCACAGACGCTTCGGTGGTCAGCATCAGGCTGGCCACGGAGGCCGCATTTTGCAGAGCAGAACGGGTCACCTTGGTCGGGTCGATGATACCGGCCTCGATCATGTCAACGTAGTCGTCGGTGGCAGCGTTGAAGCCGTAACCGCCTTCACCGTTGGCCACAGCGTTGACCACGATGGCGCCTTCCATACCGGCGTTGGCAGCGATCTGACGCAGGGGAGCTTCCAGAGCAGCCTTGATGATGTTGACGCCGAACTTCTGCTCGCCGCCCAGATCCATGGCGTCCACAGCTTTGACAGCACGCAGCAGAGCCACACCGCCGCCGGGAACGATACCCTCTTCGACAGCTGCACGAGTGGCGTGCAGAGCGTCTTCAACGCGGGCTTTCTTTTCCTTCATTTCGGTCTCGGTAGCTGCACCGACTTTGACCACGGCCACACCGCCGACCAGCTTGGCCAGACGTTCCTGCAGCTTCTCACGATCGTAGTCGGAGGTGGTCTCGTCGATCTGGGCACGAATCAGCTTGACCCGGGCATCGATGTTCTCTTCGGAACCGGCACCGTCAATGATGGTGGTGTTGTCCTTGTCAACCACAATGCGCTTGGCGGTGCCCAGCATATCGAGGGTTGCGGTCTCCAGGTTGAGGCCGACCTCTTCGGAGATCACGGTACCACCGGTCAGGATGGCGATATCTTCCAGCATCGCCTTACGACGGTCGCCGAAACCGGGGGCCTTGACGGCGCAAACGTTCAGGGTGCCGCGCAGCTTGTTGTCCACCAGGGTAGCCAGGGCTTCGCCGTCGACGTCTTCAGCAATGATCATCAGGGTGCGACCCTGCTTGGCGACCGGCTCCAGAACGGGCAGCAGGTCCTTCATGTTGCTGATCTTCTTATCGTGGATCAGGATCAGGGCGTCGTCGATCGCCGCTTCCATCCGCTCGGGATCGGTGACGAAGTAGGGGGACAGGTAACCGCGGTCGAACTGCATCCCTTCCACGGTCTCCAGGGTGGTCTCCATCGCTTTGGCTTCCTCGACGGTGATCACGCCTTCCTTACCGACTTTTTCCATGGCCTCAGCCAGGATGTTACCGATGGTATCGTCGTTGTTGGCGGAGATGGTACCGATCTGGGCGATCTCTTTGTGATCAGCCACCGGTTTGGACAACTCCTGCAGGGAACCGACAGCCACAGCAACGGCCTTGTCGATGCCGCGCTTGATCTCCATCGGGTTATGACCGGCAGTCACCAGCTTGGTGCCTTCGGTGAAGATGGCCTGAGCCAGAACGGTGGCGGTAGTGGTACCGTCGCCGGCGACATCGGAGGTCTTGGAAGCCACTTCCTTGACCAGTTGGGCGCCCATGTTCTGAAACTTTTCTTCCAGTTCGATCTCCTTGGCGACGGTCACACCGTCTTTGGTGATCAGCGGAGCACCGAAAGATTTGTCGATGACAACGTTGCGGCCCTTGGGACCCAAGGTTACCTTAACAGCGTTAGCGAGCTTGTTGACACCTTCCAGCAGCTCGGCACGAGCTTCCTGACCAAATTGAATTTCTTTAGCAGCCATGTATTGGTTCCTCCAAAATAGTCGTTATTGAATTAAGCTTCGAGTACGCCGAGGATGTCGTCCTCGCGCATGATCAGGTACTCCTGACCGTCCAGCTTGACTTCGGTACCGGCGTACTTGCCGAACAGAACTTTGTCACCTGCCTTGACGTCCATACCCAGAACATTCCCAGCCTCGGTGACTTTGCCCTTACCAACAGCCTTCACGACGCCCTGTTGAGGCTTTTCCTTGGCGGAATCGGGGATGATAAGACCGGAAGCGGTCGTGGTTTCCTCTTCAAGGCGTTCAACAATAATACGGTCCTGCAACGGTCTGATGTTCATTGCGTCTTCACTCCTTATCTGTTGTGATGAAAGATCTATTTCTATGTGTGGGCTCCGGTCATAATCCAAGCCGCGATATCTGGCACTTGGCACTCGCCCATCCTGAGTGCTAACAGCCCGGAGTATAATCGCCAATTCGGAATTGTCAAGCCTATTTTGGCACTCGGTTGCCAGGAGTGCTAAGCGGCCCAAGTTCCCGGCAAAGCGGTCCTTTCTTGACAGCCTCAGGCCGGTTCGCTATCATGCGCTCCCCTTGCTTTCTGCTAAAATCCCCACAATTGAAAAAGATGATTTATCAGACGGTGCACGCATAAGGAGAACGGCGTCATGGACAAAAAGCTTTATATACCCGGCCCCATCTATGTGGCCCCAGACACCCTGCAGGCCATGACCCGGCCGATGATCGGCCACCGTATGCCCGAATATGCCACGCTGCACGAATCGGTCATCGGGAAACTCAGGCAGATGCTCCATACCGAAGGCTATGTATTCCTGTCCACCTCCAGTGCCTTCGGCATCATGGAGGGCGCAGCACGAAACCTGGTCCAAAAAAAATGCGCTTGTTTCGCCAACGGCGCCTTTTCCAACAAATGGCACAACGTCATTGAACGCTGTGGCCTCAAGGCTGACAAGATCAGCATCGCGTGGGGAAGTCCCGTCACCGCTGAGCTGGTTGAGAAGACTCTGGCTTCCGGTGAATACGACGCCATGACCATGGTGCACAACGAAACCAGCACCGGTGTTCTTTCCCCTCTGGCTGAAATCGCAGAGGTCATGAAGAAGTTCCCCGAGGTCTCCTTTATCGTCGACACTGTCAGCTCCATGAGCGCGGTTGATATCGACGTAGAGACTCTGGGAATGGATTGTTGTATCGCCGGTGTACAAAAGGCGTTCGGCCTGCCTCCGGGACTGGCTGTTTTTACCGCCAGCAAACGGGCCATCGAAAAGGCCAAGCGGGCTGAAGGACGCGGCTACTACTTCGATTTCGAAGAGTTCGCAAAAAACGCCGAAAAGCACAACACCCCCAGTACCCCCTGTATCAGCACTATTTATGCACTGGACTATCAGTTGGACAAGTTCATCGCCGAAGGGTGGGAGAACCGTTACGCACGCCACGCTGAGATGGCCGATGCCACCCGCGCCTGGGCAAAAAAGATGGGCTTCGACTTGTTCGCTGCCGAAGGGGCCCGGTCCAACACCCTCACCTGTATCAAAAACGACGATAAAACCGACCTGGCCCAGCTGAAGAAGCTGGCCGGTGAACGCGGTTATGCGATCGACAACGGCTATGGCAAGATTAAAAACGAAACCTTCCGTATTGCCCATATGGGAGACTTCACCATGCAGGATATGGAGGAGATCTTCGCCCTGCTGGAGGAACTGTTACCGCAGGTTCGCAACTAGCTTGCTTGAAAAGTCCCTGCACTGAAACACCAACGCCCCGGCTGCTTACCGGGGCGTTACTCTTCGAAAGATTCACCGTTTAACCGCGTCCTTCATCGAAGATAGCGACCAGTATCCCTCCGCGAAATCTTAAGCGTACAGTGAATTTGTTGTGCCCCCGGTCGTAATACCAGTCCCAGACTTGTTGTTTGCTCACTGTTGTTCCCTCATAGGGACTGTATTCACGAAACTTCTGCTCCCCGACAAAAACCCGCGCGTCCGGCTCACCACAATACTTCTGAACCCGGAACATGGTATCTCCGGTATCGATGATCTTGCTGTCACAGCGAAGGGCCAGGGAAATCTGCGGCGACCCGAGAAGGAGCAGCAGAGCTCCCCATACTATCCATCTTTTCATTCTTTTCTCCCTCGTAACGAAGCTTTTTGCCCCGGCCTGTCTCGAACCGAGCCGGAAAAAAGCCAAGTGCCTGATATACTTGAATCTATCACAGGAGGGTTCATGCAGGACACACCGCCCCTTTCCAACGAACTGAACCGGACCGAGATTATCGCGGCTCTGGTGCATTATTACCGGGCTGAAGTCACCCGCAGTCTTGCCTGGCGAGACCGACTGGATCGAACCACCAACTGGGCTGTCGGCGCCACCGCAGCTTTTCTCGGGTTCGGTTTCTCCCATCCTGAGATGCCCCATCCCTTCTTTCTCTTCGGCCTGACCCTTATATACACCCTGCTTTTTGTCGAATCCCGCCGCTATCGGTTCTACGACGCTTATGAATACCGGGTGCGGGTGCTGCACAAGAAGTTTGTTCATGATGTGCTGCAGGGAAGGATGGAAGGAGTCGATGCGGACTGGCGCAGGGAACTGGCCAACGATCTGCTGCGCCCCCAATATAAAATGACCCGTCTGCAGGCGATCGGCGGGCGCATGGCAGCCAATTATATCTATCTGTTTCTGGTCCTTCTGGCAGGCTGGCTCACAAAAATCACACTCCATCCGGCACCGGTGGAAACCTGGGAGGGGTTTCTGCGTCAGGCGGCCCTGGGTCCCATATCCGGGGTCATCGTCCTCTCCTTCCAGGCTCTTTTCCTGATTCACACCCTGGTTCTGACCCGCCTCGGACGTCGCCCGGTGGGCGGACGGGACATTATCTACCCCTACGAACGCTCCATCGACTAACGCTTTACGCCGGCACTCTTACCAGAAGGCAGGCTCCCCTCCAAACAAAGACGCATGGAAATAACAGAGCCCGGCACTGACCAGCAGAGCAATGACCGCAGCCGGCAGGCTCATCTCCTTGAGAACCAGTTTCTGCCGCCCCTGCAGGATGGCCCCAAAGGGCCAAAGAGAGGTCTGCAGATAGAAGGTACCGAACCCGTCTCGTTCCTCCGCCAACAGACGGCGATCCTGATGAAAGGCACTGACCAGGGAATAGAGAACAAAACCGCCGAAGAAAACCCAGTCCGCCCCATAGGGGACAACCAGCATATGGCCCAGGGCAAAGAGGATAAAAGCCCAATTCTGGCTGTGACGCGTAATCCGATGTATGCCACGAGCCTCATCTACACGCATGCCGCTCATCTCGGCCTGAGTCGACATGGGCGTCGGGGTCGCCAATCCCTGCAGCAACAGCAGAAAGGCAAGAACAACCAGAACCAGAGTGGCAATCTGAAGCGATGGGGGCGGTGAAAAGAGTAGAGGACCGGTCCCCCGATGTTCACCGTAGCTGAGGCACAGAGGGATAAAGGTCGCAAGAGCCACCACCGAATACAGACCCTTGAAACCGGGCCGTCCCAGACTCCGGATCAGGGCGGTTCGAACTCTCAGAGAACTGCCAACCATATGCGTTCCAGCAAACAGTCCCCACCAAAGCACAATCATTTCCATGGCTTGAACTCCAAATGAAAACCAAACGAGTAATCTTTTAAAAACGGGATATACTTAAAGTAACAGAAAAGGACAGGCCGATGAATATTGTGGCAATGCTGATGCCCGTGCTGCTGGCCTTGACTCCTTCGCAAGCGACTGCGGGTAATGCCCCCAGCACGAGCACCGATACAGATATTTTGCGGGTCTATCTGACCAGCATCGACAACGATGAACGCACCGAAGAACAGAAGTACCGGGACCAGGTCGCCGCAAACAAGAAACGCCTCAAGGAAGCGACCTCTCTGAAGCTGATGGATGATGGCACCAGCGTTTCCAAAACCTCAGAACCCTTGATCCCGGGCAAAGTTCGGCTCCGTGTGAACCCCAAACAGGTTAAGCTGGTCTGGAAAACGGAACAGCGAAACGTCGAACTTCGCGCCAAGGAGAGTTTTGTCGGACTCAACTACAGCACCAAATTCTCTCTGAACTCGCTCTTCGACTGAGGGATGCGTTCACAATTCAATCTTTCCCCGAGCGGTTTCGCCGCTGTAGATCCCTTGCGGCTATCGATTTGATCACCAACACCCCATGGTGTTGGTGATTCTCGTTTCGCCGCACACTTACAGAAAAAGGGGGCCTTTGCCCCCTGTTTCTGTTAAGTGAAGCAAGGTTATTTATCACGTTGCTTCGGTTGACAGAGCAGTTCGGGGTCGACCGATGCCCGACCACAGCCGCTGCAAGTATAAGACGCATTCTGATCGATACTGTCACACATGCTGACCGACTGGGTTGGCACCGATCCACAGTGCGATCCGTCGGCCTGTTCCTGCGGTTGACAGAGGTGCTGCTTGTTTACGGTCACAACTCCACAGGTGCCGCATTTATATTCTTTATTCATGATGTGCCTCCTTCAAAGCCTCTTGGGCGTTAAGAGTTCTCTAATGGCTTGACGACTTGTGACGTGCCGTCCGAAGCGTACACTTGCAGTATACCCAATTCTGCCAAGGAGGCCTGTGATGCCATTGAATCTCACCATTGGTGCTGCCGGAGAACGGCTCGTTGTTCAGAGCGGCAAGACCGGTAACCGGCACGGTCTGGTTGCCGGAGCCACCGGAACCGGTAAAACCGTCACGCTGCAGGTCCGGGCCGAAGGATTTGCTCGCATGGGGACACCGGTCTTTATTGCCGACGCCAAAGGCGACCTCTCCGGCGTCGCCACTGCAGGCGCCCCCCACTCCAAAATTGACGAACGCCTGGCCCGTATTCCACTTCCCGACTACCGGCAACGCCCCTACCCGACCCTGTTCTGGGACGTGTTCGGCAAGGAGGGACATCCCGTCCGCACCACCATTTCGGATATGGGCCCTCTACTGTTGTCCAATCTACTCGAATTGAACGACACCCAGAGCGGCGTCCTTTACGCCGCCTTTGACCTGGCCGATGACGACGGCCTGATGCTGCTTGACCTCAAAGATCTGCGCTCTCTTCTCGGCTGGATGGGGGAAAACGCCAAAAATCTCCGGGACGAATACGGCAATATCACCTCCGCTTCCCTCGGTGCAATCCAGCGGCGCCTGCTGGTCCTTGAAGAGCAGGGCGCCGATCGCTTCTTCGGGGAACCGGGGCTGGAGCTGGCCGATCTGATGAAAAACGACTTCTCCGGTAACGGGGTGATCAGCCTGTTGGATGCAAGCCGGTTGGTCCAGACCAGCCCTCGTATCTATGCAAGTCTGCTCCTCTGGCTGCTGTCCGAATTGTTTGAGGAACTGCCGGAAACCGGAGACGCCGACCACCCTAAACTGGTTCTCTTTTTCGACGAAGCTCATCTGCTGTTCGACCGGGCTCCCCGGGCCCTGCTCGACAAGGTGGAACAGGTGGTCCGTTTGATCCGTTCGAAAGGGGTCGGCATCTATTTCGTCACTCAGTCGCCGACGGATATTCCCGAAGGCACCCTGGGACAGCTCGGGCTCAAGGTTCAGCACGCGCTGAGAGCGTTCACTCCCAAGGACCGAAAGACCATTAAAGCGGTCGCAGACGGCTTTCGACCCAACCCGACCTTCAAAACCGAAGAGGTGATCACCACTCTGGGGATCGGAGAGGCATTGGTCTCGACCCTGCAGGAGGATGGCAGCCCCAGTGTGGTAGAGCAGACGCTGATCTGCCCTCCGGAGTCACACATCGGGCCGTTGGCTCCGGAGGAAAAACGGCAGAGGATTCAAAAATCGCCTCTGGGGAGCAAGTACGATGAGGGGATCGACCGGGATTCGGCTTATGAACGACTGAAGAAAAAAACGGAACAGAAGCAGGTTGAAATTGCACGAGAACAGGAGGAGGCTCGTAGACAGGCTGAAGCCGAAAAAGCCGCCCGGCAGGCGAGGCGGCGGTCCGGCGGGGGCTCTCGCCGTCAGTCGGCCGGAGAAGCCTTTCTC
>JANQIN010000201.1 GCA_028282145.1 Thermodesulfobacteriota bacterium | reverse complement strand
CGATCCCCAGGACCTCCAACCCTTCCTCCCGGGCACGATCCACCGCTTTCAATGAAGAACCGCCGGTCGTGACCACATCCTCGACAATCACCACACGGGACCCCGGAGGCAGGTTCTTGCGACCTTCGAGCCACTGACCGGTACCATGCCCCTTGGGTTCCTTCCGAATAATGAAGGCATGCAATTTTTGCCCATCCAAATCGGCGGCAATCGCCGTGGCTGTGGCAATCGGATCTGCGTCCATGGTCAGACCGCCTACTCCGTGAATCGGGCCGTCAAACTCATTCACCAGTTTCAGAAAAGCCTTTCCGGTCAATAACGCCCCTTTGGCATTGAGGGTGGTCTGTTTGCCGTCGAAGTAGAAATTCGACGTCCTCCCTGAAGCCAGAGTTACTTCCCGTTGTTCGTACGACAGTTCCTCGATAATCGCTTTAAGCTGGTCCTTATCCGACACCGTTTACTCCTGAAGTTATTTAACTATTACAATCTAACTGTCCGATTATTCGCGCTCTCCACCGTCAAACAAGGAGATCTGGTCCAGGTTGGCCAGACCCGAAAATTTAACGGGATAGTCACCGGTAAAGCAGGCGTCACAGTGGTGGACATCGGAACCGACATACTTTTCAACCGCTTCATGAACCCCTTTGGCCGACAGATATCCGAGGCTGTCCGCCGTGATGTAACGGCAGGTTTCCTCCACCGTATGAGAAGCTGCGATCAGCTCCTTCCGTGTCGGCGTATCGATGCCATAGAAACAGGGATAGGTGGTCGGCGGGCTGGAAATCCTTACATGCACCTCCGCCGCTCCGGCGTTGCGAATCATCTTGACAATCTTGCGGCTGGTCGTCCCCCGGACGATGGAGTCATCGACGACAATCACCTTCTTTCCTTCAATCACCGAGCGAATCGGATTAAGCTTCAGTTTGACGCCGAAATGCCGGATCGATTGTCGCGGCTCGATGAAGGTCCGGCCAACGTAATGGTTCCGAATCAGGCCCAGTTCAAAAGGCAATCCAGCCTCCTGGGCGAATCCCATTGCCGCAGGCATACCCGAATCGGGAACAGCGATAACAAGATCGGCGTCCCCGGGGCATTCCCTCGCCAGCTGTCGCCCCATCTCCTTTCGGACCTCATACACAGAGCTGCCGAAAACGCGGCTGTCGGGCCGTGCAAAGTAGATATATTCGAACACGCAGGGAGCCGGGGGCGATTCGCGAAACGGCTTGTAGGATTTCACCCCATCCTCGGTGATGACCACCATTTCGCCTGGTTCGATCTCTCGGATAAACTCCGCCTCGATCAGGTCAAAAGCACAGGTTTCGGAAGCGACGACATAAGCCCCATCCAGCTTACCCAGAGCCAACGGGCGGAACCCTTGAGGATCACGTACAGCCACCAGCCGTGTTTCGGTCAGAATGACCAGGCTGTAGGCCCCCTTGACCTGGTTCAGTGCTTCGATAACACGATCTTCGTGTGTCGGTGCCTTGGAGCGCGCCAACAGGTGCACAATGACCTCGGTATCGGCCACAGTGGAAAAGATAGACCCCTGGGTTTCCAGATCGCTCCGGAGCTCTTCGGCGTTGACCAGATTACCGTTGTGGGCCACAGCAACCTCTCCGTAATGGTAATCCACACGGATCGGTTGAATATTCTTTTCATCGTTGCCCCCGGCAGTCGAGTACCGTACATGGCCGATGGCGTTCGGCCCGGGGAGCCGTTCGTTGAACTTGAAGTTTTCCTTAAAAACCGAGTTGACCCGCCCCATCCCTTTCCAACCGCGGAGGGTGTGGCCGTCACCGGAGACGATACCGCAGCTTTCCTGGCCACGGTGTTGCAGAGCGTAAAGCCCGAGGTAGGCAAGGTTGGCGGCCTCGGGATGACCGAAGATCCCGAAAACACCACATTCTTCGTTGAGTTCATCAAACATATGTATGCAATCCCTTAAAAGGCAGTGTATCACGTGGTAAAAAGCCCCCGGCGATCGGTCCGCCGGGGGTTTAGGTGCTGTATCTTATCAAAAAACAGACGTTTTTTAAAGAATCTCTTCGCGAATGGTTTGAATGGCGTTCTGAAACAGCCACAATCCCATCCCCTCGTCCGGCAGTTCTTCCCGTGTCCACCGGGGGTGGTGGGTTCGGTGCAGGTAGGCCTCCGGATGGGGCATCAGACCAAAGCAACGGCCGGTTTCATCACAAAGGCCAGCGATGGCATTCTGGGATCCATTGGGGTTCAGGGGGTACTCCATGGTCGGGGTTACCCCGTCGTCTTCTGCATACTTGAGCACAGACAGGTGCTTGTCTTCAAGCATCTGCAGGGTAGCGGAGTCCTGGGCCACCAGTTTGCCTTCCCCATGACGGACCGGGAAGTACAGTCTCTCCAGTCCTTTGGTGAAGACGCAGGGAGAGTCCCGGTCGACCGCAAGGTAAGTCCAACGATCCTCAAAACGACCACCATCATTAAAGGTCAGGCTCATGGACTGTTGACCGTAAGTTCCTCCAATAGCGGGGAGAAGACCCAGTTTGACCATCATCTGAAAACCGTTGCAGATACCCAAAACCAGCTTGCCATCCGCAATAAATGCCTTGATCTGATCGGCCAGTGACTGTTCGCTTCCGCTGATCGGAGCATGACGCAGTCGATTGGCCTGGGCCTTAGCGCTCCCGAGGTCATCCCCGTCACAGAAACCGCCGGGAAGGTTCAGAAAATGATAGTCAGCCAGCTTAACGCGACCGGACAGAATCTCAGCCACGTGGACAATATCGACCTGATCGGCTCCGGCCGCCTCGCAGGCAAAGGCCATCTCCCGCTCGCAGTTGATGCCGTTACCGGACAGAACCAGTACTTTCACCTGTTTCATCGTTACATCTCCCGCAGGGTAGCCTGCCAAGCCTCTTTCAGTTCATCCAGAGAAGCTGAGACCAGTTGCTTCCCGCCCTCCCCGATCAAAGTCAGCTTCTCCTCTGTCACCACCTGCCCGATGCAGGCACAGGGCTGACCGGCAAACAGAGCCTCGAAGGCAGGGGCATTTTCGGCTTTCACCGTGATCAGCAGACGGCTAGCCGATTCGGAGAAGAGACGCTGCACGCAGGACAGTTTTCCTTCGGAGGGGATTTTGCTCACGTCGGCGTCAATTCCGAAGCCGCCGGCAAAAGCCGTCTCTGCAATAGCAACCGCCAGTCCGCCGTCGGACAGATCGTGACAGGAGGCGATCAGACTCTGGCTCTGGGCTTTGTTGACAGTACGGTATCGGAGTAATGCCGAGGTGGAATCGACTTTGGGAACGTTGGCCCCCAATTCACCTTTCAACGCATAATACTCGGAACCACCCAATTCATCGTAGGTGTTCCCCAGCAGATAGACCTTATCGCCGGGCCGTTTGGCATCCATGGTACAGGCAGTCTGCACATCGTCGATCTTGCCGATAACGGAGAAGAGGACGGTCGGCGGGATAGAGATCTTGGTATCGCCGATCATGTAGTCGTTCTTCATCGAATCCTTGCCGGAGATCAGGGGCACCCCGAAGTCGACACAATACTGGTAGAGAGCCTTGTTGGCTCGCACCAGCTGAGCCGCCTTGTAGGGACCGTCCGGCGTCTTTTCACTGAGGACCGGGTCGCACCAGCAGAAGTTATCCAAACCGGCGACATGATCGACGTTGCCGCCGACGGCGACGTAGTTTCGCATCCCCTCATCAAAGGCGTTGGCCATCATGTGGTAGGCATCGATATCGGACAACCGGGGATTCATCCCGTGAGAAACAACCACCCCTTCCATGCTGTCCAGCAGCGGTCGAAAGACCGCAGCATCGGAGGGACCGTCATTGGCCACCCCGGTCAGGGGCTTGACTACCGAACCGGCCTGAACCTCGTGGTCATAACGCCTGACTACCGATTCTTTGGAGCAGATGTTCAGACGGCCCAAAAGTTCCTTGACCGCATCGGTGTAATCGGACTGCGCCGGGAGCTTGGGTTCGGACAGCTGCGGCGGCTGCCAGACGGCAGGTATCTGCATCTGCGGGACACCTTCGTGAACAAATGCCATCGGCAAGTAGGCGACGGTCTTCCCCTCATAGAGGCAGTGGTAGTAACCGCTGTCGGTGAACTGCCCGAGGTCCGAGGCCTCAACGCCCATCTCAGTCGCCAGAGCCAGGAATTGCTCCAGGCAGTCGGGCTTGACAGCAACGGTCATCCGCTCCTGCGCCTCGGAAATCAGGATTTCCCAAGGGTGTAGACCGGCATATTTAAGAGGGCATCGGTCGAGATGCATCTCAAAACCGTTGGTGTCCTCACCCATTTCACCGACGGAACTGGAAAGACCGCCGGCCCCGTTGTCGGTGATGGCGTTGTACCAACCACGATCCCGGGCAATGGTGAGAAAGTCGAACATCCGCTTCTGCGTAATCGGATCGCCGATCTGTACCGCGGTGACAGGGGAATCCTCGTGTAGTTCTTCCGAGCTGAAGGTCGCACCGTGGATACCGTCCTTACCGATGCGGCCGCCGACCATGACAATACGGTCGCCGACCAGAGCCTGCTTTTCATGGCAGTCACGCCCATCGGCGATCTTCTTGGGCATAATGGCAGCAGTACCGCAATAGACCAACGGCTTGCCGGCAAAGCGTTCGTCGAAATAAATCGAACCGTTGACCGTGGGGACACCGGACTTGTTGCCGCCATGCTCAACACCTTCGACGACCCCCTCAAAGATCCGCCGGGGGTGGAGAAGCCGGGGCGGCAAAGGCTTGTCATAGAACGGGGAAGCGAAGCAGAAGACGTCGGTGTTGAACATCAATCGCGCACCCATACCGGTTCCGAAGGGGTCACGGTTGACACCGACGATCCCGGTCAAAGCACCGCCGTAAGGGTCCAGGGCAGATGGGCTGTTGTGTGTTTCAACCTTGAAAACGATCGACCACTCGTCGTTGAACTCGATCACACCGGCGTTGTCTTTAAAGACCGACAGGCAGATATCGTCGTCGCCCATGGCTTTACGGATGTCTTTGGTGGCACCGACAATATAGGTTTTAAAGATGCTGTCGATCTCTTCCTTATCACCGGTGGTTTCATCGGTGTACTGAATCTTGGCGGAAAAGATTTTGTGCTTGCAGTGTTCGGACCAGGTCTGAGCGAGAACCTCCAACTCGGCATCGGTAAGCTTGTCACCCAGTCCGACGGTCTTACGTGCCTCTACAGTGGCCGTGTCCTTAATAAAGGCTTGAATCGCTTGCATCTCTTCCAGGTTCAGCGCCAACATCCCTTCCCGGCTGATCTCCATCAGACGGTCTTCACTGACCTCCAGGTCGATCTCCTGTACCTCGGGCTGAATATCGCTAAAAACCTTGGGAACCGTCGCTTCGAGCCCTTTGACCGGGTCGAAATTCTTTCGGGCCACGATGGTCCAGCGCTGTATCAGGCCGTTGGCCAGGAAGTCCCGGGCGATATGCTCCGCCTGTCCCAGGTCGTCCAACCCGCTGAACAGGTACTGGACCGAGGTATAGACCCCTTCGTCGAGAGTAAAGGAGCGGCCGATCTGATATTCGATCGCTTCCCGGGCGGTCCGACCGACGTTGTCGGTCACACCGGGGCGGAAGCCAACCTCAATCAACAGATCGAAATCGCTTGCCAGAGCACCGCCGACGCGGTAGTCCTGAATGACCGGATCAGAGAACGGACCTGCGGCAGCAGCCTCAAGCTGAGCCTCAGTCAAGTCGGCATCGACCGTGTACACATCCAGGGTCTGAACTTTTTCCAGTTCAATCCCCAGATGATGTTTCAATTCCCGTTTCACCCGCTCGCCGCGGGCATCCCGCATGCCGGGCTTGAGCCCGACCACGATTCGCACTGCCATCCGTGTCTCCCTAAGGTGTGTGCATCCGACCCGAATCAGACCCGGGCCCTATTGTTGTCTCGATATATTGAACAGTCAGACGGTGAAACAGTGACTCACCCGATCCTGATAACCGAGAAAAATTTCCGGTCGTCCTTCCCGATCATCGAGGACCCCATTGATGGCCGCCAGAGCCAGTTCGGGGCTGTTGTTGGTCTCGCTCAAATGGGCCAGAAAGACCGCTTCCATCCCGGGCCAAAGGACCTGCTTCAGCAGTTCGGCAGCGTGGGTATTGGAAAGATGTCCGTGCCGCCCTTTGATGCGTTGTTTTAGCGGCCAGGGATAGGGGCCATCCCGTAACATCATCTCGTCATGGTTGGTTTCCAGAACCAGCACACGGCATTTCTGCAGATGATCCAGCACCAATCGGGTGGCCAAACCGAGATCGGTAGCCAGACCGATCTTCCCTTCCGCGCCGGTTAGAGTATACCCCACCGAAACCTCCACGTCGTGGGTGGTGGGGAAGGTGCCGATCGTGACATTGCCAACAGTAAACTGCTCTCCGATGGCGATCTTATGCAGTTGGTCGATGCGGCCGAGACCAGGGAGGGCTTTGTGGGTCTCGGGGTGCAGGTAGACCGGCAGGTCATACCTGCGGGACAGCGGACCAACGCCACGGCAATGGTCACCGTGTTCGTGACTGATTAAAATGGCGTCCAACCCTTCGGGTTCGACGCCGATCTCCTGGAGACGTGTTGCAATCGCTTTGCCTGACAGTCCGGCATCGATCAACAGGCGCGTCCCGGAGCACTCACAATAGACGGCATTCCCCTTGCTGCCGCTGGCCAACAGACACACCCGCAACGTTCTCTCCCTTGATGCAAACCTTGGGGCACCTTATACACGATAGGCCCTTATTTTCGCAAGTCTTTAATCCTTTTCCAGCCTTTCGATACCCGAGCTGCACAGTTGGCAAATCAAGGGTAATCGTGTAGAGTGTGCGCCGGCTATTGCCAACGGTCAAATCTATAATAAAATGAGTGGACGCTTCAGCGCACACCACAGCATTTAATCCCTTTTCTGACCCCCTGAAGGAGGTACACGCATGGCTCTCCAGATTGCCATCAACGGTTTTGGTCGTATCGGCCGTCTGGTACTGCGCGCGGCTGCGCAGGACCCTTCTGTTAAAATCGTCGCCATTAACGACCTGACCGACGCCGCTACCCTGGCCCACCTTTTCAAGTATGACTCGGTGCACGGCATCTTCCCGGGTGAAGTTTCCACCGAAGAAGGTTGCCTCATCGTTGATGGCCAACGTATTGCCATTTTCAGCGAACGAGATCCGGCAAACCTCCCCTGGGGAGATAAAGGTGTCGAAATCGTGGTGGAGTCGACCGGTATCTTTACCAAACGAGCCGATGCCGCCAAACACCTGGAAGCGGGTGCAAAACGGGTGATTATCTCCGCCCCCGGCAAAGAGGTGGATGCCACCTTCGTTATGGGGATCAACC
>JANQIN010000148.1 GCA_028282145.1 Thermodesulfobacteriota bacterium | reverse complement strand
CATGGATGGGTGGGAAGATCAAACAATAAAGGGCCCTATGCATGCACAGGACCCTTTTTCATTCGAATGGGAACGAGGAGGTAAATCAGTTAACCGAAGCGGAAGTCATCCCTGGACTGGTGGATTTCATAGCATTCTTCGAATTTCCACTCTTTGTCTCGGCCTTCTTCGGTCTTTACCAGGAGGTTCCCATTGTCACAGCCAAGCACGCGACCATCTTCGTGAGTCTGAGGGTGGTTTACCATCTCGTCACGACCTTCTTTGATCAATGTGCAGATGTTTTGGAATTCATTGGCTCTCATGACAGCCTCCATCGGTTTGAATCCGGGCCTTACCCCGGGTGTTGTCGCGTCGTCGCCGCAATGACAACGACATTCATTTTCTCGATAAAGTATAACACATTCTAACCTTTTGATAAGCCACCCCAAGGCGTTTTCGTACTGCGTCGCCTGGGTGCCTATGTTACAATGCCGACCCATTACGTGCTGCCGGCTGTTTCCGGCAAGTACCATCCGGAATCAGGAGCCGTTGCATGTCAGAACCTACCGCCGAATCGACGCGGATCGAGCTTGATGGCAAACAGATTGTCCTCGTCGGAACCGCTCATATCTCCCAACAATCCGTGGACACGGTTCTTGAAACCATTCGCACCGAGGAGCCGGACACCGTTTGTGTGGAATTGGACCAGCAACGCTACCAGAATCTGAAAAATCAGGAAAACTGGAAATCCCTCAACCTTATCGAGGTCATCAAAAAGGGGCAGATGCCCTTTCTGCTCGCCAACGTCGCCCTCGCCTCCTATCAAAAAAGGATGGGGCTCACCACCGGGGTGAAGCCCGGCGCCGAACTGGCCGCTGCAGCCACAGCTGCTGAAGAAGCGAACATACGGGTAGAATTGGTGGACCGATCGATCCGAACCTCGCTGTTGCGCATTTGGCGACGCACCGGATTCTGGTCCAAAATGAAAGTACTGGCGACTCTCGTTACAAGTCTGTTTGAAAAGCAGGAATTGAGCGAAGAGGACTTGGCCAAGCTGCGTCAGGGCGACACCCTGAATACCATGCTCGAGGAGATGGGGGAGGTACTTCCCTCAGTAAAAACCGTTCTGGTGGACGAACGGGACACCTACATGGCCCACAAGATATCCCAGGCTCCCGGAGAGAAGATCGTTGCGGTCGTCGGAGCCGCCCATGTCCCGGGCATATTGCGTCAGATCAAACAGGAGATCCCTCCGGAAGTCATTCAAGAGATCGATACCGTCCCGCCCAAAAGTGCGATCTCCAAGGCAATCCCCTGGATTATCCCTGCCATCGTAGCGGCTCTTTTTGTCGGAGGTTTCTTCTTTGGCAACCGGGATCTTCTGGCCGAAGCGGCCCTGGCTTGGCTGCTCGCCAACGGCATCCTCTCAGCACTCGGGGCCTTGATTGCCTGGGGGCACCCGATTACTGTAGCGACAGCCTTCTTTGCTGCCCCGCTCACCTCTCTTAACCCGACGATCGGTGCGGGGATGGTCACCGGCCTGGTTCAGGCTTTTATTGCCAGCCCCACCGTGGGCGATATGGAATCCGTCGGCGACGATCTCGCCAATATGCGGGGCTGGTGGAGCAACCGCCTGACACGGGTCATGCTGGTCTTTGTTTTTTCCACCATGGGCTCTGCAATGGGCACTCTGATTGGCTTCCTCTGGCTGAAAGACCTGGTCTAGTTCCTTTGTACTGCCAGGCGAGTTTCGCTGTTTGAGCGGTCCAAAGCCTGTCGCAGAGCGCGATCCCTTTCGTAGACATCCGACCGGAACTGCACCTGCCCGTCCGGATTGACCCAGGCCGTCCAGTACAACAAATGGACCGGTACGGGCCGTTTCAGAATCACCTGACTGGTGTCCTCGGCCTCCATATTTTCCAGAATGCGGTCCAAGGGCCAATCGTCCACCTGAGGTTCGAGCAGATATTCCGCCAACTCCAGTGGCTTTTCAACCCGGATACAACCGCTGCTGAAAGTGCGTTTTTCTCGCATAAAAAGATGGCGGGTCGGCGTATCGTGCAGATAGATGGAAAAGCTGTTCGGAAACATGAACTTAACCTGCCCCAGCGGGTTTTGCGGTCCGGGACGCTGCCGAATCAAACCCGGGAAATTCTTTTCGTTCAGACGCTCCCACTCCAGGCTCATGGGGTCAATTCGATCGTCTGGAGAATTCCGTTTCCAAGGGACAATCTCAAAATCGGGATGACGGGCAAACCAGTCTTCCGGGTTCGGCCTGATGACAGGGAGGATATCCTCCTTCAGGATGGTCGGCGGGATATTCCACGAGGGGGCGAACTCCAGATAACGTATACGATCGGAAAAAACCGGCGTTTTGCGAAATCCCTTGCCAACCACAACGGCCATCGACATCACGTTCTCGTCGTCCTCAACAACGTCCAGCTCAAAAGCAGCGATATTCACCATCACATGGCGTTTCCCGAGGTCCTTGGGCAACCAACGCCAACGCTCCATATTGACGATAATCTGGTCCACCCGTGCTGAAGGAGGCACATTCATCTGGCTCAGGGTGTTCGGTCCGACAATCCCGTCTCCCGTGAGACCGTGGCGCCGCTGGAACCGCCTTACGGCTTCCTCAGTCGTCTTATCGTAATAGGTCGGTTCTTCGGTAAGAAGAGTGAGATCGCCGGTCAGTCTCAGCAGACGACGGATCTGAGGCAGGCGCTCATTCCAGTCACCGGGTTTAAGGGTATCTCCGTCCGGGATCATCGGCCAATCGGGTATTTGAGCCAAATCCCGATAGGTTTCAAGAGCGTTTTTCAGCCGAAGATATCCGGGATGAGGTGGAGGGAGTCGATAAATCGCCTGGCCAAAGGTCCCCGGCTTCATGGCATGATGAAGCAGCTGGACAGGATCAAAGGTCCGGCGGGTACTGTGCCATCCGTAGGAAAGGTCGGCCGGGCTGAGACGTCCGGTAATCTGATGGCTCGCATACTCCAGAAAGGATCGGGTCAACTCCAGTTCAAGGGTCGCGAGCCGTTGGTTTTCCGGTTTCCAGGCTCCATTCCACATGGCGTGGTACTCGGCGACCAATTGACGAATACGATCCACCTGATAGTCGGACTGGCGCAGGCCATCTTTCTCCAGCCGACGGAGAACGTCGTAAAAGGAGCCCGCAAGCGGGGTCATGACCTGCCCCTGCAGCCAGGCAGGACGGTAGTCCCGATCACTATAGAAACGCTCCATCGCCTGCACGACGGCAGGCTCCGCCCTAACAGGAACCTTGTCGCTGTCGAACCATTGCCGGATCTGCTCAGTCACCGGATCGGTCGGTGCCAGGATCGCCGCAGAGGTTGCAGGAACGAGCCCAATCAGAAGAAAATATAGAAGAATGACAACACGCCTCATCAAAACCTCCGAACACAACCCTCCCTGAACCCGAAAAAGGTCAGTTGACCCCTTTTTTATTCAAAAACGGTCCGTAATGTTTATCAATACTTACAATATGTCCCAACCACCAATGGCGGAGGAACTTGTATACCTCAGGGGCCATTGTTTCCTTGTCGGCCTCCATTTGTGCCGTCAGAGTCGCAAGCTTATCGGTAAACTCACCATGATTTTTCCGCTGCTCGTCCAGGCCGGGGTAACTGTACTCCTCCAGTAACGATTCTTCCCGGTCCAGATGTTCCTGGCAGTAACCGGACAGTTTTGCCACGATGTCACTCAGAGCTTCGTCCCCTTTACGATCCCGGACGATCTCGTACAGATCGTTGATCATTTCCAGCAGAACTTTGTGCTGCTGGTCCATCTCGGATATCCCGGTCACATATTCTTCACGCCAAACAATCAGTGCCATAACCTCTCCCTGGTCCCAACGGAGCCTTTGAAAGGTGGTTCTTATCGAACCCAGACCGTCTGTGCATTGACGAATTCTCGAATCCCATGCCAGCTGAGTTCCCGGCCAAAGCCGGACAACTTGATCCCACCAAAAGGCAGCCGTGGATCGCTCTTGGTCATCCCGTTGACAAACACAGCCCCCGACTCAATCTGACCTGCAAAACGCTCCCCTCTCGCCGGATCACACGTCCAGACAGACCCTCCAAGGCCATAGAGAGTATCGTTGGCTACCTGAAGTGCCTCCGTTTCGTCCGCAACCCGAATAACAGAAGCAACCGGGCCGAAAAGCTCTTCGTCGTAGGCGGGCATCCCGGGCTTCACGCCGGTCAGAACTGTCGGAGGATAGAAACTCCCGGATCCCTCGGGAATGGTTCCTCCGAGAGCAAGGGTCGCTCCTTTTTCAATCGAAGCCATTACCTGCCCGTGGAGTTCATCCCTCAGGTCCTGACGGGCCTGGGGTCCGACCTGAACGGTTTCATCCAAAGGGTCCCCCATCTTGAGAGCTGCCATTCTGTCCACAAACGCCTGCAGAAACTGCTCATAGACCGAATTCACCACAATAAACCGTTTGGCCGCAATACAGCTTTGGCCCGAGTTGATCGTTCGGGCGATCACGGCCGTCTCCACAGCCGCATCCAGGTCCGCATCCTCCAAAACCACATAGGGATCGCTGCCGCCAAGCTCCATAACCGTTTTCTTCAGCATCTCGCCCGCTTTTGCAGCCACCCGGCGACCGGCATTTTCTGATCCGGTGAGAGTCACCGCTTTCACACGCGGATCCTCAATGACCGGGTCCACCTGAGAAGCGCCAATGAGCAGAGTGCGGAAAACGTTTTCCGGGAAACCCGCCTCGACGAACAGGTCTTCAATGGCCAGAGCACAGTGGGGTACATTTGAAGCATGCTTCAGAACACCAACGTTCCCGGCCATCAATGCCGGAGCCGCAAAACGTAAAACCTGCCAGAAAGGGAAGTTCCAGGGCATCACCGCAAGGACAATTCCCAAGGGCCGATAGCAGACATAGGACTTTCCTGCATCGCTCTCCAGCAGCTCATCGCTCAGGAACCCTTCAGCCCGATCGGCATAGAATTCACAAACCTGAGCGCATTTTTCGATCTCTGCCAGGCCACCGGTGACAGGTTTGCCCATTTCGTCAGCCATCATCCGAGCGAAAGCCCACCGTTTGTTCCGAAGCTGCTCCGCCAGAGCACGCATCCTGTCCCCTCGTTCGGCAAAGGTGGTTTCTTTCCAGACAAGGTAAGCAGCATCCACCGCACCGAGAATCTGTCGGACTTCGTCATTGGTGTGAGGTTCGAACTGTCGGATCACTTCGCCTGTTGTCGGGTTCAATGCCTCAATGGCCATAAAGAAAAACTCCAGAAAAATCAATAAGTCAGACAAGAAACAGCACGGAGGTGACAACAAAAAGCACCGGGTACGTTTCTGCGTTTTTCAGTCATTCCGGTTGATTATGAGTATACAGGCCGTCGCGAATGGGTGCAATTTCCTCGGACCAAGATTTCGTCCTTCTTGCTACCTCGGTTGCTTTAGGCTAGTCTGGCGCCACATAGAACATTTCAGGAGAGAACTGTGACTGCCGACCGTTTTCGTATTGTCCGACGTAACCAGATTGTCGACTCCGGCCTTCCCCCCGCCGTTCAGGGGATCATCTATCTCACTCTGGGCATGTTTACCGCCATGGCCGCCTGGGGGGCCGCCGCCGGGCTGGGGATGACCGTCCTACTGAATCCGACCACACAACTGTTGGTCTATAGCGGGGGACAATACTGGCCGCAGGTCGTCCATCAGGGGGAGTGGTGGCGCTGCATTACCTATATGTTTTCCCACGGCGGATTGATCCACCTGGGATTCAACATGTTCGTGCTCTATCAGGTCGGTCCGATGCTTGAAAGAGAACTCGGCTGGAAAGCGTTTCTCTTCCTGTATATCTTCACCGGCCTCACCGGGACACTGGCTGGACTGTTCTGGCATCCCGGAACACCTGTCGTCGGTGCCTCCGGGGCTATTTTCGGTCTTTTTGGTTTTGCCATTGCTCTCTATCACAGGATCGGCGACAGCCTGGCCGAAGCACGGCGGAACTTTCTTCTGCAATGGGCCTTCTATGCCCTTATATTCGGTTTTGTCGTTGGGGCAGACAACGCCGGACATGTGGGCGGCCTGGTGGGTGGAGGCATCCTCGGATTCCTCATTCCCACGGGGCATCGCATGATGAGCCGGCTGCAGCCGGCCTTCAGCATTCTGGGATGGTTGAGCTTGACAGCTATTGTCCTGGCCCATCTCAGCCTGATCGGCTCCTGGTTTTTACGGTAAGGGAGAGGCGCCTATGGCAAAAGACAAAATCCCTTCCACACCGGCAATTCGCCTGCTGAAACAACAAAAAGTACCGTTTACGCCCAAACCCTACACCTATGAGGAAAAGGGCGGAACGGCTGTCTGTGCCAGGGAATTGCAGGTGGACGAATACGCTGTCATCAAGACACTGATTATGGAGGATGAAAGCGGCACACCACTGATCGTTCTGATGCACGGAAACAAACAGGTAAGCACCAAACAGCTCGCCCGGCAGATCGGTGCCAAGTCCGTCCAACCCTGTCCTCCGAAGATTGCAGATCGATACAGCGGGTATCAGGTTGGAGGCACCTCTCCTTTTGGCACCCGACGGGCCATGCCGGTCTATGTGGAAGAAACCATCCGTGGATTACCGGCCATTTATATTAATGGCGGCAAAAAGGGCCTGTTGCTGGAAATCTCCCCGGGAGACCTGATACGCGTACTGCAACCCCAAGAGGTAAACGTCGCAATCAATGGATAAACAGAACGATGCCGCTGCAAAAAAGGCTGCCGACTTTATTTCACAGTCAAAAAAACTGATCATTTCGGCAGGTGCCGGAATGGGTGTCGACAGCGGTTTGCCGGATTTCCGTGGCAACGAAGGGTTCTGGAAAGCCTATCCACCATACAGAAAGCTTGGCCTGTCGTTCATCGATGCTGCCAATCCCAGCCATTTCAGACGAGATCCCGCTTTTGGCTGGGGTTTCTACGGCCATCGGCTTCACCTCTATCGCTCCACGATTCCCCATGAGGGATTTGACCTCCTCCGCAGGTGGATCGATCGGTTTTCTTTCGATACCTTCGTGGTGACCTCCAATGTCGATGGTCAATTTCAGAAAGCAGGGTTTGATTCGGACAAAGTCCTTGAGGTCCACGGATCGATTCATCATGCACAATGCCTGGCGCCTTGCGGCGATACTATCTGGCCCAATCACGAAACCATCGACGTTGATTTGGAAAAGATGCGAGCAACCCATATTCCCCTATGCCCGGACTGCGGTGGAACAGCCCGGCCGAACATCCTGATGTTTGGCGACAGTGGATGGATTTCTCACCGTACCGATGAACAATGGCGGCATTTTGATCTTTTCCTGCAGAGAAACATTCAGGCCCCTCTGACTATCATTGAGCTGGGAGCCGGCACAGGCGTCCCGACGATCCGCCACCTTGACGAGCAGATACTCCAAACGCGAAACTGTGCCCTCATTCGAATCAATCCCCGTGAATCCTTTGGCCCACCATCCACCGTTGAGATCTCTTGTCCGGCCCTCCAGGGCCTCCGCCAGATTGACCGGAGGCTCAACTCTGTCCACAACCCTTAACAGTCTCCTAATTAAAGTCGGAAACGCTGTTTTACTGACACGGAAAAACCTTCATTAACCGTTTTCAACCTCGAACCAACTCTTGTCTTTTTTCGGGTATTTATCCTCTGTTTACTCAAAAAGTTCTCGTTATGTTTTGACATAAGGCTAAACCCTACCAAAAGCCTGATTGTATTTTTTATTTAGCTTTTTCAACAAGTTACAAGACAATTCTCCTGGAGGTTAATTTTTTTCTTGACAAAAACCACCCCTCGCTCTTCGAAAACCACCTCCGACACAAGAAGAGGCAACAAAAACACGACTGCCGTTTTTTTATGCAAAACGCTATTTCTCCCCGAAGAAGGGGGCTGTCACCGAGGTCGCCTGAGTTGTTCACAGGGCTATCCACAGTTTTTGTGTACATATGACGTGGATAAGAGACAAAAAAGCAGCAGCCTGTCAGACGGCGAAGATGGTGCTCAAATTCAGTGAGAAAGACCAAACTCCGAGAATTCAAAAACTTGAGTCCCCCAACATAAAAAACCGGGGTGACTCTTTACCTGCCAATCCCTTCCGGGAATTGGCAACAGAACGCTACGGCAAAGCGTGGTTTGCCTTCGCTTGCAAAAGGGCCAGCCCTTTTGGTTTCGCCCTTCCCTGGGCGAAAGCGGGAACCCCGGCATAAAAAAACCGGGGTGACTCCTTACCTGCCAATCCCTTCCGGGGATTGGCAACAGAACGCTACGGCAAAGCGTGGTTTGCCTTCGCTTGCAAAAGGGCCAGCCCTTTTGGTTTCGCCCCTCCCTGGGCGAAAGCGGGAACCCCGGCATAAAAAAACCGGGGTTCCCTGATGGGAACCCCGGTTGGTGCTGCTTAGGTACGACTGGGACTATTCAACCTTCTGGTTGTAACGGTCCTTGTAGTACTTCTTCAGCTCTTCCATCCGCTTCTTGTCGAAGCCTTTGGTGTACCACTCGTGCTCAGGACGGCCATCAATATACTTCTTGATGATCATCTTGTAGACTTCGGGCTTGCCGGCTTCTTCGGACAGATGCTTAGCGGCGGGCAGGAACTCCTTGTAGAAGTTCTTGGCCACGTCATAGATACCATGCCACCAGGCATAGTCGGGACCGTTCATCGCAGCACCGTGACGGGCACGACGGCCTTCATGGTGCCACAGTTCCCAATACAGCCAGTCGATTTCGTCGTTGAAGGGCTGGTTGTCAACAACGCCTTCCTTCTTCAGGATACCGACGATTTCCTTGGCAGGGATAGCGAACTTGTTGTTGTACAGCGCAACGAACTCGTCCAGCTGGCTGTAGAACGCGTCAACATAGTTCGGGTTGTGGCAGCTGGAGCAAACGTCTTTCATAGCGTCCAGCTTCTTTTCCCAGTTCTTGGTCCGCTTGGAAACCGGTGCACGCAGGTTCCAGGAGTTACGGTCACCGACATCGTGGGTAATACCCTGAGTCGGAGTTGCGGACATATGGCAGGTCGCGCAGGTAGGAGCGGCGTCGTAATCTTCGCCAACAACCCACTTGGCATGGTCCATATTCAGTTCGTCTTCGTAGGTCAGGTAGTTGTTACCGTGCTTGGACTCTTCGAAAACTTCCATCTGAGGATGGTCGGGACCCAGGTGACACTTGCCACAGGCTTCGGGGCGGCGAGCTTGCTCAATGTTGAAACGGTGACGCTGGTGACAAGCAGAGCAAGAGCCTTTGGAGCCGTCCGGGTTGTTCCGGCCGATGCCACCGTTAGGCCAGGTGGTGGGGTCCAGCTTACCGTTCTCGATGACCTTAACCACGGAACCGTGGCAGGAACGACAGCCGAGAACAACCGCAGGCTCACCACCAACGGTCTGACCGAGAACACCGTCTTTGGTGTTCAGGATGTCGCCAGCCTTAGAGTGATGGCTAGCTTCCTGCTCAGCGGACTCGTCGGGGTGACACCTGCCACAGTCACGAGGCGAAACGATGATCGACACGGTATAACCGTAGTGATCCATCGCATCCACATCGCCCTTTTTGGCTTCGTGACACTCATAGCAGCCGACACCGGCCTGCCAGTGCTCAGACTTCTCCCACTGCTTCACCACACCAGGCATAGACTCGTGACAGTCCAGACAAGCCTGGGTTTCCTTGCTGATCTTAGCAGCTGCGGTCCCTGCGAACAGAGCCAGTGCCATGACCAGCAGGACGCTGATACGCATCCAATTCAACTTCATCCTTCCACTCCTTTTCCTGTGGGTTAGAACACACAGCCGGACCAACCATGCTCCGGCCATTGAAAACACCTACTTCTATGTATCAGAAGTTTGTGAAATGTCACCTGTCGGGAGCGATTATCCAGGTACACGCCCCCCTCTCCCCCTAAGTAGCAGATACCGGGCCAATTCGCCCCATCAAAGAAAAAACGCAAAAAAGGCCATGAAATCATGGCCTTACAGGAGATGAACACAACTTTCAAAATAAGCCTGCGTTTCTGTTCGGTAACAGGAACCGGAATGGCGGCACCATCAGGTAACGCCAAGAACGTCCAGCCCGTGCCGCTGCAGTTTTTCCCACAGAGATTTCCGGGAGATTCCCAGAGCCTTGGCGGTGCAGGTTTTTTTCCCATCGTGGTGCCGCAGGGCACGCAGCAGGTACTCCCGCTCGAACCCTTCATTGGCCTCTCGAAGTCCTTTGCCCGGGATATAACTGATACCGTCTGCCTTTTCATCGCACTCGACGAAATCGGACGGGAGATCTTCCGGGATAATGACCTCTCCGGTTCCCAATGCAACAGCCCGTTCCAACGCATGTTTCAACTGGCGAACATTGCCGGGATAGGTGTGAGTGAGCAGGACCTCGGCAGCTTGGGGCGACAGGCATCGGATCGGTTTGGACATCTCTTCACAATACTGTTGAATAAACCGTTCAGCCAGAGGCAGGACATCCTCACGCCGCTCCCGCAGGGGAGGCAGTTCCAGCGTGATGACGTTCAGGCGATAATAGAGGTCCTCGCGGAAACGCCGCTCTGCCACCATCTCTTCCAGGGACTGGTTGGTGGCAGCAACGATCCGTACATCGACCCGGATTTCCTCACTGGACCCCACCGGGTGAACGACCTTCTCCTGAATGGCCCGCAGTAGTTTTGCCTGGGCGGCCAGAGGCATTTCACCGATCTCATCAAGAAAAAGGGTCCCTCCATGGGCCTGGGCAAACTTGCCGCGGTATTTCTCGACGGCACCGGTAAAAGCGCCCTTAGCGTGGCCGAAAAGCTCTGATTCAATGAGATTTTCGGGCAGTGCCGCACAGTTGACCATCACCAGGGGATTCTCCCGCCGCTCACTGCGGCGGTGAATCATCTCCACGGCTCTCTCCTTGCCCACACCCGATTCACCGGTCACCAGAACGGTCGAATCCAACGGCGCGACGGCATCGATAATTTCCAGAGCCTTCTGCATTGCAGGACTGCGACAGATCATATCCTGACTGGAGGGAGCGGTCTGTGCCGCTTTCAGGTCGATATTCTCCTGTGAAAGACGTCTCACTTCGGTAACATCGCGGCTGAGAAGGAGGGTCCCCAGGTATTCTCCCTCAGGATCCCGAATGGCCGAATAACTGTTGTCAAAATAGCGATCACGTACCCGAATAATGCGATTACTGGAGGCCAGTTCACCGGAACGCAGGTTGGCAATGAGGTTTTTAATGCGGGTATGGGTATGAGGAGGATGAAGATTGTAAATCGATTTTCCCATTATTTTTTCAGCATTTACGCCACGAATTCGCTCTGCTGCAGGGTTGCAGACCTGAATCTGGTCGTCCTGGTCGATGAAGATCACCCCCTCGACCATATGGCTGACAATGGATTGGAAAACGAGGGACTGGTTAGACATGGCACCTCCTTACGTATGTTTCCATTCGGTAACAATACGCAGAGTATACCAGAGCCCGTTTAAAACATTTGACTTAAATCAATTGCCCTGCGGGAGGTCGCTGAATACGGAGAGTGTCTTTTCGCGAATAAAGGCCCGAAGCCGACTTTGATCCTCAGCGTGAACCTTGGTGAATTGCACCCCCATACCGACCGGGAGCTCATCTTTTTTGATCCACTCGGGATGATTGACCCAGGCAATCCGGCCGACACAGATGAGTGGCGAATCGCTATCCGGAAGTTGAAATTCCATCTCGAGGGTTGTGTCCACAGGAAGAAGATTCTCTGTTTCGATGAAAACTCCACCGGTACTGATATTCACGGTAAAATCGGCCAGCCGATGTTCCCCTTCCGGTCCGAAACGAATCTCGAGCGGTGCGGCAACGCGGGGAGCAATTCGTTCGGCCACCTGAATGGCTTTACGAGCCGCCTCCAGAAAATGGTGCCGATTCACAGGTTTGAGAAGGATATCGTCACACCCGGCTTCGCGGCAGCGCTTCAGATCCTGTTCGCGACCGGACTGGGTCACCATCAGAACCGGTATTGTCTGCAGCTCAGGGTCATCTTTGACGGCCCGACAGACCTTATCGCCATCCATTCCAGGCATATAGAGGTCCATAAACACGGCATCCGGCTTTTCCTCACGGATGATCGTCAGCGCATCGTCACCCCGACGTGCAGTCAGCACATGATATTCCCCCTCCCGAAAAAAGGTCTTTTCCAGTTCGAGGAACAGCTCCACATCATCCGCCAGCAGGACTTTGACCCGGCTCACACCCACCTCCCTGTCCACATCGTATGCGAACAGCGCAAAATCGCTTGACCCATCGTAGAAATTATTGCTGACTATAACACAGGCTTGTTGGTGATAAAAGAATTCTAATGACGAGATTTGGCCATCAGAAGGCGGCGGGCATTATTGACCAGCGGCTGGGAGACATTCCGACTTTTAGCCAGAACCTTCAGATCTTTTTCAATCAGATTCT
>JANQIN010000083.1 GCA_028282145.1 Thermodesulfobacteriota bacterium | reverse complement strand
CAGAGGTCCACAAGCGGGCTGAAAAAGGAGACTGGAGCGGCTGTCAAAAACTGATGGAAGGCCGTCAGGCACCTGTTTACAACGTCATCAAAGCGGGATTACAGGCACGCCATGAAAACCGCGAGGTACTGGAAAGCATCTTCCAGGAGGCCATTCTGAAAGAACTGCCACGCCTCGAACGGGCCCTTCCCTTGCTGAATATTATGGCGGCTGTCGCCCCGCTGCTGGGGCTGTTGGGAACCGTCACCGGCATGATCGGGACCTTTGAGGTGATCAATATTTACGGCACCGGAGATCCCAGACTGATGTCCGGCGGCATATCAGTTGCGCTGGTCACCACCATGCTGGGCCTGATGGTCGCGATCCCCATCATGCTTCTTCACACCTTCCTCAACCGCCGCGTGGAACATATCGTTGGCGATATGGAGGAGAAATCGGTCACGTTGAATAACATTATCCATCGATGCCGCCGTTGCAATACCGATCATGGAACAGCTGCTTGATACGCTGACGCAACTGGTCTCCGGACCAGGGACCGCCGCCGATCTTTTCTTTTATTTCAAAGGGGGTGGGATCGTTATGTACCCCCTGCTGCTCTGTTCTGCTGTCATGTGGACCCTGATCTTTGAGCGGGTGGTAGCTTTTCATCGGCTGGAGTTTCGTGATTGCGACATGGGGGAACTCCTGGCCTGGTGTCGACAGCGGAAGAAGAGAAAATCCGGCACTGGACTGCGCCGGCAGATTGGAGCCTACCTGCAGGAGAACCGCACCCCCAGCACAACGCTGAACCGATGCCTGCTGGATGAATGTCATCTCAAGCTTCTCCCTTCGATTGACCGGAATATTGCAGCGATCACCATCCTGGCGATGGTCGCTCCTCTACTGGGACTGCTTGGTACCGTGACAGGCATGATGACCGCTTTTGATGTGATTACCCTCTTCGGAACCGGCAACGCCCGTGCCCTTGCCGGTGGTATTTCGGAAGCACTGATTACAACGCAGAGTGGCCTGCTGGTATCGATTCCCGGAGTGTTTGCCAGCGCGGTATTGACACTGCGTTCGCGCCGCCTTCGGGAAAAGCTGGAAGAATCGATCATGATGCTCAAGCGTCACGCCTGATAGATCAAAGGTCGTACAGGAGCCTTTTGCAAAAGTCTGGATCGTCATGAGATCGAGCGAAAACGTTCTGCGCAAGAATGAGAATCAACATCGCCGGAAGCGTAGCGCTAGCTGCTCTGAGGACTATTTTGAGACGAAGACACCGCGCAGGGCATTTACAGCCGATTGTAATAGATTTACGACTTTTGCAAGAGGCTCACAGGGTAAAGGAATCTGATGAAAAGTATCCGACAGAGGCTCCGCCAGAACCACAAAGCAGCGGACGTCAATATTTCTCCGCTGATCGATCTGGTCTTTCTGCTGTTGATCTTCTTTATGGTAACAACCAGTTTCGTCAAAGAGACAGGCGTCGATGTCGAGCGCCCTACAGCCAGTACAGCAGCCTCGGCAGAGAACAGTAATATCTTGATTGCCGTCACCAAAGAAGGCGAGATCTTCTTCGATCAGCAGCGGATCGATATCCGCACCGTCCGCGGACATATCGCACGGGCGATTGCCGAAAACCCTGGCGGGGACGTTATCGTGGTAGCTGACCGACACAGCCATACAGGCACTGTGGTCCAGGTTATGGACCAGTGTCGCCTTGCGGGGGCCAAGCGCGTCAACCTGGCCGCCTCGGATGGAGGGACCGGGTAGCATGGTGCCTACGAACAAACGGACCTTATCCCTCGGTGGACTCTTTGCCGTAGGCGTCAATTTCCTGCTGTTCGCATTGCTGCCGCAGCTTGCTCGCATGGAGTCGCCACGCCCGAACGACCTCCCACGATTGACCGTCTATCACTTTCAGGACGTTGCACCGGAACCGGTTTCCGAAACCGCACCCGAATCGCCGCCTGAAAACATCTCACCGCAGCAGCCCTCCCCGCAGACCTCGGCACCGACCCAACTGCTGGAGATTAAAACACCCGAGCTTCAGGCATCCCTGCCCCACCCGCCGATGAACAACCTCGGGCTGCTCGAGTCCATAGCACCAACAGCCGCCCCGAGCTTCTTTTCCCCGGAGGATCTTGACAGCCAGCCGCGGCTCAGTTTCCAGCGCCCTCCCATCTATCCCCGCCGCGCTAAAGAGAGGAATATCACCGGGCATGTCAAAGTCGAATTCTTTGTCAACGCTGATGGGAAGGTCAGTAACTTCCGTATTCTGGAGTCCGTACCCAAGGGTGTTTTCGACCAGGCCGTACGCAAGGCGGCCGGAAAATGGCGGTTTCACCCGGGCGAGTTGATGGGAAACAAAGTGCGCACCCGTATGGTCAAAAAAATCGTCTTCAACCTGGAGGATTGATCCGATGCGAACCACATCTTTCAAACTGGTGCTATCGACCGCCGTGCTGATCTGGGCAGTTTCAACCGTCCACGCAGGCTGCCAGGACAGGACCAGTCCCCGAATGGCCGTCGCCTTCCAGAACGCCAGGACCGCCCTCGACAAGAACCAAACGGGGAAGGGTCTGCAGATCCTCGAAACCTTTTCCCAAAAGCACCCCAAAGACCGGCATTACCTCCTTTTTTCTTACCTGGGTCATCTCAGTTTGCAGGAAGAGAAAACGACCCAGGCGTTTGATGCTTACAGGTCAGCTCTCACCCTCTGCCAGGAAAAACCCGAGCTGTGGCAAAACTATGCCCAGACGGCATGGTCCCTCTCCGACTATCCGGCGGCACTGGAAGGTTTGACCAAAGCTTACGAGCTGCGGCCTAACGATGAACTGTTGTTTCATATGGCATTGGCCCACATCCACATGGATCAGCCTGAAAAGGCGGTGGCGATCCTCGAGCCTCTGATATCGGACCCGACCAGAGCACTTTCCCTGCAATGGCTGGAGTCCTATAGCAGCCTGTGCCTGGATTTGGAACGGGCAGAAAAGGCCAGAAGGGCGCTGGTTCTTTGGGAAAAGAGGTTCAAAACCGAGCCTCGTTATTGGCGCACCCGCTCCATTGTCGCCCTCCACCAGAAACAGTATGAACAGGCGGCAGCCTGTCTCAAAATTGTTGCGACAATGCAGGAACTTCCCAGACAGGATCAGGAGTTACTGGCCGACCTGCTGCTCCAGCTTGGGGTCCCTTTACAGGCGGCAGTCCTCTACGAAGAGATACTGGCAAAGACGCCCAAGGACAATTCCCTTTTGGAAAAGCTGGTCTCTTCATACCGCATGGGAATGCAGCCACAGAAAGCCCTCGATGCGATCAACCGAGGGATGGCCAGTGGCACGATGGACTCCTTGTGGCAGACAAAGGGAGAGATCCTCTTCTCTCTGAACGATTACGCATCTGCAATGGAGGCGTTCAATCAGGCCATCCTAAAAGGACAGGCCGAAGGGAGAACCTTCCTGTACCTGGCCTACTGTGCCGTGGAACTGGATCAGACCGTCGCCGCACAGAGAGCTCTTAGAAAAGCCTCAGAATTTGCTGACGTGAAAAAGGAGGCAGCACGACTGATGGCCTGGCTGGGAAACCACCGCAGAGCCCTCTAAGCCGATTCCGAGAGCCAGGTTGAAGGTGCTTCTTCCAGGAACCCATCCTGGGTCGCCACCCGACGGCTGTGCATCAGTTCTTCATGACCAACATAGGCATTATGACGCTCCTGGGCCTGTTGTCGGCTGTGATAGAGCAAAATCTTCAACTCCGCCTTTCGGGAAAGAAGGATCTCGACACATTTGGGACAAAATTGACTTCCGGCGTGATCCTGAACCTCCTGGAGTGCCCATTCATAGGTTTTACGGTAACGATAAGGCCGGTTAGACGTCATCGCATCCAGTGAATCCGCCAGCGCGATAATACGAGATTCAAGAGAAATGGACTCCCCGGCCAACCCATCCGGATAGCCTAACCCATCCCAGCGCTCGTGATGATGTCGAACAAACCGGGCGAGCCTTGCCAGAGACGGAAGTCGATTCAAAATATTGAAACCAATCACCGAATGGCTTTGCAGCTGGAGCTTTTCGTCTTCGGACAACGGTCCCACCTTATTGAGAACGGGATCGGATACGCCGACCTTCCCGATATCATGCAGGTGGGCTGCGATATGAAGTGCCTCCCTTCGCGACCTTGGCAGGTTCATGGCATCGGCCAGCCATTCGGTCAACTCAGCGACCCGATAGGAGTGTTCAAAGGTGGTAGGGTCTTTTGCATCCAATGTTGTAACGACCAGATCGACCACGGAATGAATATTTACCTCGCTGAAAGCCATCTTTCCACACTCCTGTCGCACAAGTTCCAAAGCCTTTTCCATACAGTTATCAGGGCTCACTGGGCTGCAGACCCCTTTTCTAAGAGAAGACTCATTTATTAATAGACATTACTCGAAAGGCGTCCTGCATCAATGTGACCCCTATCACACATTTGACCGGTTTTTATAGGTATATTGAATTTCAAATTCAAAGAAAGCGCCCAAGGCGACAAAGGAGAAAACAATGAATGACCAACTCGCTGTGTCGATCAAGTACGAATCTCGGTCGATTTACCGAAATGTCCGACCGATAGGGGATATTCTGCAAGAGTTCGAGGCAAAGGAAATTGCCCATACCCAGATCGACCCGGAAATCCTGAAGTATGGGACCTGGAATATCGTGGTCGCCTTTTCGAAGCCCGAGAATTATGAACTGTTTAAAGAGGGGAAGATAACGATTGAAAAAGACTGGCTGCAATCAGGCTCGAAAGGGGCCGAGCAATCGGTCAATCCCCTCAAGGCATCGAAACGGGCTGCAGGCGGGGGTTAAACAAACAAAAGGTACGCCGACACCATTGGTAAGCAGGCTTCTGGTGTCCCTGAACCACCTACCTGGTGGGCGTCCTGCGGGCTTCACAAGACTTACAAGAGTCAGAATCCATATTTAAGCCCGCACGCAACATGGATCGGGGTGACCGGGTAGCCGTCCATCACATGGAAATCAGCATTCAACAGATTGTCGACTCTCACATAGAAGGCATACCGCTTTCGAAAAGTATACTCAGCCCGCACATTGGTTTGAAGATAGGTCCCTTCGACTTTTTCTGTGTTCGAGGTGTTGATGAAACGCGTCGATTTGTATTTGGTCAATAACCCGACAAACAGATTATCCCAGGGCCTTAATTCAATATTCAAGGCGGCTTCATGCTTTGGGCTGAAGGTGAGAACCTTCCCGGTTTCCCCATCCTCGGCGTCCAGGTAAGTGTATCCGAGGGAACATTGGACGCGGGGGTTGAGGACCCATTTTAGTGAAGTCTCAATCCCCATTTTTGTCGCTGAACCAATATTTTCGTAGGTCGCAATGGAACCTTCGCGGACATAGGAGATTCGGTCATCAATATGGCTGTAAAAAAAGGACAGGGCAACGTCGGTCGACCGGGTCGGTTTGGTGGAAAGCCCCAGATTGTAGTTGGTGCCTTTTTCCGGCTGTAGATCCGGATTCCCACGCAAGGTCGATGTCTCATAGTACCTTTTCGAAAAGGACGGATAGGTATTGAAACGCTTGGCGGTAAAACTGATATTCACCGGCCCGGGACGGTATCCCAACCGCAGACTCGGGTTGAAATTGCTGGGAAATTCCGAATGAAAATTACCCCGCAGCCCCAAGGTGGCTTTGAGCGGTGTCCGTTCAAAAGGGCCTGACGCCAGGGTGAACGTTTTACCCCCATAGAGCCCGAGTGTTTTTTCATCCCGCGATTGAATGTTCAGACCGGACACATGCTCTAACCCGAAGTCGGTGCTGAAATCGACGGTACCGATCGAAGAAAATTTGGGCGACCATTGTAATCGCTGCTTTATGGCCCAGGTTTTCATCTGACGTACAAAAACACTGTCCGGGTTTTCATAGTTGCGGTCAAACAGATTGAACTGGGTTTCGGATTCGACAATTTGCAGCGGTATCACCAGAGAGGCCCCAATATTGTCCGTGGTGGAATCGGCATTGGGGGTCAGGCGATGTTCCGGGCCCGGCTTTTCGGCGTCCTGGCGGCTATATTCCAAGGAGAGTGAAAAGACATTTTGGGGTCTATAGAAATACTGCAGCCGGCTGCCCAACTTATAGCCGGCCTCTTCGCTATTTGGTCGGAAGCCGTCGGTCTTATCCCAGTTGGTGGAAAGGTTAAGGCCCCAATCCCCCATCCTCTGATGAACCACCGCCTCATATTTATGGCTGTTAAACCG
>JANQIN010000082.1 GCA_028282145.1 Thermodesulfobacteriota bacterium | reverse complement strand
ATCCTCGGCGGACAGGTGGCACCGGAGGCGGCGGGACAGAGGTTGATGAGGTTATTGCGGAAATACGCGATGGAACCTTATGAAGAGTAGGGTGGGATTCCGATAAGCACCCGTCTGCGGTGTTGAACGGGCGCTACGTACCCATCTGCTACGTTGCTCTTGATCTCGCGACTGCGGCGTATAGTGACATACGCCTCATGCTTCTGGTAGGGAACGGCGGCTACGCACTCATTGGCTGCGTTGCTCTCGGCTTCCAGTTTGCGACGTATGGAGCATACGTCTCAACTGTCAGCCTGTCGAGACGCCTTGCCACTAAAGCACGTTTCCACCGTTCTATATTTATGAGTGGGAAGTTCTCTTTGGAACCCATAAGGCGTTGGATAAAGTGCTTGAAGACCGATCTAAACGGATCGGGAGGATTCGTAGATTAGAGCAAAAACAAGACAAGGAGCGGCTCTGCTCCTTGTCTTTCCATTTTAATGTGACGGCAGGGGCTCTGGGGTACACTTGGTGGGCACCCTGAACGAGATTGGATAAGGAACGTATGAAATTCCAAAAACTGATGGTCGGTCCGGAGACCGTTCGTATGTTGCAACTGGGGCACCCCTGGGTCCTGGCCGATGCCTACACCCGCCGCTGGCCCAGAGGAAAGGTCGGCGATCTGGCTTTTCTTGTCAGTGAATCGGGGGAGGTTCTGGCGACGGCACTGAGGGACCCGGAAAGCCGTACCGTGGCCCGCGTTCTGGCCTGGGAGCCGATGGAGTTGACAGCCGCCTGGTTGAAAGATCGGTTGATTGCGGCCCGGCACCTGCGGCTGCGCCATGCCCAGTTGGACGGTACCGATGCGTTCCGCTGTGTCAATGCTGAAGGAGATGGCCTGCCGGGGCTGGTGGTGGACCGTTACAGCGACTACCTGTTGCTGCAGTTTTACTGCGATATCTGGCAGCCCCATATGCCGATGCTGTTGAAGGTGCTGAACCAGGTCTTCCGGCCTCAGGGGATATACGGTAAGGAACGGCCTCAGAACACCCGTGTTCTCGAAAGCCAGTGGAAGGATCGGGGCGACCTGGGGCAACTGATTGACGGATCGGCTGCCCCTACCCAGTTGGTGGTGGAAGAAAACGGACTGCAGTATCTCGTTAATCTCAAGGAGGGTTTGCATACCGGCCTGTTCCTTGACCAGCGGGTGAACCGGCGCGATCTGATGGCGCGTGCGGAAGGAAAGACGGTCCTCAACCTGTTCAGCTATACCGGCGCCTTTTCCGTGGCCGCTGCGGCAGCCGGCGCCAAACGGGTCACCAGTGTCGACGTTTCTCCGCACTATATGAACTGGGCCAAGGATAATTTCGGGTTGAACCGTCTGAACCCCAAGAAGCACGATTTCCTGGTGGGAGACGCCTTCAAAATCCTGGAAGATCTGGCGCGGGAGAACCGCCGCTTCGATATTGTCCTGATGGATCCACCGGCTTTCTCCACCACCAAAAAGAACCGCTTCAGTACCAAAGGGGGGACGGCCCGGCTGGTGGAGCAGGTCCTGCCGTTGATGGAGCCCGGCGGTCTTCTGATGGCAAGCTGCAACCACCAGAAGGTGAGTGAGCCGGATTATCAGAAGGAGCTGCGCCGCGGCATGTTGCAGGCCGGTTCTACCCTGCGCCTGATCCGACAGGGAGGGCAAGGGGAGGACTTCCCGTACCCGCCGACCTTTTCCGAGGGACGTTACCTCAAGTTCGCCGTCAGTGTAAAAGAGGCATAGGGTGCTTGCCGGAGTGGATTTAATCTGTTAAAAGAAGGTCGTTTACAAAACTTTTACATTTGACGGGAGTCCTGTCTATGGGCCTGATGGAAGGGAAAAAAGGCATCATCTTTGGTGTCGCCAACGATAAATCGATCGCCTGGGCGGTGGCGAAGCAGCTTCATGAAGCCGGGGCCGAGATCGCCTTTACCTATCTGGGCGAGTCGCTGGAACGTCGGGTTCGTCCTCTGGCAGAGAGTCTGGGGTCGACCATGGTTCTGCCCTGCGATGTGACCGATGACGACCAGATCGAGTCGGTCTTTACAACGTTGAAAAAAGAATGGGGAGGGATCGATTTTGTGGTTCATTCGGTGGCTTTTGCCAACCGGGAGGATCTGCGCCGCCCCTTCTACGAGACCGACCGGGAAGGTTTTCAGCTGGCTCTCGATATCAGTGCGTATTCTTTTGTCGCGATTGCCCGGGCTGCCCGACCGGTGTTGAATCCGGGGGCCGGCCTGGTGACCATGACCTACCTGGGTGCACAGCGTTACATCCCGGAGTACAATGTGATGGGCGTTGCCAAGGCGGCACTGGAGGCCTGTACCCGTTATCTGGCAGCGGAGTTTGGGCGGGAGGGTTTCCGGGTTAATGCGGTGTCCGCCGGACCGATCAAAACCCTGGCCGCTTCGGGTATCGGCAACTTCAACAAGAAACTGAAGGTTGCTGAGGACCGTTCATTGCTGCAGCGGCTGGTGACTCAGGAAGAGGTGGGCAAGGCCTCTCTTTACCTGCTGTCCGATCTGTCGAGCGGTGTGACCGGTGAGATCCATTACGTCGACTCCGGGTTTAATGTGACCGGTTAGTTCTCTTTTTACAAACTGTGCTAGACTCCGGGGTGGTTGATTGGATGCCAAACCCCGTCCCTGGGTTTTGGCATTGCCGTTTCGTAAAAGCGCGGTTTTGCTCCACTTACAAACACTCCCCGAAATCAGGTGGGAGTGTTTGACTCGCCCTTCCCTGGGCTCGAGCTTTCGTCTTCCGTCGCAAGGGGCCTCTGGCCCCTTTTTTCGTAGGGGACTTTTGAGGTGTTTTCTTGATACACGGTAACCTGACCGGACTGAAAAAAAGCCAGTTGCAGGCATTGGAGCGGATTTATCGTCGCCGGATTCCGCCGGGTGAGGTGGTGACGCCAGAGCTGGCGCGATTCCTGTGCGAACAATCGGATGAGATTCGACGCCAGATCGGGGTCATTGCCGATCGGGCCGGAACCATTTTGTACGTCATTGTCGGAGACGATCGGGAGATTGTGATCCCGGACCTGAGCAAATACGGCCTGGGCCGCAGCGGTCTGCGTGGGCTTCGCTGTATCCATACCCATCTTCGGCAGGAACCCCTGTCCCGCGATGACCTGACCGACCTTGCTTTGCTGCGACTGGACCTGATGGTGGCCCTGACCTTTGCTCCGGGCAAACCCTCAGGCCCGGTTCACTATGCCCATCTGTTGCCGCCCAACCCGGAAGGAAAGGCCACCGAGGAACTGAAGGTCTCTTCCATCCATGCGCTGGATCTGGAGTTCGATCGGTTTATCTCGGGGCTCGACTCGGAGATGGAACGGACTCTGGCCGAGGCGGTGGATGCCAGTGACCCCCGCGAAAAAGCGATTCTGATTTCGGTCAGTCATCAACCGACCAGAGAGGTTGAAGATTCCCTCGATGAGTTGGCCGAGCTGGCCCGGACCGCCAATGTGGTGGTTCTGGACCGGGTGCGACAACGCCCCCGCAAGATCGATCCCCGTTATCTGATGGGGGCCGGCAAGATCCGTGAGGTTATTATCGCCGCACTTCAGCAAGGGGCCACCCTGCTGATCTTTGATCAGGATCTCAGCCCGACCCAGGTTCGCTCGATCTCCGAGGTGACGGAGATCAAGGTTATCGACCGGACACAGCTCATCCTGGACATCTTCGCCCACCGGGCCCACAGCCGGGACGGTAAGGTGCAGGTCGAACTGGCACAGCTCAAATATGTGATGCCGCGATTGCTGGGGAAGGGGACCGCCCTGTCCCGTCTGATGGGCGGCATCGGCGGCCGCGGTCCGGGGGAGACCAAGCTGGAGATCGACCGACGACGGATTCGTGATCGGATCAGCCGGCTTGAAAAGGAACTCAAGGGCCTGGCCAAGGGGCGCGTGCAGCGCCGCCAGAAACGGGTTCGGGCCGGGGTGCCGATCGTGTCCATTGTCGGTTATACCAACGCCGGTAAATCAACCTTGCTGAACGCGCTGACCCAGAGCGCAACCTTCACCGAGAACCTGTTGTTCGCTACCCTGGACACGGCGACCCGGCGTCTCCGTTTCCCGGAGGAACGGGAGGTGATCATTACCGATACCGTCGGTTTCATCCGCCAATTGCCCAAAAGTCTGATGGGGGCCTTCAAGTCGACCCTGGAGGAACTGGAGGACGCCGATGTGCTGCTGCACCTGGTGGACTGCTCCAATCCGCGATTTGAGGAGCAAATTGCTTCGGTGGAAAAGATTTTGCAAGAGTTGGATCTCGGACAGGTGCCCCGTCTGCTGGTCTTTAACAAGACCGACCAGGTCGATCCCGAGGAGTGTCGTTCTCTCTGTTACCGGTACGGTGCGTTGCCGGTTTCGGCTCTGGACCGCAAAAGCTTTGCTCCGTTGATGCAGGCCCTGGAGGAGAGATGCTGGCCCGGCGAGACCGATCACAGTCTTGACTTCGAAGGGCCGTTACCCTAGCCTGTGAAGATTGTAAATCCTTGAACAGGAGTGGTTTTTTGAAGTTTGCCCCACTATTACTGACCGCTTTTCTCTGTGGATGCACGGCACAGGGCCCTCTGAAGTCTCTTGAATCGTCATTGCAGAAGGTGGGACTGACTGCGCCCTCGGAATATACGCCGCCGCCCCCCTTGTTTGAAGGTGATCCGCGGGAGGCGGATCATTCCCTTGTCTTTCCCTCGATGGCCCAGCTCCCGCAGGGAGAGATCCTGGCTGCCGATCTGAGACTGGTTGCGGATGTCGATCTGACGGAGGCGGCGCAGGCACATTTGTGGCAGTTGAACCCCCATCCGCTTCCCTACAGTGGCGACCTTCCGGTTGTCACACATCGTCGCGTCGAAAAGTTGATCGCCTATTATACCGGAAACGGTCGTCGCACCTTCCGTGTATGGCTGGAACGATCCGGGCGTTATCTGCCGATGATGCGTCGCATCTTTGCCGAAGCGGGGCTGCCGGAAGATTTGACCTACCTGGCGATGATCGAATCCGGTTTCAACCAGAAAGCTTACAGCTGGGCCCGGGCCGCCGGCCCCTGGCAGTTTATCGAGTCCACCGGCCGGATGTACGGATTAAAAAACACCTGGTGGATGGACGAACGGCGGGACCCCGAAAAGGCGACTCGGGCTGCGGCCAAGATGTTGGCCAACCTGCACAAGAAGTTTAAAGGTGACTGGTTGCTGGCGGCTGCGGCCTACAATGCCGGCCCCGGCAGGGTGGCTCAGGCGATCCGTAAGACCGGAAGTCGCGACTTCTGGGTATTGACCGAATCCAGGTACCTCCGGGAAGAGACCAAAAATTACGTTCCCAAACTGATGGCGGCACTTCATATCGCCCGCAATCCTGAAAAATATGGCTTCAAAGACCTGAAGCTCCAGCAGCCACTGGAGTACGATGTGGTCCGTCTTCCGAGCACGACCGACCTGGAAGTGGTGGCCCGTCTGACCGGGATGCCCTACAAGGAGGTCAAGACCCTTAACGCCGAACTGAAGCGTTGGTGCACACCTCCGTCCGTCAAGGAATATGCCCTGCGCATCCCGGCGGGAACGACACAGAAATTTCTGGAAGACTACAGGGCCCTTCCCGTCGAAGCCCGGGCCAATTATAAGCACCATCGGGTGAAGAAGGGGGATACCCTGGGGGCGATCGCCCGCAAATACAATGTCCGGATGCAAGATGTGGTCGCGCTCAATCAGCTCAAGAACCCCCGGATGCTGAGCCTCGGCCAGGATCTGATCCTGCCGTTGAACAAAAAATTCAGTCGATTGCCGAAGCGGGAACTGGCGGATGATTACAAAAGAAGCCGCCGGAAGATCTACCGAGTTCGTTCGGGCGACAGCCTCTGGTCGATTGCCCGAAAATTCAATGTAACCGAAAAACAGCTGCGGGTCTGGAACCGTCTCGGCTGGAGCAATACCATCCGCCCCGGGCAGGTTTTGGCCGTCTCCAAGAAAGGGGTTCGCCCACCTCGGAAGAAAGTCGCCAAATATACCGGTCCCACCAAGAAGATGATCTACCAGGTGAAGGACGGAGATACTCTCTGGGGTATCAGCCGGGCCTATCGGGTGGCGACCGACCAGATCCGGCGGTGGAACAATTTGAAGGCGGATCATATTTTGCGGCCGGGACAGAAACTGACCCTTCAGGTCCCGGTCGGTCACCGCGGATGACCTTTTGACAGCGCAGGTACCGATCTGCTACATTTTGTGGCCCCGGAAAGGCTCCGGGAGATATTGTTGTTGAAAGGAACCACCTTCTCATGTTGAATCTATTGCTTTCCTTGGTTGTGGCGGCCGCTCTTGGCGCCGGTACCATGTACCTTCCCGGTGCCAACTACTGGTTCGCCGGTATTGCCGCTGCGGTGGCTGGTGTGGGAACTTTCCTGCTGATCATGCGCCATATTCTGAAGAGTATTCAGAACCTGGCGGAGATCGCCCAGAACGATGTTCAAGCCAACCGGATGGAGAAGGCAATCGCTACCCTCAAGAGCGGTTACAAGTACAATAGCTGGCAATTCTTCACCCGTTCCCAGGTCGATGCCCAGATCGGATCGCTCTACTTTATCCGTCGGGACTTTCGGGAAGCCTTTCCTTATCTGCAGAAGGCTTTTGTCCGCCACTGGACCGCCATGGGGATGCTGGGCGTCTGTTACATGAAACGACATCAGAAGGACAAGATGATCGAGACCTTCGACAAGGCCGTTTCCGCGACCAAAAAGGAACCCCTGTTGTGGAATCTTTACGCCTTCTGTCTGGAAAAGGTGGGTGAGAACAGCAAAGCGATTGAGGTCATGGAAAAAGCCCTCAAGAAATGTGGCCATGACGATCGTCTGGCGGAGAACCTGCAGGCTCTGCAGGAAGGCAGACGGATGAAAATGAAGGGCTACGGCGATATGTGGCTCCAGTTCCACCTGGAAAAGATGGGGGCCATGATCAAGAAACAGACCAAGGCGATGACCGGTCGCCGCAAGATGCAGGTGCGGTAAGGTCGTGGCCAAGAAAAACTCCAAAGACTTTTCCTCAAACCCTTTCAAGCAATTGAAGGGGTTTGCTGTTTCTGATGACAAGGTGGAGAAAGGGACAGCCCAAAAGAAAACCGCGGCAAAGTCGAAGACCGAGCCGGTTGAGGAAGGGCCTCTCGATTTTCTGCAGGAGATGGAGGCCCTGGGTGTGGAGCAGACACCCGATCGTCCCCGCACTGTGGTCGATGAGGCACCACCGGTCAAAAAAACGCCTAAGGCCGCAGCGCGCCCAAAGACGGATGAAGAGGTGTTCCTCAATGCTCTGGGTGATATGGACGTCTGTTTTAAAGACGAACTGCCGGAAGACGAACAGGAGAATCTCTCGAAAGGTAGTGCGCGGCGGATGAAGCAGCTCCGCCAGGGGAAACTGGTACCCGAAGCCCAACTGGACCTCCACGGCCTTACCCGGCACCAGGTGGCAGACAAAATACGGTTCTTTCTGCAGGACTGCCTTTATCAGGGGTATCGCACGGTGCTTCTGGTGACGGGCAAGGGGCTCCATTCTCAAGGGGAGCCGGTATTAAGGCAGGAGGCTGAACGGTTTCTGCGGCTCGAGGGCCGTACCTGGGTCATCGAGTGGGCTCGGGCCCCACGACAGTACGGTGGGGAAGGGGCTCTTGCTCTCTTCCTTCGAAAAAAAGCCGGATAAATAAAAAAGAGCTCCTGATTCAGGAGCTCTTCAGTTTGATGACAAACCCCTTCCCTGGGTTTTGTCATGCCCGTTTCGCCCTTGTGTAAGGATGGCGTGGTTTTGCTTTACTCACAAACTCAGGGGCTGACAATGCCTCTGAGTTTGGCTCGCCCATCCTTGGGCTCGAGCCGACTGTTTGTCAACAGTCTCAAGGAGCTCCTAAATCAGGAGCTCCTTTTTTATCTTTGTCAGCTGTCCTCCGGTACAGGCTCGACCGGTTTTTTGCGGGGTCGGCCGCGACGCTTGGGCTTTTCCTCGGCAGAGGCCTCGCCCGATGTTTCGGGTGCGGGTGTGACCGCAGCCGCCGGCTCTTCAGCTTTCTTCCGGGGGCGGCCGCGACGCTTGGGTTTTTCCTCTGTCTTCGGCTCCTCTGCAGGTGCCGGTGCGGCGGGGGCGGTTTCCGATGCGGTCGAAGTCCCTTCGGCCTTCTTGCGCGGCCGGCGTGTCCGTTTGGGTTTCTCTTCCGTCGGTGCTTCGGCGGATATCGTCGTAGCAGAGGGCTCTTTTGTGACCGTCTCCTCGGTCTTTTTCCGAGGACGTCCCCGGCGCTTGGGCTTTTCTTCCGCTGCGGGTTCCGCTGTCGTTTCGGTCGTTGTTGCAGCCGCTGCCTCGGCGGGTGCGATCGTATCCCCTGCCTTTTTGCGAGGGCGGCGAGTCCGCTTGGGCTTCTCTTCGGCCGGCGTTTCCTCAGATGTTTCGGGGACCGCTGCAGGGACGCCTGTAGTGGCGACCACTTCCACCGGTTTCTTGCGAGTGCGACGGGGCCGTTGGGGCTTTTCTTCAGCCGGAGCGTCCGCCGCTGCGTCGATCTGGGGGGCAGATTCCTGGGGTGATTCGTCGGCCTTCTTCCGTGAACGGCGTGGTCGTTTGGGCTTTTCTTCAGTCGGAACTTCACCCGCGTCTGCGGCCTCCGGCTTGGTCTCCGCTGGGGGCTCCCCGTCCTTTCCCGCCTCTGCGGCTGCAGACTCGGTTGCCTCAGTCGATCCCTCGGAGGATCGACGGGACCGTCTGCGACGACGACGGCGGCGCTTTTTGGGTTCTTCCTCGGCAGTGCCTTCCTCGTCCTTTCGAGTTCCCACCACCAGCGGGCTGTCCGGTTCGGCCTGTTGTTCGCTACGGGCCGCTTCGGCTGTGGCGGGTTGGTCCTGCGCCACTGTTGGTGCCGGCGAATCGATCTCGCTGCGACGGACCAGTTCCAGTTCCATCTGATTGGACAGGAAATCGGTGCGTCCTTCCAGGGCAATGGTCAGGTTGAGCCGGTTCTCCAGGTCGTAAAGGTCGCGCCGTTTATTGTTCAACAGGTAGGCAGCCACGTCCAGTGGCAGACGTCCTTCGACCCGACCGATCTGACCTTTGGCGACGCCCGCATGGATGCGACGCAGAAAGGCCAGTGCCCGGGCTTCGGCGGTCATCATTCGTCCGCTGCCGCCACAGTGGGGACAGGTATTGTACGCTGCGGCAGCCAGGGTTGACTTAATCCGCTGGCGGCTCATCTCCAACAGGCCGAATTGGCTGATCCGGCCGACGGTGACCCGGGCCTTGTCGTCTTTCAAGGCCTTCTTGAGGGTTTTTTCCACCTCCCGAATATGCTTGCGGTCCCGCATGTCGATCAGGTCAAGAACCACCAGACCACCCAGGTCCCGCAGACGCAGTTGACGGGCGACCTCGGTAACCGCTTCCAGGTTGGTTTTAAAGGCGGTGGCTTCAACGCCCTTTTCCGTCGCCATCTTCCCCGAGTTGACGTCGATGGCCACCAGCGCCTCGGTGGGATCGATCACGATCGAACCGCCGGACGGCAGATCGACATGGTTTCGGGTCAGGTTCTCAATCTGTTCCTCGATCTGGTAACGTGAGTAGATCGGACGCCGCTCCTGATGCAGCTTGACCAGACGGGCGTGTTCCGGCATCAGGTGCTCGAAGAAGTCCCGGGTTTCTTTGAAAACCTTGGGGTCATCGATCAACACCTCGTCCATGTCGGGCATGAAATAGTCGCGGACCGATCGGATGATCAGATTCGATTCACGGTAGACCAGGGCCGGGGCCTTAGCGTTCTCTTTCAGTCGCAGAATGTTCTTGTACAGACGGAGCAGGTAATCGAGGTCACGCTTGAGTTCTTCGGGCTCTTTTCCGATACCGGCGGTGCGGATGATGTAGCCCATATCCTGCGGCAGCTCGAGAACCTTCATCGCTTCTTTGAGCTTTTTTCGCTCCGACTCCTCGTTGATTTTGCGGGAGATACCCTGGGTGCGGGTCTGGGGCATCAGAACCATATAGCGCCCCGGCAAGGACAGATAGGTGGTCAACGCCGCACCTTTATTGCCCCGTTCCTCTTTAACGATCTGAATCAGCAGTTCCTGACCCCGGTGGAGGATGTCGTTGATGCGCGGGCGTTCTTTTTTGTCGGGGTCGCGAGCCGGGAAAAGGTCGGGGTGGATTTCCCCCATCTGCAGGAAGCCGGAACGGGCACTGCCAAAGTCAATAAAGGCCGCCTGCAGCCCCGGTTCAACCCGGGAGACGACCCCTTTGTAGATATTGCCTTTGGTCTGTTCCTGGCCGGTAATTTCGATGTCCAGTTCGGACAGAATACCGTCTTCGACAATGGCCACCCGGTTCTCTTCCGCATGGGTGGCGTTAATCAGCATCTTTTTACTCATAAAAACCTTTCGTCGGCATCCTGTTGCGGGCCTGCAACTGTTTTGCGGCCTCGGGCAACACAATGCGCTCAAATTCGTTATCGCTCGATCCGGACTCGAGATCCGGTAAGTCTCTGAAAAAACTTCAGGGCACCGTCATCGGGATCCCGGAAAGGGGTCAACCGGCGACGGCTCGGCAGGCTGGATAACCGACCGAAATACTGGCGAGTATACCAGAGAGTTGGCGGGTTGAACAGTTGATGGAGGTCTTGAGGTGATTTTGTGCTATAAGAGGCCATGCTTCAGTGTCAGACCGTCTATAAATATTTCTCCGATCGCCCCGTGTTCAACGGGATCAACTGGCATATCCGTCCCCAGGACCGCGTCGGTCTCTGTGGCGAGAACGGCGCCGGGAAAACCACCCTGCTGAAAACTCTGGCCGGACTTGTGGAGCCGGACAAGGGAACGGTACAGATGGCCAAAGGGACCACCATGGGCTATCTGCCTCAGGACGGCCTGAATCATTCCGGCCGGTCCCTGTTTGATGAGGTTCACAGCGCTCTGGAAGAGCTGCTGACGATGCAGGCCGAACTGACCGCTCTCGAGGGGGCGATGGCCGACAACGATGAGGAGGCTTTGGCCCGGTACGCCCAGGTCCAGGAAGCCTTCCATCAGCGGGGCGGCTATGCCATGGAGTCAGAAGTCGGCAAGGTTTTGTCCGGTCTGGGGTTTGCCGAAAACGAATGGCAGAAACCCTGTGAGCAGTTTTCCGGCGGTTGGCAGATGCGGATCGCTCTGGCCAAGCTGCTGCTGCAGCGACCCAACCTGCTGCTGCTGGACGAACCGACCAATCATCTTGATCTGCCGGCCCGTAACTGGTTGGAAGATTACCTGCTCAACTATCCCTTTGCCGTGGTCCTGGTATCGCACGACCGGTTTTTTCTGGATCAGGTCGTTACCCGTATCGTCGAGGTCTGGAACGGTGATCTGACCGAATATCCCGGCAACTACAGCCGCTATCTGGAGGAGCGGGATCGGCGGGTGGAAGCCCTGCGGGAATCGAAACGCCGACAGGACGACGAGGTCGAGCGACTGGAAGCGTTTATCAACCGGTTTCGTTACCAGGCCAATAAGGCGGCCCAGGTGCAGAGCCGGGTGAAACAGTTGGAGAAGATTGAGCGGATACAACTGCCTCCTATGCGAAAGAAGATCGCTTTCACCTTTCCCGATCCGCCCAAGCTGGGACGGTTTGCCGTCGAGGTTCGCCAAGGGAGTCAGGCCTATGGGGATCTGCAGGTCTTGCAAGGGGTTGACTTGACGGTCGAACGGGGAGAGCGACTGGCGCTTGTCGGGCCCAACGGTGCCGGCAAATCGACGTTGATGCGATTGTTGGCCGGGGTGGAAGCTCCTGCCTCGGGAGAGCGGGAAGAGGGACACAATCTCCACCTGGCCTACTTTGCCCAGAATCAGGCCGAGGAGCTGACACCGGAGCGGACTGTTCTTGAAGAGTTGATGGCCGACGCTCCGATTGCGATGGTTCCCCGTCTGCGCGATATCCTCGGAACCTTTCTTTTCTCCGGCGAGGATGTGGAGAAAAAGGTCCGGGTGTTGAGCGGTGGCGAACGGAACCGCCTTGCGCTGGCGAAACTTCTGTTGCGACCAACCAACCTGCTGCTCCTGGACGAACCGACCAACCATCTGGACCTGGCCAGCAAAGAGGTCCTGTTGGCCTCTCTGGCCAAGTTTAAGGGGACGATCGTCTTCGTGTCCCATGACCGCTATTTTGTTGACGCCCTGGCAGGCCGGGTGGCCGAGGTGGGGCAGGGAGCTGTGGATACCTATCCCGGGAACTACGAGGATTTCCTGCGACGCAAACAGGCCGAAGGGGATCGGAGTCATCAGTCCCAGCGCGTGGAGGTCAAGGAAGAGGCCCTGTCTGCCAGCTCCGATAAAAAAGCGGGCAAACAGTCGTACGAGGATCGCAAGGCGGAACGGAAACGGTTTAAACAGTGGCAGAAGGCGGTTTCTGACTGCGAATCCCGAGTGCAGACCCTGGAGCTGGAGATGGCCGATCTGGAGCAGCAGATGGCCGATCCGGAACTCTATCAGGACCCGGATCGTTGGCGGGAATGCAGTCAGCAACACCAGGCGATGAAGGAAGAATTGGATGGGGTTTACGGCGAGTGGGAAGCCCTGCATGAGGACCCTCCGGAGGAACCCGAGTAGGTTTTAAAGCCAACCTCTTGCTTTTGCAGACTTTTTCCGGCAATGAGACTGTTGACTTCCCTCTGCAAATAGCCTAAAAAGAAGTTTGGCTTAATAGAAGTTCATTTTGGAACCCTTCCAGGGACTTCTTGAGCCGGAAAACCCCCCACAAAATATATTGGGGCAACCTGGGGTCGGTGGGCGACTGGATGGTCCGGTCGGCCGGTAAACGTTCCTTTGTCCTTTTTTATCACTGCCAAATATCGAGGGTCTTAGAATGCTTTTGCCGAGTGGAAAACCAGTCAAGGAAAATGTCGATCCTGCTACTTTGAACCTGCCGGATGCGCTGGACAAGTTGCGTGTCGGACTGTTCAGTGGCTATCTGCGTTTTGTAGGTGAGCAGCAGTCCGGGGTGATTCTTTTTGAGAACGGCAAGCTGATCGGCGCCTATTTTCAATTGGATATGGACCCTGTGCGTTTCTTTGACCTGGAGGCTCTCGGACGTATTTTCGAGATGGCTCTGGCGACCAAAGCCCGTCTGGATATTTACCGGCTTTCGCCGGAGTTGACCCTGAGTGCGCACGGCGTACTGCGTGGGGAAATGATGTACAAAGCGCAGGATCTCCAGTTGGTCGACATCAAGTCGCTGATGGCGAAGGTTAAGGACGAAAACCTCAACGGTTGCTTGCGTATCTATGCCGGGGACAAAACCTCCCTCATCTTCTACGAAGACGGCGCTCCGCTGGGTTTCCATCATGACGGCTCGGTGGACATCGAAACCAAGGCCGATGCCTCCATGTCCGTTGCTACCCTGCCCGGCGCCAAGGTCGATGTCATCAAGACGGTGGGGCTGGATCAGCTGCCGATGCAGGATCTGATGGGTGCGGACGATCTGGTCCCCATGTGGCAACAGATTCAGCAACAGGTATCTACCCGAAAGAAGAAAGAGACGTCCCAGGAGTCCAGAGCCGATCAGGAACGGCGCGAAGCTGAACTTCGTGAGCGGTTGCCGCAGATTCTTCGGTCCATTGCCGAGAAAGACCTTGGAAAGCTGGGGCCGGCGTTGATCGATCGTGAGTTCGGCAGCTACGACGGTGAGATGACCCGCGATGCGTTGTGGAAAGCGGTTCAGCCTCTGGAGAAAGCCGCGACGTTGATTGCCGGGCCTGCGGCTGTGGCTGCCATGATGAAAGATATGCAGCAGGCGGTGCAGACTCTGCTTAAAAAGTAAGCGTACGTGAAATGGCGCTGCAACGGAAATAGGCGAATCATGGGCCCCGAAGAGATCGGCTGGAGCAGCTGGTATACTTTTCGGGGCCTTTTTCTTGCCGTTGCAGTTCGAAAGTGAAAAAACGGCCCTGGCTTTGCATTCGGGTGTGTGCGAAAGTGTACATCCGTCTTGATTTTTAGTCGGGAATACACTATTAAATTACCACTGCTGCCCGGTCGGGTTTGGATCTGTCGGGTGGCCCTTTTCACTATTCTGATATGAAGGGTAACTACGATGAAAAAAATGCGTAACGTATTGGGACTGGTTCTCGGCCTGTCGTTGGCTCTGTCGACCTTTGCCGCCGCTGCAGGTGTCAAATTGGCTGTTGTCGGCCCCCACTCCGGCGATCTCGCTCCGTATGGGATTCCCACCAAGGAAGCGGTTGAGATGTATATAGCCGAGGTGAACAAAGCTGGCGGTGTTCTGGGCGGTGAGGTCGAGGTTCTGTACCTGGACAGCCAGTGCAAACCTGAGATCGCCACCAACGTTGCCGCCAAGGTGGCTTCCGAGAAGGTCAATGTGGTTATCGGCGGTATCTGCTCCGGCGCGACCAAGGCCGCTCTGGGCATCTACAAGGAAGCCGGCGTTATTGCCATCTCCCCTTCGGCCACCAACCCGCCCCTGACCCAGTCGGGTGACTACCCTAACTTCTACCGCACCATCGCTCCCGACGATGAGCAGGGCAAAATGGCTGCCAACTTCGTCACCGGCAAGCTGGCTGCCAAGAAGATCGCTCTGATCCACGATAAGGGCGACTACGGTAAAGGTTTTGTCGACTTCTCCAAGCCAGTTCTGGAAGCTGCCGGTGCCGAGATTGTCATGTACGAAGGCATCACCCCCGGCGCGATGGACTACAGCGCTGTGGTGCAGAAGATCCGTCGTGAGCGTGCCGACGCCGTCGTCTTCGGTGGCTACCATCCCGAAGCGTCCAAGCTGATCGCTCAGATGAAGAAGAAGCGCGTCAAGGCGCCTTTCATCGGTCCGGACGGCATCAAGGGCAACGGTTTCCTCGAAATCGCCGGTAAGAACGCCGAAGGCGTTTACGCCACCGGCCCGATGGACGTCTCCTCCGTCGCCATGAACAAGGACGCCAAGGCTGCCTACCAGAAGGCCAAGAACGCCGAGCCCGGCACCTTCTTTGACCAGGGCTACGCCGCCGTTATCGCAGCCATCGAAGCTGTCAAAAAGGCCGGTTCCACCGATCCCAAGGCGATCGAAGCGGCTCTGAAGGGCAGCAAGTTCGACACTACCCTCGGCACCATCGGCTTCTCCGCTTCCGGTGACGCCACCGGCGTCGGCTTCGCCGTCTACCAGGTTCAGAGCGGCGACTTCGTCGAAATCAAGTAACACAGCATTCTTGTTGAGTGATGTCGCATGGGGGCAGGAAATCCTGCCCCCTGCTTTTTGGGTACAAGAAGGACTGCCGTGCTCCCTACGGGGAGGGCGGTATACAAACATGTATCGGTTGGATCAATGAGTTTCCTCGATTTTGATTGGGAATACTTCCTTCTCCTCTTTGCCGGTGGCCTGGTGAAGGGAAGTATTTATGCCCTGATCGCCCTCGGTTACACCATGGTGTACGGGATCATTCAGTTGATCAATTTTGCCCATGGTGAAATCTATATGATCGGAGCCTTTGTTGCCCTTATGGTCAGCGGTGTGCTGACCATTTACGGCTTTTCGGGTGTATCGATACTGGTGTTGGCCGCGATTGTGGCCATGATCTACGCGGCCGCGTACGGGTTTACCCTGGAGCGGATCGCCTACCGTCCCCTGCGGGGCGCCCCGCGTCTGTCACCGCTGATCAGCGCCATCGGTATGTCGTTGTTCCTGCAGAACTACGTCATGCTGTCGCAAACCCCGGACTTCCTGCGTTTCCCCTCGTTGATTCCCGACTTTGCCTTTATGGAGCCGATCGCCCACATCATCAACTCGGTTGAGGTGGTGATCCTGGGGACGACGGTGATTACCATGCTCGGGCTGACCTACCTGATCAAGTTCACCAAGGTCGGCAAGGCCATGCGAGCGACCCAGCAGGATATGACCATGGCCCGTCTGGTCGGTATCAACTCCGACCGGGTAATCTCCATGACCTTCGTTATCGGGTCGGTCCTTGCGGCCATCGGTGGTGTTCTCATCGCCTCTCGCTTGGAGCAGATCAACTTCATGATCGGTTTCCTGGCCGGGGTTAAAGCCTTTACCGCGGCCGTCCTGGGCGGTATCGGGAATATCCCTGGAGCCGTTCTCGGGGGACTCGTTCTGGGTCTGACGGAGAGTATGGCCGCCGGGTATATCTCCAGCGCCTATGAGGATGTCTTTGCCTTTGGTCTGCTGGTCCTGATCCTGACCTTCCGGCCGGCCGGTCTGCTCGGCAAAGCCGTGAAGCAGAAGGTATAGGGGGCGATCATGATTGCATCGACAATTCGCAAAGCGGTGATCGCGGCCCTCTGGTTGGCCTTCTTGACCTTCCCTTTGATGGTGGTCAAGGTCAACACTCTGAAAGACTTGGTTGAGTGGCGTTGGATCAACCTGGCCTGGGTCCTCTATTCCGGGTTCTTTGCCTCCCTTGTGTGGCAGGTTCTCTATCAGTACCGAAAGACCAAAAAGGCGGACGATGAGGACGATCCCAGTCTGCAGGGCCTGAGCCTGGGGGACCGCCTTATGGTGTCGCTGAAAGATCCCTATGTGCTGGTTCTCCTCTTTGCTCTCGCCTACTTTGTCGGCCTTTACCCCCTGGTTTCGTTTGAGTTCTGGCGCTGGAGCTGCAAGATTGCTCTGGCTGTTCTGGCCGCCAAGCTCGCCTATAAGCTCTTCCTGGTGAAGAAGGTCCGCTCCTGCTCGGCGGTGATGAAGGAGTCCCCACTCTCCAAGCCGATCCTGTTTGCTGTTCTGGGGATCGCGGTAATCTACTTCCCATTTTCGGTCGACTCCTATCAGGTCAACATCATGGTGCTGGCCCTGATCTATGTGGTCCTCGGCCTCGGGCTGAACATTACCGTCGGCCTTGCGGGCCTGCTGGATCTTGGTTACATCGCCTTCTTTGCCGTCGGCGCCTACACCTACGGTCTGCTGAATACCCACTTCGGCCTCGACTTCTGGATCTGTCTGCCCCTGGGCGGCCTTATCGGTACCTTTTTCGGCGTCCTTCTCGGTCTGCCGATCCTGCGACTCCGGGGCGACTATCTGGCGATCGTCACCCTGGGTTTCGGGATGATTGCCCATCAGGTCCTGACCAACTGGACCGATGTCTTCAAGGGGAACCTAGGGATTCACAAGATCGAGCGCCCCGGCTTCTTCGGGATGGAGATGGACCTGGCTCAGGCGACCACCTATACCTACTTCCTGGTGGTGCTGCTGGTGATCGGGACCATCTTCGTCACCAACCGGCTGAAGGACAGCCGGATCGGCCGTGCCTGGATGGCCCTGCGCGAGGATGAGATCGCCTGTGTGGCGATGGGAATCGACATGGCGCGGACCAAGCTTTCCGCCTATGCGTTTGGCGCCTTCTGGGCCGGGACCGTCGGCGTGATCTTCGCCGCCCGAAACACCTCCATCAACCCCAACTCCTTTACCTTCCTTGAGTCGGCAATCGTGCTGTCGATCGTCGTTCTGGGGGGTATGGGGTCGATCTTCGGCGTCATCATTGCGGCGCTGGTGATGATGCTGATGCCCGAGTATCTCCGGGACATCGGGGAATACCGGTGGCTGGTTTTCGGTGCGGTGATGGTGCTGATGATGATCTTCCGGCCGCAGGGACTGATTGCCAACCAGCGTCGGACCTATAAGTACGAAGGCGCGAAAGGCGAGGAGAGCTGACCATGGAAAAGCTTTTAGATGTACGAGGGTTGACCATGGACTTCGGCGGTCTTCGCGCGGTCGACAACGTCTCCCTGGAGATCAACAAAGGGGAGATCGTTGCTCTGATCGGCCCCAACGGTGCCGGCAAGACCACCTTCTTCAACTGCACCACCGGGATCTATACCCCGACCGGCGGGGATGTGGTCATTCATCCCCCGGGTGAAGCCGAGGTTCGCATCAACGGCATGAAGCCGAACCGGATCACCACCCTGGGTATGGCCCGGACCTTTCAGAATATCCGCCTGTTTCCGGCGATGACCGTTCTGGAAAACGTCATGATTGGGCGTCACTGCCGGACCAGCACCGATATCATCGGGGCGATTCTTCGCGGTCCGAATACGAAGAAGCAGGAAAAAGAGACCATCGAGAAGAGTTATGCTCTTTTGGAAAAGGTCGGCTTGGATCATCTGGCCAACGAGTTTGCTAAAAACCTCCCGTACGGTGCCCAGCGGCGTCTGGAGATTGCACGGGCGATGGCCACCGATCCGTTCCTGCTGCTGCTTGATGAACCGGCGGCCGGAATGAATCCGCAGGAGACCAAGGAACTGGATGAGCTGATCGTCCGGATTGCCCGGGAAGAAGGGATCTCCATCCTGTTGATCGAGCACGACATGAAACTGGTGATGAATATCTCCGAACGGATTTACGTCATGGAATACGGCAAGCTTCTGGCGTACGGTCCTCCGGAGGAGATCAAAAACAATCCGAAGGTCATCGAGGCCTACCTGGGTGAGGAGGCCGTCCATGCTTAAGCTGCAGGATATCAACACCTTCTACGGCAATATCCAGGCGTTGAAAGGGGTTTCAATCACGATTGAGAAAGGAGAGATTGTCACCCTGATCGGAGCTAACGGGGCCGGGAAGTCGACCACGCTGATGACCTTGTCGGGTGTCGTCCCTCCGAGAAGCGGCGAAATTCTGTTCCGGGATGAGCCGATTCAGAACCTGGCCCCGGAGAAGATTGTCAAAATGGGAATCTGCCAGGTTCCGGAAGGGCGGCGGATCTTTCCCCAGATGACCGTGCTGGAAAACCTGGAGATGGGCGCCTTCTTGCGAAACGACAAGGACATCATCCGCCAGGATATCGATATGGTCATGGACTATTTTCCCATTCTGGCCCAGCGGCGTAACCAGCTTGGGGGTACCCTCTCCGGTGGTGAACAACAGATGCTGGCGATTTCACGAGGGCTGATGAGCCGGCCCGAAGTCCTGCTGTTGGATGAACCCTCGCTGGGGCTGGCACCGATTATCATCCAACAGATCTTTGAAATCATCAGGAAGATCAATAAAGAGCAGTTGATGACCATCTTCCTGGTAGAACAGAATGCCATGCAGGCGCTCAAGCTTGCCGACCGTGGTTACGTCATGGAAACCGGTCGTATCACTCTGGAAGACGATGCCGACAAACTGCTGGACAACGAAGAGGTGAAAAAAGCCTATCTGGGAATCTGATGGTCGTGGAAAAGCATGATTGAAGACACAAAAGGCGCTCCACAAGGAGCGCCTTTTTCATTTCGGGCTCTCAGTGAGTCAATCTTTTGCGCTTGCCGTCTCTAAAAAATTGAAGTAGATTTAGTAAGTTATTTGACCTTTTTGGCGTCATTCCTGTGGGGGCAGGAGCGCGGCGCGTTGTATATGTGAGTAATCTGGACCGTCCGGGCGTATCCCCCTTGGCGGTTTTTTACGTTTTCAGGGACTCAGGTTTGCGGAGGGAGTATGACGAAGCAGCATGGCTGGTTGTTCTGCTTGGCGAGCGTTCTGTTGTCATTGTTGACAGTTTGCCCGGTATCAGCGAAAGAGCCGTTGTTGAACGGGTTGGCCTTTGGTGATCCTCCTGCCCCGGATATGGTCTGTATCCGCGGTGCCTGCGAGGGCTCACGGATGGCTGCGAAGACTGGCACAAAGCGAATTTCGACCTACAAAAGGGTGGTGGATCAGACCCTTTTGGGGCGAACCGAAATCACCGCACCGAAATACGATTTCTTTGATGGTCGCCTGTTCCGGGTTCGTGCCAGTCTCATGTGCCCGAAAGATCTTGAGCTGGTCTGCGTCACTGAGGTGACCGATATTCTGGACGATTCCTATTTCCTGGACCCTGTCCCCCATGCGCCACGGTCCCGTTCAACCCACCTCTACAATGCTTCTGAGGGGATGCGTGTAGCGATTACCTGGGCGTTGATGCGTAACGGATGGGAAGGGCCTCTTGTATCGCTCTATCATAGAGAGCGGATGGACCAAATCCGGCAGACCTTTAATCCCAGATATTCTCAGCCTTGACAGAAGCTTCCCGGAGAGATTGAAGACAAAAGATTTGTTTGATGACAAAGGCCGTCCATGGTCTTTGTCATACCCGTTTCGCAAAATGCGATTTTGCTCCACTCACAAAATCGAGGCAATAGACCCGCCTCGCTTTTGATTTGTCCATCTCTGGACGAAAAAGCCTCTGCAAACGCAGAGGCGACTGTTTGATGACAAAGACCGTCCATGGTCTTTGCCATACCCGTTTCGCAAAATGCGATTTTGCTCCACTCACAAAATCGAGGCAATAGACCCGCCTCGCTTTTGATTCGTCCATCCCTGGACGAAAAAGCCTCCGCAAACGCAGAGGCGACTGTTTGATGACAAAGACCGTCCATGGTCTTTGTCATACCCGTTTCGCGAAATGCGATTTTGCTTCACTCACAAAATCGAGGCCATAGGCCCGCCTCACTTTTGATTCGTCCATCCCTGGACGAAAAAGCCTCTGCAAACGCAGAGGCTTTTTCGTTTAGTAAGTGGATAGGGTGGTTACTGGGCTTCGGTGACCACCACGATCTCAATGCGGCGGTTCTGAGCACGACCTTCGGGAGTTTTATTCGAGGCCTCCGGCCGATAAGGGCCGAGCCCCACAGCCGCCAGTTGTTTACCTTCGATGCCGCTGTTGTTCTGGAGGAAGCGAACGACACTGGAGGCACGAGCGGTCGACAGCTCCCAGTTGGACGGGAAGCGCTGGGCCAGGGGGCCTTTGATCGGAATGCTGTCGGTGTGGCCTTCAACCCGGATCTGTCGTCCTTTGAGACTGGCCAGAGCTTTGCCAACCTTTTTCAGAGCGGCCTGCCCCCCCTCGTTCACGTCGGCGCGACCGCTGTTGAACAGCAGGGCCGAGGAGAGCTTGATCGTGAGTTGATCTTCCTTTTCCCAGAGGGTAATGGTGCCGCTGGCCATCTCGGATTCCAGAGAGCTGGCGATCGCGGCACGGGCTTTTCGCAGTTCTGCCGCTCTGGCCTCGCGAGCAGCCCGCTCCCGTTCCAGCTCTGTCTCAAGGGCGCCGACCAGCTGATCGTAGGTGTTCTTGAGGGTTGCGATACGGGCGGCTCGGGCCACCTTTTCCTTTTCCAGCTGATTGCTCAGAGCCACTTTGTCGGCTGCGAGGCTGTCGGATTCACGATACAGTTCATCCAGCTGGCTGTCTTTGTTGTCGAGAGCCTGCTGCAGGGCCTGGACCTCGAGCCGCCAGTTTTCCTGCTGACGTGCGAGTCGTTCTGCCAGGTCGAGAAGTTCGCGATTCAGGCGAGCCTTATCGGCTTCGGCCGAATTCAGGTCGGTGCGAAGGGCGTTTCTCTGAGTCTCCAGAGTGCCAGCCTTCTGGCTCAGTCGTTGGTTTTCAACCACCTGCTGTTCGTACTTTTTTTTGCTGACCAGGCAACCGGACAGCAGCAGGGGAATCAGCAGTACGGCGAGAATACGGGGTGTTGTCATTGGGGCCTCCTAAGCTGTGGTAAAACGGTTTCTTTTTACCGCCAACTTGGTGAAAAGTAAAGGTTTAAACCTCCGTCATGTATGGGGCTTTTCGGTTGCGAGCCTTTTTTCCGCTATGGTATATACGTATCTTATTGCCTGAAAATTCGGGAGGATGAATGTTCGAAGTTGAGCGGATTATTCGAACCGCCCTGGAAGAAGATATCGGTCTTGGAGACCTGACCACTGAAGCAACGGTCGAACCCGGTGCCCAAGCCCGTGCCGAACTCGTGGCCAAAGAGGACTTTGTCTTGGCCGGTATCGATGTGGCGGCGCGGGTTTTTTCATGTCTGGACAGCCATGTGGCCTTTGAACGCTTGATCGAAGACGGTCAGAACGTTCGCCGGGGAGAGGTCCTTGCCTGGATCAAAGGGCCGGCCGCGATACTGCTTCAGGGCGAGCGGGTGGCGTTGAACCTCCTGCAGCGCATGAGCGGAATTGCCACCCAGACGGCCGCTTTTGTGGCCGAAACCGAAGGAACTCGGGCCCGCATTGTGGACACGCGAAAGACGGTTCCGGGGCTGCGCGCTCTGGACAAACTCGCGGTCCGTCTCGGTGGAGGCAAGAACCACCGCGTCGGTCTTTTCGACGGTGTCCTGATCAAGGAAAACCATATCGCCGCGGCCGGTGGAATGACGATTGCGGTGGAACGGGCCCGCCGACGCGCCCCTCACATGATCCGGGTGGAAGTCGAGGCTCGGGATCTGAACGAGGTGGAAACCGCCCTCTCGGCCGGTGCTGACGTGATCATGCTGGACAATATGTCCTGCCGTGAGATGCGGGAAGCGGTCGCTCTGGTCGATAATCGGGCGCTGACGGAGGCTTCCGGCGGTGTCACCCTTGACCGTGTGAAGGACATTGCCGAAACCGGTGTGGACCTGATCTCTGTCGGGGCACTGACCCACAGTGTGACCGCAGCCGATATCTCCTTGCTCTTTGAAGGGACCTGAGATGGCTGAAGTTTCCACCCGGGACGGAATCCTGCGCCTGTTTCGGAAACACCGGGACGGCTACCTGTCTGGTGAGGATATCTGTCGAGAGTTAGGGGTTTCGCGGACCGCTGTCTGGAAACAGATTCGTTCGCTGAGAGACCTGGGGTATCGTATTGAGGGCGTTGCTTCCCAGGGGTATCGCCTTCTGGAAACACCCGACCGGCTGCTGGCCGAAGAGATCCGACAGGGGCTTCACACCCAACGGATCGGCAGAGAGGTGCTGAGCCTTAAGGAAACCGGCTCCACCAACAGCTATCTACAGGATCTGGCCGAAAAAGGCGCCGAAGAGGGACTGGTCGTTTTTGCCGACCACCAAACGGGAGGACGGGGGCGTCTCGGCCGCTCCTGGGCATCTCCAGAGGGCGTTAACCTGTACCTGTCCGTGTTGCTTCGGCCTGCGTTGTCCCCCATGGAAGTCGCCCAACTGACCTTTGTCTCCGCCGTCGCTGCGGCTCAGGCGCTGGAAGATGTCTGTGGCGTTCAACCCGAGGTCAAATGGCCCAATGATCTCCTCCTGGGCGGGAAGAAGGTGGCCGGGCTGTTGAACGAGATGCAGGCCGAGGTCGATCAGGTCCATTATCTCGTTCTCGGCATTGGTGTGAATCTGAATATGGAGCTGGAGCAATTCCCTCCCGATTTGCGCTATCCGGCAACCTCGGTCAAACTGGAGACTGGAGCGGTTGTGAACCGGACGACGTATGCCCGCTCCCTGCTGGAGGCGTTGGATCGGCTTTACACGCAATATCTGAATCAGGGTGCCAAGCCGGTGTTGCGCGAATGGGAAAAGCGCTGTGCCCTGATCGGACAACCGGTGACTGTGACCGGGGGAACCGAGGCTCGGGGAGTGCTGTTGGGTATTGACGAGGATGGCGCGCTTCTGGTGGAAAATGAGAGCGGTCGACAACGCGTTTTGTCGGGCGATGTAAGGCCTCAGAGTTAGGGTACTATGTTACTTGTCATCGATATTGGAAACAGCAACACCGTCCTTGGGCTTTATCAGGGTGAACAGTTAGAGCAGCACTGGCGCATCGGGACCAGCAAGTCCCGTACGGTCGATGAGTACGGCATCCTGATCGGTGCACTGTTCCGGCATGAAGGGGTCGCCCTGGAGGCGGTCGATGCGATCATCGTTTCCTGTGTGGTGCCACCGATGCTGCCGACCATTCAGGAGCTTTGTCTCAGTTACTTCGGGAAAGAGCCTCGTGTGGTGGGGCCGGGAATCAAAACCGGAATGCCGATCCTGTACGACAACCCGAAGGAGGTGGGGGCCGACCGGATCGTCAATGCGGTAGCGGCCTATGAAAAGTACAAAGAGGGGCTGATCGTCGTCGATTTCGGAACTGCGACGACCTTCGATGTCATTACACCGCAGGGGCAGTACCAGGGAGGTGCCATCGCCCCCGGAGTTGGTATCTCTGCTGAAGCGCTTTTCAGTCGGGCCAGCAAGCTGCCCCGAGTGGAGTTTTCCAAACCCCCGCAGGTGGTGGCCCGCAATACGGTCAACAGTATGCAGGCGGGCATCTTCTGGGGGTATGTCGGGCTGGTGGAAGGGCTGGTACAGCGCATCCGCCAGGAGATGGATTTTCCGGTCCGGGTTGTCGCGACCGGTGGCCTGGCAGGTCCCATCGCCGATGCGACCTCATTAATCGAATCCGTAGAAAACGATCTCACCCTGGAGGGATTGCGTATCATTCACAGCCGAAACTGACCAACACATCAATCAATGTCAGCAGGTGATCGCGTGCATCGGGCCGATGCCGCAAGGGTGCGGTGTCGACCGAGATGTTGTTCTCCTTTGCCAAGAAAGGAAGGAATAACCATGGGAAAGTACGAAACCACCAATGTTCGTAACCTGGGAATTGTTGCACATGGCGGTGCGGGGAAAACCTCGCTGGTCGAGGCCATGCTGTATAACACCGGCATGACCGAACGCCTGGGCAAGGTGTCCGACGGTAGCTCCAACATGGACTTTGAGCCGGAGGAGATCAAGCGGGGTATTACCATCAGTTCCAGCCTGCATCATTGTGAGTGGCAGGATGCAAGTCTGCATCTTTGCGACACCCCCGGATTCGGTAACTTTTTGCACGACACCCGCAATTGCATGCGCGTTCTTGGCGGCGCGGTGGTCATCGTTTCTGCAATTTCCGGCGTCAAGGCCCAGACTCAGAAGATCTGGGAGTGGGCCGATGAATATGAGATTCCCCGGATCGCCTTTGTCAACAAGATGGACCGGGAGCGGGCCGACTTTCTGAAAGCGGTTGATGATATGGAAAAGGCTCTGGACGCCAGAGCCGTCCTGGTCACTTTTCCCATGGGGGCCGAAGAAGATTTCAAGGGGATCGTCGATCTGGTCAAGATGAAGGCCCGGACCTACACGTTCGATGAGAAGGGGACCTACGACGAAGGGGAAATCCCCTCCGAGTATCAGGAAGAGGCAGAGCGCCTTCGTACCATCCTGATGGAGGCGGTGGCCGATGCCGACGACAACCTGATGGAGAAATACCTCGAAACTGAGGATCTCAGTGAAGAGGATATCCTCCTCGGTTTGCGAGAAGGGACCCTGACCGGTGTCTTTACCCCGGTCTTCTGCGGCAGCGCCACGGCGAACGTCGGTGTACGGCAGTTGATGGATTATATCCTCGCCTGCCTGCCTTCCCCCGTCGACAAAGGGGTGCAGCTGG
>JANQIN010000050.1 GCA_028282145.1 Thermodesulfobacteriota bacterium | reverse complement strand
CAATCTCTCCAGGCCATTTTAACCAGCACGACAAAAGCGATGGATATCTGGCTGGATGAGAGGCTCGCCGATACCCGGTCGATTTCTCGCAGCTCGGCTCTCGCACACTTGGTTGTCGCTCACCAATCGGCACAAAAAGATAAAAACAGACGTTTTGTTGCAGAGAAAATTTCCGCCTATCTGAACCCCCTGCTGACAAAGCATGGGTACGCCGGGTACGCTCTGTTGGACCGCAACGCTTCAATGATCGCTGCAAACTTTCCCATTTCAGAAGCCCTCAACACAAAAGAGGGCACGGCATATTTAGAGCGTGTCCTTAACGGCGAGTCGTTATTTGCCAGCCCCGTCAAGATTCACCTCCCAGCCAATTCAGGCGATGGAAAAGTGACTTCGCGTTATCTGTTGACACTCCATCCGATCCAGAACGCGGACAATACCGTCAGTGCCGTTTTTATTGTGGCGATAGACCTGTATGAAAGCCTGACCCAAATAACCAGCCTGGCCGGATTTGAGCAGACAGGCGAAACCTATGCGTTCGATGCGGAAGGAGTTATGGCGACATCCAGCCGCTTTGAAAACCACCTTCGGCAGGCCGGTCTTCTTTTGACCGAACAGTCTTCGGTCGGCCATGTGTCGGTCCGGGACCCGGGCGGTGATCTGACACAAGGGTTTGAGCCTGCTCTCCCCCGCAAAGAACAGCCGTTCACCTTCATGGCGCAGGAAGCCCTGGCCGGACGGAAAGGGATCAATGTGGACGGTTACCGGGATTATCGCGGTGTCACCGTCGTGGGGGCCTGGACCTGGGATGAAAAACTCAAGTTGGGGATCGCCACCGAAATCGATCAGTCTGAGGTTTATCAGGTGGTCTCTTCGCTCCGACTCTTTTCGTCTTCCGTCTTAGCACTCACTGTGATAGCGGCAGTCGCCCTTTTGCTCCTGATGTGGAAAAACAACAAAGAAAGCAAAACACTGAATCAGGCGTTGCAAGATCTTCTTGTGCGTAAGGAAGAAGAAGAAAAACAGCGATTCATTGCAGAAAAGAAGTTGAAGAACAGTGAAGAGTCGTTATTGAAAGCCCAGGCGGTGGCCCACCTGGGCAACTGGAGTTGGAACCTTGCATCGGGAACGATGGAGTGGTCCGAAGAGGTCTTCAACCTGTTTGGTTTGGAGTTGTCACCCGAAGTCCCTTCTTATGAGCGGTTTATACAGGTCGTTTATTCGGAGGATCGATCGTTTGTTGCAGATCGACTTCAACAGGTGGAGAAGGCGGGGGATAACGACGAATTCATCTGTCGGATTATCCGTCCCGATGGAACAGTTCGATGGATGGAGGTCAAGGTTCAGGTAGACGACAGTTCTCAGGAGAGAGCAGAAAGCATCACCGGCACCATTCAGGATATTGACCGACGCAAGCGAGCGGAAGACAGTTTGCTTGAATATCGAAATCTTATTGAAGGGAGTTCGCAGCAATATGCGGTTTTTGACAGAGATCTTCGATACCGGCTGGCGAATCAACAATACCTCAGAGCGCGGAATTTGGAATCAGCGGAACAGGTGATCGGTTGCCGTCTGAATGAGGCCATCGGAGAAGAAGTTTACAATGGAGACGTTGAGAACTGTCTGGAAGCGGCATTTGGAGGAGAGATCCAAACGATTGAGATCCAGGTAACACTTCCCGATCTTGGTAAAAGACAGTGGGCGATCCTGTTTATGCCGATACGGCGCACCCATTCACACGTCGATCGCGTGGCCGTGGAAATCATCGATATAACCGATAAGAAACAGGCCGAGAAGGCACTGACAGAGAGTGAAAAACGGTATCGGTCCGTGGTCGAGGATAATCCGGTGTTTATTCGCAGTGTTCTGCCGGACGGTAACATCGCTTTTGCCAACAAAGCGTATTGTCAGTATATGGGGAAATCACTGGAAGACCTGACGGAAGAACCGCTCAACACGTTTGTGCAAGAGACGGATCGAGACGCACTATGGACCCTACTGCATGGATTGTCGCCGCAGCAACCTGTTGCTACCCATGAACATCTGGAGAGAGCGGAGGGAGGCCGTTTTCAGTGGCATCGTTGGACCTATCGGGCCGTATTTTCCGAGGCCGGTGATTTACACTCCTACCTTTCGTTCGGGGAGGATATTACAGCAACACATGAGGCCCAGGAAGAGCTGGCCAGATACAGGGAAAACCTGGAGCAATCGATTGCCCAACGTACGGCGGAACTGACGGAAGCCAATCGTATCCTGGAGGATGAAGTTCAAGAACGTAAAATGGCCGAAGAACAGATACGTCTGAGCGAATCCCGTCTTGACGCCATGATAAAGACAGCCGCAGACGGCATTATTACGACAGACAAAGAAGGTCATATCCTTAGCTTTAACCCGGCGGCCGAAACCATCTTCGGTTACGATGCTCAGGATGTGATCGGCGCCCATCTTGATCGCCTCATACCGGAATCGACCTCGTGTCTGTACGAAGCCCTTTCCCTGCAGCCGCAAAATAATGAGGGTGAGTCGGTTGGCCATATTACGGAGGTCCTGGGACGACGGCAAGACGGTTCGGATGTTGCTTTAGAGGTCTCTCTCAGTGAATTTTGCGGTAACGGTACCCTGATGTTTACCGGGATTGTCCACGATATCTCCAAAAGAAAACAGATCGAAAACTCACTCAAGCAAGCCAAGTCCGCTGCCGAAGCAGCCAGTCTGGCCAAGAGCCGTTTTTTGGCCAATATGAGCCATGAAATACGAACGCCGATGAACTCGGTCATCGGTTATGTCGATCTGACGCTGGAGGAACCGACGCTCTCATCGCACGTCCGGCGTAATATGAAAATTGCGTCACGGTCAGCACGGTCGTTATTGCGGCTGATCAACGATATTCTCGATATCAGTAAGATGGAAGCCGGTAAATTGGATTTGGAAGAGGCCCGCTTCAACATCTTTACTCTTTTGGATGACGTTGTCAGTTCGTTTGCATCCGAGGTGCGTGATCGCGGTTTGGCTCTCACCGTAAAGCCGGATAAGCAGCTGAGTCAATGTTATTTGGGCGATTACACACGTCTTCGCCAGGTGTTAGTGAATCTGGTAGGCAATGCCGTAAAGTTCACTCCGGAAGGCAGTATTCAGATTTCCGTCCAGCCACAGGTTGAGAAAAATCGCCTGTTGTTCTCAGTCGCCGATACCGGTATCGGCATCGCACACGACAAAATCGAAACGATCCTGGAGCCGTTTACGCAAGAAGACAGCAGCATGACACGCCGCTTTGGAGGGACAGGGTTGGGAACGACGATCTCCCGACAGATTATCGAAGCGATGGGCGGTGAGATCTGGCTCGAAAGTCAATCCGGTCAGGGAACGACATTTTATTTTACGGTTGCGTTAACCGAGCCCGAATGTGCCGCTTCGTGCAGCATCCTGTGCAAAGATCATCATATGGAAGAACAGCGGGCCGAATCGGCAGTGAAACGAAGCTTCCGCATCCTTTTGGCGGAAGATATCGAAGAGAATGCGGTTCTGGCGGCAGCGAGGCTCAAAAATGCCGGGCACCGGACAGTGCACGTTTGGGATGGCGAACAAGCCGTTGAGGCATGGCAGGAGGAGGTATTCGATCTCATCCTTATGGATGTGCAAATGCCTAACATGGATGGCTTAACGGCAACAAGCCGGATTCGTGAGCTTGAGGCGGAAGCCGAATCCCGTATCCCGATTTTCGCACTGACTGCCAGCGTAATGCGTGAGGAAAAAGAACGGTGCCTGGCGGCAGGTATGGACCAGGTCATCGGTAAGCCGGTTGATTTTTATACGTTATTCGCAAAAATTGAGGAGGCGGTTCCACAAGGGGTGGGCCGGCCGGTGGGTGATGACGAAAAAGAGGGGAAGCTCACCCAGGATCTGCCGCCACACCTGCCGGGACCCGACCTCGACAACGGTCTGGAACGATGGCAAGACTTCCATACCTACCGTAAGGCGCTAAAGGTCTTCGCTGCATCCCATGCGGATTCTGTCGTCGACATCTCTAACCTGGTCAAAGAAGAAGCTTTTGAGGAGGCGTATCACAAAGCGCATGCTTTGAAGGGGCTGGCCGGGAACCTGGCCATGAGTGAGGTCTACGATCTTGCTGTGCAGTTGGATGATCTGCTGAAATCTGCTCGAACCGATCAGGTTGAAGAGCTTCTTTCGCTGTTAAACGATGCCATGGCGGTGGTTGTGCAAGGGATCCGGTCTCTTCCTGATGAGAACGAAACCACCGCAGCGACCCGGCAAGACATGGACGTGAGACATGTGGCCGGACTGCTTGAAGAGCTCATCGAAGCGCTTGAACAGGACACACCTGAAGCGTCAGAAGCCCTGATTGAGCAATTGAAAGGCTATCTAGGTCAGGATCGGCTTGGACCTATTGTGACAGCGATTGAGCAGTTCGACTTCGAAAGGGCTCAGAAAACCGTGGCCAGCCTGATGGAGCTGTTGGAGGAGGGGCAAAATGTATAACGAGAAGATATTGGTTGTGGATGATGAGCCGCAAAACCTTCAGTTGATGCGCCAGATTTTGAGTCAGGATTACCATCTTATCTTCGCCACCGATGGGCAGAAGGCGTTGGAGGTCGCAGCGAAGCATAAACCTGACCTGATCTTAATGGATGTCATGATGCCGGTGCTTAACGGATATCAGGCCTGTAAAGACCTTAAAAAGGACCCTGAGCTGGCCCATATCCCGGTGATTTTTGTGTCGGCCATGAATGATATTGAAGATGAGACGGAAGGTTTTGATGCGGGTGGCGTCGATTATATTACGAAACCGGTGAAAGCGGCCGTGGTACGCCGGCGTCTGCAGACGCATCTGTCTCTGGTGCATGTCGAAGAGTTGATTAAAACCCGTCAGCTGATCATCGAACGTCTGGGCCGGGCGGCTGAATTTAAAGACAATGAAACGGGCCGCCATGTTCTTCGCATGTCGAGTTATTCGTATCTCTTGGCGGAAAAGATCGGTCAACCTGTCGGGTGGTGTCAACTACTGCAACAGGCTGCCCCTATGCACGATCTCGGCAAAATCGGCATCCCGGATCATATCATGCTCAAGCAAGGCCCGTTGGACGATGCCGAATGGAAAATTATGAAAACCCACCCTCAGATCGGAGCGGATATTATCGGGGAGCATCGTTCCGAACTTCTCACAATGGCGCGTGAAATCGCCTTGACCCACCATGAAAAATGGAATGGCCAGGGATATCCGAAAGGATTAAGTCAATCGGACATACCTCTCTCCGGTCGTATTGTCGCCATTGCGGATGTTTTTGATGCCTTGGTGACGGTGCGCCCCTATAAAAAAGCTTGGCCGGTCGAGAAGGCCTTTGCCACGTTACGTGAGGATGCGGGAACGCATTTCGATCCCGAGTTGGTTACGGCATTTCTTGGCTGTCGAGAAAAAATATTACACGTGAAGGAGAAATGGCCCGATAAGGAATAATGCCCGGTCTGTCATACCTCTGTGAGTGGGACGTTACTCGTTGTTGGGATTGGGCGGGATTGCCTTGCCGTGGGGATCGGTTTGAGGCTGCCCCAGTTTCTCATCCAGATACTCTACCGTACCGCCTTCGCGCATATGTTCCAGGTGGTGGGCTGTTGCATGCACCGCATCTTCGGGGGTGCCGATCGATTCCAGATACGCCTCCCACAGCCGGTGGGCCCGCAATACCTTTTGTGCTTCCTTGCCCCCGGTCTCCGTCAGGCAGAATCCGTCTGAGGCCTCTTTCAGCAGCCCTTCTTGCACCATCTGGCCCAGCGCACGGGAAAGGCCCTTGGTCTCGTGAGCATATTGGCGAATGGTCGAAACAGGTGTGGCACAGCCATACCGCAGCACCGTGGTCAATATGTCCTCCACCGTCTGCTGGGGGATCATCCGTCGCAGGCGCAGCCAGCGGGCCAGCAGGCCGTAACGGGGGGCCACCAGCAGCACCACCAGGAACTGCAACGTGCAGAAGAGCATGATGGCACCGCCACCGGCCGAATCGAGCCAGACACAGAGATAGAGGCCGCCCATGACGCTACTGACACCGAAGACGGCGGCCAGGGCCATCATTTTGTCGAGTCGGTCGCAGAGCAGATAAGCCGTGGCGGCCGGGGTGATCAACAGACCGACCACCAGAATAACACCGACCATGCTGACCGCGCTGACCACCACCAGCGAAACGCAGGTGGTGAGCACATAGTCGAGCAGCAACACCGGCAGGCCGATGGAGGCGGCCATCACCGGGTCGAAGGTGACCATCTGAAAATGGCGGAAAAACAGGATCAACACGCTGAGGACAAAGGCGGCAACAAAGGCGCTGACCCACAGATCCTGGTCGGCGACACCGAGGATATCGCCCATGATGAAGTGCATCAGGTCGATATGGATGTAATGCCGGAAGATGGAGACCGCGACCACGCCCAGGGCAAAGATGCCGGTATACATGATGCCGATGGCGGTGTCTTCCTTGACCCGCGAGATTCGTGACACAAAGCTGATCAGGGCCACGGTGGCAATGGCGGCAATCAGCGAGCCGAGAAGCATGCCGGGAGCATGGGCCTCGTAGCCGAACAGCATCTTC
>JANQIN010000044.1 GCA_028282145.1 Thermodesulfobacteriota bacterium | reverse complement strand
GCATTACACCGCAAAGGCGGCAGTTCCCCATACTCCTTGACCAAATCGGCTTTGTATTTAACCTCGTTCCAGGCAATGGTAATGGTACTCTCCATACATTCATTCAGGTTGGCCTCATCCAGTTCCTCGGAATCTGTCCGGGCAAAGGTCTTCAGGTTCTGTACAATGGCTCGGATTCGATCAGCACCGTCGGCCGACTCATCGATAAGCTCCTCAATGTCTTCGAGAAGAAAATCGATCTTGAGCTGTTTGCGCAACCTGTCCAGTTCCTCACGATCGTCCGAGGGCACAAATTTCTGAACAATCGCCTGTTCTTCTTGGAGAAAATCCCGGATACGCCTCAGGTATTTTCTCAGACTTCCCAGGTTACTGGTAATAAAGCCTGTCGGGTTATTGATCTCATGGGCCACCCCGGCGGCCAACTGCCCCACAGAAGCCAGTTTTTCCTGCACAACCATCTGGTTTTGTGCCTGCACCAGGCGCGCATTGGATTCTTGCAATTCCTTCTGGGCCCGCATCAGATCATTTCGTTCCCAGGTAAGCCGTTGTTCCAGTCGCTTCTGTTTGTCCCGGCCCCGAAGAGCTTCGACCCCGTGAGCCACACCGTCGGCCAGACCCTGCAAAAGATCGATCTCGTCCTCGGTAAACGCCTGTCGGCTCATCGCCCCGATGACCAACACGCCGAAGGTTCGGACATCGGTTTTCAAAGGTAACGCCAGAACCGACTCCACCTGGATCGCCTGGAGGCTCTCCCGCCAGGGGCCGTAATCGGGATCGGTGGAAATATCTGCCGACAGCTCCGGTTGCCCCGACCGTACTGCACGACCGCAGGGCCCGTGCCCGAGAGGGCTTTCGAGCCCCCAACTGTAGAATGCATTCTCCATGGCCGTTTGGGCACGCCCTGCCGAAACTTGAGGCTCAATCCGCTTTTCCGGATCATTAAGTGCGTACCCGATCCAGGCCATCTGGTAGCCGGCTTCGTTGACCAGGATCTGGCAGGTTTCGGCCAGGATACCCTGTTCTCCATCGGCCAGCATAATCGCCATATGGACCTTGCTGCGCGCTTTCAAAGCCCGTTCGGCACGATTGCGCCGGGTGATATCCCGAACAATCGAAAAGACCAGCCGTTCTTCCAGGACGTCAATCGGTCCGGTATTCACCTCTACTTCACGGATCTCACCGTTGGCCAGGCGGTGCCGAAAGGCCAGATCCTGAATTTTGCCTTCCTTCGCCGCTTTCAATTGCTGTTTTATTTCCGCTTCGGACAGTCTATTGATCTGACCGATCTTCATACCTTTCAGCTCTTCCCGGGGATACCCGTAAAACTGGATTGCCGTCTCGTTAGCCTCCCGAATCGTCCCATCCTGGGGGTCAAGCAGAAGCATACTCACGGCACTGTTCCGAAAGAGCGCCTGAAAATTGGTGCAGGGTCTGTTTCCCTCCCAATGCGGACACAAATTTAATTCAGTCTTCATTCCCCTTCCTTACTCGAGCTTTCCTGACAAACCACCTGCATAACAAAGGCGAAAACACTCACAAAACCAACGGATCTTTGAATAACAGGATTCCTCGCCATGTACTTGAAGCATATCGCAACCACAGAGCCTGCCAAGCCCCGGATTCTTCACTCCGAAACAACGCAACAGCGACCAAGTCAGCCGTCCTCTTCTTTTTCAGCCCCCGCAAAAGTAACCGGAAGCTCAATGGTAAAGGTTGTACCTTCCCCCAAAGTGCTGTCGATCCGAATATCGCCGCCATGCCTTTGAACAATATCGTAGGCGATACTCATCCCCAGGCCGGTTCCTTTTCCCACCTCCTTGGTTGTAAAAAACGGCTCAAAGATGCGGCCGATCTTGTCCTCCGGGATGCCACAACCGGTATCACTGATCGAGACAGACACCTTCTCACCTTCCGCCCGGGTGCGAACAGAAATCGTTCCCTGGCTTTCTATCGCCTGCGCCCCATTGACCAGGACATTCATAAACACCTGATTCAACTGCTGGGGGTAGCAGTCGACCAATGGCAGGTCCCCAAAATCTTTTTCCAAAGTGGCCTTGTATTTGATCTCGTTCCAGACGATGTTGATTGTGCTTTCAAGGCACTCGTGCAGATCAACCGGTTTTCGTTCGGCCTGGTCGACCCGGGAAAAGGTTTTCAGGCCCTGAACGATCTCCTTGACACGATCCGCCCCCTCAAGGGACTCTTCCACCAGGTCCCCGGTATCGTCCAGAATATAGTCGATCTTGGCCTTCTTGGCGTCGGCAGCGATTTCGGTTCGGACCGATTCCGGCACCTCCGGTGAGTCCGCCAGTTTGTCCTGGATCTGAGATACGAACTCGCCCAGCTTGGTGACATACTTCCCTAAAGCCCGCAAATTCCCGGAGATAAACCCCATGGGGTTGTTGATCTCATGCGCAACTCCGGCAGCCAGTTGACCGATGGAAGCCATCTTCTCCTGTTGCAGCATCTGGGACTGAGTGGCCTTAAGCTGTTCGTAGGCCTCTTCAATTTCCGCACTCTTCTTCTGGACCTCCGCATTCGTTAATTCCAATTTATTGGACAGATCAACCGCTTCGGAGAGAGCCATGACGAGTGTCTCTTCGGCTTTTTTCTTTTCGGTGACATCCTCATTGACCGACACATAGTGAGCCAACTTGCCTTCTTCGTCGAAAACCGGCGCCATGGCCGCAACCTCGAAATACAGAGTGCCGTCCTTACGGCGGTTGTAAAACTCACCTTTCCACTCTCGGCCTGCTTTCAGAGCCGCCGCCTTCTCCGCGTAATCGGTGTCACCGGGTTCCCCTCTGAGAATAGAGAGGCCTTCCTTTTCAACCTCCGCAAAGGTGTATCCAGTCCTCTCTGTAAAACGGGGATTGACGTATTCCACCCGGAGATCTCCATCAAGGATAATGACGGCACTCGGAGAGTGTTCGATGGCCCTGGAGAGTTTGCGAATTTCATCCAGTGATCTCTTGTGCTCGAGAATTTCTTCGTTGAGGCGATTGTTGGTGAGCATCATATCCTTGGTGCGCAGACGGACCCGCTCTTCCAGCGCCTCGTTCGTCTGCTGCAGAGCCGCTTCGGCTCGCCGTCTGCGAAGGATATTGGTCATAAGAATCATGATGATCACAATCAGTACCGCAGCGACACCGGCACTTCGCCAAATCAACGTTTTGTATCGGGTATAGAGTTCATCGGGCATGTTACGGACCAAGGCATTGGGCGGTAACAACTGCCGGTTGATCCCGTATCGCTGCAGAACATTGTAATCAAACATGTAGACGTTGGGGCTTTTATCCACCCGGGGGATGCTGGAGGCTGTTTCTCCTTCCAAAATCCGCAAGGCCAAACGGGCCGCGGTTTCGCCCTGACTCCGCCCGCTGGTCAGCAACCCCCCCACAGACCCATAGCCCAGGCTGAAATCCCAGGTGACATAGACCGGTACCGTACTGGCGGAAGTGACCCGCTTGATCGACTCGTCGAAACTGAAAAACTTTCCCGTTCGGTCCCGAAAATAGACCGTGTAAAGCACCACCGTATTGGCAGGGAGCTCCCGCAGCCGTTCTTCCAGTTCGGCCATGGAATAATCCTGAAGCAGAATGAGCTTCACCCGCTCCCTGAACCGTGGCATGATCTCGGCGATCCGATTGCTGACCCGACGACCGGTAGTGGTCGCGTCGGCGACCACCGCCAGATGGGTCACGGTCGGATGCACATCCAGGATCAGGTCCACATTCCCCGCCATACTGGCGGCCTCGTTGACCCCGGTGGAGTCGGGCAGTTCGGCTGCCCTCTTGTCAGTGATGTAATTGGTCCCGCAATAGACAACCGGCGTTCCGGGAAAGATCGTGTCCCGGTGGTCCCGTAGAAAATTGAAGGCGTTATCGTCTGAAGAAATGATGACATCAAACTTCTGGTTACGGAATTTATAGCGGTAAAGATCGATGATCTGTTGCTGATAGACGTCGTCAAAGATCTTTTTGGTGTCCATGAATTCGAACTGGACGGTCACCGGAAAATCGGCAGTGGAAAGGATGCGGTCGATACCGCGAGTCACATCGTCGGTCCACAGGTATCCCCGATGATAGGAGTGAAGGACCAGAACCTTCTTTTTACCGGCATCGGCATAGAGATCAACCGGAACAACCGCCGCCATCACCCCAATAACACCGAGGACCGACAACAGAAGGCGGGCAAAAAACAGAGGCTCTTTCGGCAACAGTTTCAGCATCAGGCATCTCCCTGTGCAAGGTCGCGCCGCGGCAGCAACCGGACAAATTGGGCCGAACAAGCTTAACCGTTTTTAATCATAGCTGAAAAGCTGCGCTTTTCCAATAGTTTCATGCCCCTAGATTGTTGTTTTTTCACAGGTCCACTTAAAAAGCTCCGAAAAAAAGAGCACCACTTCACTTGGAAAGTGGTGCTCTTACCAAAGAAGCACTCTGCTCTTTCTGAAAAAACCGCGCGAATCAGCGGAACCCTGCCCAAATCGGACAATGGTCGGAAGGCTTCTCCCCGCCCCGGATGTCGTAATCGATCCCGGCATCAGTGCAACGCTGTGCCAACGAGGAGGTTACCAGAATCTGGTCGATGCGTAATCCGCGCTTGGGATCGGCTTCGAACCCCCGGCTTCGGTAATCAAACCAGCTGAAGCGATCCTCAACGTCCGGGTACCTGAGCCGAAAGCTATCGTCAAGGCCCCAGGTGGCCAACGCCTGCCACCACTCCCGCTCTTCGGGCAGGAAGGAGGTCTTGCCGGTACGCAACCAGCGTTTGGCATTCTGCTCACCGATACCGATATCGGTATCCAGCGGGGCGACATTCATATCCCCCATGACCACCACCTGACCCGCAGGATCGCAATGCTGTCGGAGGTACGCCAGCAGATCGGCGTAATATTTCTCCTTGGCCGGAAACTTGGTCGGGTGGTCACGGCTTTCACCCTGCGGGAAATAGCCGTTGATAATTTTGATCTCACTGCCATCGGGTGCGGTAAAACTCCCCATGATGACGCGTTTCTGTGCGTCTTCATCGTCCCCGGGAAACCCTTTTTCGACCCGGACCGGCGTCTCTTTGGAGAGAAGCGCCACGCCGTAATGAGTCTTCTGGCCGAAATAGGCGACCTGGTATCCCAGGGCATTCACTGCCTCCACCGGAAAATCCTGGTCCTGCACCTTGGTCTCCTGCAGACCGATAATATCCGGTGCATGGTTTTCGACCAGTGCCTCCAGAGCATGAAGCCGGGACCGGAGTCCATTGACGTTAAATGAGACCAGTTTCACTCGCTTCTCCTTATGCATCGACATACTGTTGGTTGAGCTCCACCAAAAAAGCCGTGACCTCCTCTCCATGAGAACCGACAAGAGCATGGCCGGCATCTGGGATAACCCGAACACCGGGTATTGTCGGGATTTTCAGGACACGGTCCCGTCCACCATGGATGGCATGGATCGGGCAGGAAGGCAAACGTGGGTTACAAGAGGTCCTGGCCAGGCGCAATCCTTCTTTCAGAAGCGAATCGCTGGTGTCAAGCAGCATTTGCTTCAACACCTGCAGAATTTCCGGCCCCGGATGATTAAAGGACGCGTTCATAAACAGGTTCGTAGCGGACACGGAGCGAATCCATCGGACAGGGAGCCATTGCAGCAGTCCTCCCAAGAGTCTGGCCCCAACCGGAACCGCCGAGGAATCGGTTGCGCCTGCCAGCAGAACCACCGCCGCTACCGGTGTCTGACGTGCGATCTCGGTCGCCACCATACTGCCAAAGGAACACCCGCCGACCCAATCTTCGGGGTGAATCGACAAGGTGTGAATAATCCCGGCCGCATAGCTCGGCCAGGGTCATACCGGCCTCCGGATCCGGCAGAGTCGCCAGCTCGACAGAAAATCCGGTTGCTCCCACGGCCTGGAACATCCGTTCATCGGCCCCAAGGCCCGGGAACAGAACAAGACGGGTCACCCATCCTCCTCATCACCGAAGATGGAATCAAGGTTAGCAAAAAAGGACGAGGCCATCTCTTCCTTTTCCTCTTCGGTAGCCACCGATGTTTCTCCATGTCCACGGATATCCAGCAGTTCATCCGGGATCTCCTTGAGGAACCGGCTCGGGAGCCGGGGTTCCATCTGACCGAACTTTTTCCGGCGGGCGGAGGTGGTCATGACCAACCGCTGCTGGGCCCGGGTCAGCCCCACATAGCAGAGTCGCCGTTCCTCGTCGATATCGGTTCCGGTTTTGCCATGGGGGAGGAGGTCCTCCTCCATCCCCACCAGGAAAACCACCGGGAACTCCAACCCTTTGCTTGAATGAAGGCTCATCAGGGTGACGGCATCCTCGGCGAGCTTCTTTTCTTTGTCGTCCCCGTCCTTGGGATCTTCTTCCAGCAGGGACACCTTCTCCAGAAATCCGGGCAGGGTCGGTGCATTGTCCCGTTGAACGTAGCCGGCAAGCGCATTGATCACTTCTTCCACGTTTTCCACCCGCCGCCGTCCCCGGGCCGGGTCATTGACTCCCCGGTAGATCTCCTGGGTCAGCTTGATGTCCGCTACCAGCTGGCGCAGGCTGTTGACCATCTCGTCCGGAGCCTGAAAACGGGACCGGTAGGTTTCAATGAGCGCGACAAACCCCCGAATGGCCTCCAGGCTGCGATCGTTGATCCCGTCTCCGGCGCTGGCGTTCTTCAGGATAGGCCACAGAGGTTGCTGCCGCTCCACCGACAGAGCGATCAACCGTTCGGCGGTGTTATCCCCGATCCCCCGCCGAGGGTAGTTGAGCACCCGCAAAAGTGCCACTTCGTCCTGGGGATTGACCAGCAACCGCAGGTATGCCAGGACATCCTTGACCTCTTTGCGATCAAAGAACTGTTGTCCACCGATG
>JANQIN010000040.1 GCA_028282145.1 Thermodesulfobacteriota bacterium | reverse complement strand
AAAAGCGTGGTTTTGCTTTACTCACACACTCAGGGGCTGACAATGCCCCTGAGTGTGGCTCGCCCATCCTTGGGCTCGCGCTGACTGTTTGTCAACAGTCTCGCCCGCCATAGTGGCGGGCCTTTTGTTCTCTTACGGATGAGATGTGTCAGGCTTTTTGCTTGCCCGGAAGAACCAGGTTCAGAACCACGCCTGCAATGGCCCCGAGGCCGATTCCCTGGAGGTCGGTAATGCCGACGTCGATGACCATCTTACCGAGTCCGGCAACCAGAATGATGGCGACAATGATCATATTGCGGGGTTCCATCAGGTCGATCTGGGCCCGAACCAGAGTCGACAACCCGATAACGGTAATCGCACCGAACAGAAGCAGCATAATGCCACCCATGACAGGGGTCGGAATCGTACCCAGAAGGCCGCCCAGTTTACCGACAAAGGCCAGCACGATAGCGGTGATGGCAGCCCAGGTCATAATGGCCGGATTAAACGATTTTGTAAGAGCCACCGCACCGGAGACCTCGGAATAGGTTGTATTGGGCGGACCACCGAGCATGGCAGCGATGGAGGTTGCGACACCATCACCCAGCATGGTGTTCTCAATACCCGGGTCGTCGACATAGTCCTTGCCGGAAATAGAGCCAATCGCCAGGACGTCGCCAAAGTGTTCGATGGCCGGAGCGATGGCAATCGGCAGGACGAACAGGATGGCATCGATGTCCCAGGTGGGAAGAGTGAAGTTAGGAACGGCAAACCACGGCTGGCTGCCGATGGCACCGAAGCTGATCAATTGGGTGTCCATCCAGGCCGCCGGAGCAATCCCGTGAATGACCCCTTCCTCGGCTGTGGCCATAAAGGAGGCATGCATCGAGGCGGTAAGCCCGGTGACATCCAGCAGCAGGGCACACACATATCCGGCAGCAATGCCACACAAAATCGGGATCAGTTTGAACCAGCCCTTGCCCAGCAGAGAAACCAGGACCGTGGTCAGCAAAGCCACTCCGGCAACGATCATCGCCGGAAGTTGGGGCTCGAGCCAGATGGAACCATCACCGGCACGCCCCATCGCCATATGGACGGCAACAGGAGCCAGGATCAGCCCGATCAGCATGATCACGGGGCCGGTAACCACCGGGGGAAGGATACGATGCAGAAATTCGTGTCCAAAAAAGCGGATCAGAACACTGAGCACCATGTAAAGAATACCTGCAGCGACCAGACCGCACATGATGGACGGCATAGAAAACTGCCCTTGCTGTGCCGCGAAAAGGGGCGGCAGGAAAGCGAAGGATGAGGCCAGAAAAACAGGGACCTTGCCTTTGGTCAGAATCTGGAAGATCAGTGTGCCCACGCCGGCAGTAAACAGGGCGACATTGGAGTCCAGGCCGGTCAGAATCGGGACCAGAACCAGGGCGCCAAAGGCCACAAACAGCATCTGGGCACCAAGGAGTGCGTCCTTGGGGCGAAAACAATAATCTGTGGGTGAAAGATCTTTCTGCATCAGAACTCCCTCCTGATGAAAAAGTGTTGTAGTGCAGCGTCCTGCACCGTTATAGGCCTATCCCCCCCACGGTTCCGGCATCCCGCCGGCTCCGAGATTTCGTCATCTTGATTTTCAATCAAAACGGGCTCTTTCGAGCCCGTTTTGCACATCGGTTATTTCGTACCGAAAATCTTGTCTCCGGCATCTCCCAGCCCAGGGATGATATAGCCGATCTCGTTCAGCTTCTCGTCGATGGAAGCCACGTAGATGTCCACATCCGGATGGGCTTTTTTCAACTTTTCCAGCCCTTCAGGTGCTGCGACGAGGAAGAGGCCTTTGATCGATTTGCAGCCGTGTTTCTTCAACATATCGATGCAGGCGATCAGGCTGCCGCCTGTGGCCAGCATCGGGTCCAGGACAAGAGCGGTCCGATCTTCCATGCTGCTGGTCATTTTTTCAAAATAAGTCACCGGCTCCAGCGTCTCTTCATCGCGATACAGCCCAACCACACTGACACGGGCGGAAGGAATCAGGTCGATCACACCGTTCATCATACCCAGGCCGGCCCGAAGAATAGGAACAACCGTGATCTTTTTTCCTTTGATTCGCTGTACGATGACGTCTCCTGCCCAACCTTGGATCGTATGTTCTTCCATCTGCAGGTCCTTGGTTGCCTCATAAGTCAGCAGACGGGCAATTTCGGACGCCAGTTCGCGAAAATTTTTGGTGCTGATATCATGTTGGCGCATCAGGCCAAGCTTGTGTTTGATCAGTGGATGGGTGACTTCAACGACGGCCATCAATTCCTCCGGAAGTGTGATTTTTTCAGCGAGCTCTCCCCCTCTCTGTCGGGGGTTTGTAAGTTCGTCGTAGCATAGGGAATCGAAGGTCCCTGGTCAAGTTGCGAGTCTCTATTTTTGCCTTCGGATGTCCGGAACCGAACATTGTGCTTTTGTTGACGGCATTTAAGAAAAATTAATGATTTTGCTTTTCAGTGTTGAAATCTGCGTTATGCTGACTTTGTGCTCGAAAGTTAGAGGGGAATTCAACGTTAAATTTACGTGCCATGAGATGTTCCCCCTCGCCATCAAAGAAGGAGGAGGTCTCATGGCCGGGAAAAATGTTGATAAAGGGTATTGTGCAGATTGCCGTCAGGAGCAGGATTGCCACTTTGCCGCCCTTCTGAGGGGAACCGACATCGGAATCCTGCAACAGGAGTCTACCTGCGACCAGAGCTGCTGGCGGGAATGGATCCAAGAACTTGGAGCGGATCCGGATAAACTTATTGATCGACTTCAACTCCCCTCGCGCGAGTTCAAAGCCAACCGGACGGTGATTGTCAGGGCTCTACTTCATCTGTTGGAACCTGTTGACCGAGCACCTTCTCAGAAGCCTTATATCCAAAGTGAGGCCAGTTATAACCTGTTATTTGCCAGGGACCGGTGGGGAGAAGGGTACTTCCTGGTGGGCCATGGCTATCGCGATACGGACGTGTTTGACGTGGACCAGTACGATCTTCTGATGGAGGAGGCTCGTGAAGCCGGAATTCAACCGCCGTATCATGTTTTCGGTCACCGGCAGCAGTTCAATGCCCCCACCATTCATTTTGTCCAATTGGGGAGTTGCGAGGTCCGCCGCCTGATCGATGATGTCAACGCCTCAGACTGACCCCGGATGGACTTCCGGGAGACGGGGACATTCTCGAATGCACCGCTGTTTTTCGACTCCGCTCCTCCTATTATGCCTCTTCTTGGGAGGAGGCCTCCTTGGAACGGCATCCAATGCGCAGGCTGAGACCCAGGTTCGCCTCCAGTTAAGATGGGAACCTCAGTTTCAGTTCGCCGGTTTTTATGTTGCGCTCCGGAACGGTTATTATCGGAACGCCGGACGTGATGTCGAAATCGTTCCCGCTGTCCGGCCTGATAGCGCCATCGCACAAATCGTCGCTTCGTACTTCCAGAGCAGTGCCGTCAGGTTCTTTACCCTATTCCCCCGACGACTCACCAACGCGGAAGATTTGGTTGCTTTCTCCGTCGCCTCTGTGCCCATTAAGCATTGGAATGAACAAATCGATTTTCTCTACAAGGCTGGCGTGATCCAACAGCCACTGCGAGCCGAAAGTTTTCTCTACGGCTCCTTTGAACGCCGTGGGATATTCTCGGTAAATACCCTCTTTGGTGTGGCTGGGGTGTTCTTGACCCTTGTGGGTGTGGCGACCCTACTTCACTTCCGTCGACTGCGGCAAGCGGTAGCCCGAGCGAGAACCGAAGCCGATAAACAGGCGCTTCTTGCGTTGTCGCGGAAGGAACTTCTGGAGGGGGCGTTGGCCGGTCTTCCCGTCGGGCTGCTGATGCGGCAGATTCCAGCGGATGGAGAGATTCTTTTTGCCAACAGCGAGTTCAGACGACAGTTTGGCCTGGGACATCTCCCCCTGAGCCGGGGACAGGATTTCTATGCCGAAGCCTTTTCGGACCAGGAGAGCGGAGACGCCCTTCGGGAAAGGATTGAGGCCGATATCGCCAGCGGTGATCCTGAGAAAATGCGATGGGACAAGGTCGTCATCACCAATGATCGTATCGGTACCCGTCTGTTTAACGGAAAAGGGCTCTGCCTGCCCGATCAAAACCTGCTGCTTATGGTGACCTGGGATGTGACCGAAGAAGAGAACGTTCGGACCCAGCTTGCGGCGATCGAGAAACGCTACCGCCAGATGTACCAGGATGCCCTGGTGGCTATCTGGGATGAAGATTTCTCACCCATCATCGATGCGCTTGAAGGCCTGAGGCAGGAGCAGGGCGTCATCGATCTGCAGGATTATCTGGAGCACAACCCGGCAGAGGTTATGCGGCTTGCCGGATTTATCACGATCAACGATGTCAACGAGGCGACTCTTCAACTGTTTGGTGCCCATACCAAGGCGGAACTGATTGCCGGCGTGGAACGGACCTTTCATCCGTCGGCTTATCGTGTTTTCCAGGCTTTGCTCCTGGCATTCTGGAATCGCGAAGAGCGATTTACCAGTGAAGTCCAGTATGTCTCACTTCAGGGCCGGGAGCTCTGGGTGCAGCTTGCAATCCCACTGCCTTCTTCGGGGGCGGACCCCAAACATATTCCGGTCACCATGCTGGATATCACCCCTCTTCGCGAAACCGAAGATGCTCTGCGCCAGAGTGAATCCCGTTATGCCGATATTTATAACAACTCCAATGTGGTGATCTGGGAAGAGGACTATTCGGCGTTGGTAGCCGTTTTTGACCAATGGCGTCAGGAAGGGGTCGCGGATCTGAGGACGTTTCTGGGAGAGGATCTGGCAGAGATTAAACGATTGCGCGATCTTATCCCGGTTCGTTCGCTCAACCGGGCCGGTCTCGAGATGTTTGCCGTCGATGATCTGGAGGAGTTGGGGCGTCTGCTGCCGATGCTCTGGTCGGACGATACCTATCGGACCTACCGGGAGATTCTCCTCGCCTTGTGGGAACTGGATCTCCTGTTCG
>JANQIN010000269.1 GCA_028282145.1 Thermodesulfobacteriota bacterium | reverse complement strand
GGGGCCGATCTTCTGCTCGACGTGGCAGAACAGGTTGTCGCTGAGGCCTCGGAAGCCCACTTCCTGGTGATCGGGTATCCCAATGTTGAACACTACCGATCGGAAGCGGCTAAAAGGGGGTTGGATACGGCGATGACCTTTACCGGTCGGGTACGGCACGCCGAGACCTTCGGCTATCTGGGGATCAGCCAGATTGCGGTGTCGCCCAAGATCGCGATCACCGAAGGCAACCTGAAACTTTGCTATTACATGCAGGCCGGTCTGCCGACGGTGGTCTTTGACAACGAGGTTAACCGGGAACTTCTGGGGGAGGTCGGTTATTACGCGCCCCACGGCGATGCCGATGCCATGGCCGAGCAGGTTCTGAAACTCCTTCGGCGCAAACGGCGCCCTTCGGCCAAAAAGATTCAACAGCAGGTGCTGGAGAAGTTCTCCATGGATCGCCTGGTTCAGATCATTGAGGACGGGTATGAGCAGACCCTGCGATCACGATAAGGTACGCGTGGGTTGGGGAGCCGGCCTCATCCTTGGAGCTGAACTCTCGACCCTTCGGGACCCGCTCGACTATGTGGTTGACTCCGACGCCGAGAAATGGGGGACCGAGGTTTACGGTCTTCCGGTGAAAGCTCCCGAAACTCTCAAGGGAGAGAATACGGAGACTCTGGAGCTTCATATCTTCGCCAGTCGCTGGCCGGCGATCTGCGATGCGTTACGTGGGCTTGGGTTTGATGAGGAGTTTATCGCCGAAAAGGTGGTGAAGCCGGACACCGCCGATTTCCCGGAGTTTCTGGTCAACTATCGAGCGTTGCAGCTCGAAAGCCTGAAGTCGATTCAGGTTCAGAGCCGACCGCTGAGTCTCAACTTCGATATCACCAACGTCTGTAATCTCAAATGTCCCTTGTGCCCGACGGGGCAGGGCGACAGGCGCTATCCCCGGGGAAGAATGTCTTTCGATAATTTCCGGCGGATCATCGACGAGATCGGGCGTACCGCGTCTGATGTCTACCTCTTCAACTGGGGGGAGGCCTTTCTGCACCCGGATCTGTTCCGCATGATCCGTTACGTCAAACAGAACACCGGCAGCCGGGTCACCATCTCCAGTAACTTCAACATTGTGACCGATGAACAGTTGGCAGATCTGGTCGACTCCGGACTCGATTTCCTCTCCCTATCGATCGATGGGAGCTCGCAGGAGGTCTATGGTAAATACCGTGTCGGCGGTGATTTTGCGCAGGTGATGGCCCATATCGATCGTCTGCAGCAGATCAAAGCCGATAAGGGGGTTGCACGACCCGCGATCGAGTGGTGCTATCTGGTTCATGCCTACAACGATGCTCCGGAAGAGATTGAGCGGGCCCGGACAATGGCGGAGGCCAGGGGCCTGCTGTTTGCCCTGGGGACGATTCATGTCGATATGGGGAGAGAGATCGAAGAGGGGTTAGAGTCACAACTGGCGGTAGACGGCCATTGGATCTCGCCTCATTTCAGCGCCTACGATCTGGAGAAAAAAGAACGGGCGGTGAAAAAGACCCACTGCCGTATCCCCTGGGAGATTGCCTATATCAACTGGGATGGCGAACTGGCTCCCTGCTGCGGGCTGTATGACCCCAAATACAGTTTTGGCAACATCTTCCGGTCCTCCTTTGCCGAGGTCTGGAACGGCCCCGGTATTCAGGCGGCCCGGGATGTGCTGATCGACAACAAAGAGACAGAGCATATCTGTTCCCGCTGCCGTCAGGGCGGCTATATCGTGTGAGTGTTGTATGCATGTGTATCTGATCAATCCACGTTATCAGGGCAACGATGCCGGCTATACCTTCCCCGTGGGACTAGCCTACGTCGGCGCCGTGCTGTTGGAAGCAGGGCACACAGTCGAGGCGCTGGATATCCCCGGGCACCGGTTGACCGATGCGCAGGTTGAAGAGACGCTGGCCGGCCTGGAAGCTCCCGGGCTGGTTGGAATCAGTTCACTAATCAGCAACGTTCCTAGTGTGCAAAAGGTGATCTCCCAGGTCCGGTTGGCGTGGCCCGGGACCCCCATCGTTCTGGGGGGCGGAATGGCGACCAGTATGCCCGAGTTCATCGCCCGCGAACTCCAACCCGATATCCTGGTGCTGGGGGAAGGGGAACGGACCGTTGTCCGTCTGGTGGAGGCTCTCGAGAACGGAGCCGATCTGAGAGCGATTCCGGGGCTGGCCTATCTGGAGGGTGACCGCTATGTCGCCACCGAGAAACCGGGCGAGATCATGGAGCTGGACAGCCTGCCGTTCCCGGCCTGGGATCTGTTTCCTGTGGAGAACTACGTCTATCGGACCCTGACTGACTGGGGTCGGGTTCGGGCGATGCCGATGGCGACCTCCCGCTCCTGCCCCTGTAAATGTGTCCACTGTGCACACACCAGCGGTTGGGTCCCCCGTTTTCGGTCGGCGGAGAGTGTGGTGGATGAGATTGAAGAACTGGTCCAACGCTACCAGGTAGAAGCAATCAACTTTTACGATGAGCTCTTTACCGCCAACCGTCAGCGGGTGTTCGATATCTGCACCCTGATCCAGGAGCGGGGGCTGAAGGTGCAATGGTACTGCACCAGCCGTGTCAACCTGGCCGATCTGGAGATGTACCAGACGATGCGAGCCGCCGGTTGTCGACTGATCACTTACGGCTTTGAATCGGGCAGCAACACCATCCTGAAGAACCTGCGTAAAGGAGCCACGGTAGAACAGAACGAGCGGGCCATCCGCATTACCCGGGAGGCCGGTCTGGAGGCCCAAGGGACCTTTATGCTGGGGAACCCGGGGGAGACCGATGCGTCGATCGATGCCACCGCCCAGTTCATCATCGACAACAACCTGACCGTCTTCGACTTCAACTTCACCACCCCCTATCCCGATGCGCCGGTCTTTCTCGATTTGTTGGACAAGGGGCGGATCCCCGATCTGAAGAAGTTCGTCTTCAGTCTGGCCGAAGCGACCACCCTGACCTTCAATCTGTCGGAGATGCCAGACGATCGGCTGATCGCCGGCCGGGCGCGGGCACTGGATAAACTCTACAGCCATTATGCGAAAAACCTGCACCCTAAAGAGGTGACGGACGATCAGGGTAGCTATTGGGAATGTTTCACCTGCGGAACCGTCCTGGAGCCGGAATCCAAGCGTGATACCCTGTTGACCTGGCACCGTTGCGGCGAGTGCAAACGGCTCTACTTCTGGCCGCTGCGCTGCTTCCCCAGGGCTCAGGCCAACCTGGACCGGCTGCAGGCCCGATTAGATGCCCTGAAGGCGGAAGGGCACAACCGCATTCTCTTCTATGCGGGCGGCACCCACACCATTCGGCTGCTGGTCGATCTGGATATCAGAGGGCTGGGGGTGGTCGGCGTGGCCGATTCCAACCCGGCCAAAAAGGGAACCCAGCTTCTGGGGTACCCGGTGGTCCATCGGGACGATCTCCCGGCGATGCTGGCCGGGATCGATGCCATCGTGATCTCGTCCTATCAGTTTTCCGAGGCGATCTACCAGGATCTACAGCCGTTGGCGGAGGACTGCGAGTTGATAAGGATTTATCCGTCATGAGTTTCAACAAGCTGCGCTAGGGGTCTTTCACTGCGGCCGAATTATCCCGTGGAAGAGCGCCTATACCAACTGAAATGGTGAACTGGCCTTCTGCTGTGGACTGTACGATCTTAAAGACAGCTTCGGCAATTTCTGCCGGTCGCCAGAGGTGTTGATAGACAACTAAATGACAGAGCCTATCGTTCAAAGTGCTGTAAAGGAGGGGCTTGTTTTGTCTGATGGATTGCGCGCTGGCATCGCTAGCAAAATTATAGGAGGTGTGTAGTGAAGATTCTTTTTTCGTTAACTTTGATCTTTCTGGTGGGGGTTTCGACAGTGTTTGGGGATGCTTGCAATAGTACTTCCCTGTTGATTCACTCCGATACTTTTGATGGGAACACAGATTTTATAGATAGTTCCATTTACGATCATACGTTGTCTCCGTCAGGTGGTGTGACTCATTCGACAACAGTAAAAAAATTTGGGGTGTCTTCGATTCATCTTGAAACGAATGAATGGATTGATCTTCCAGATAGTGAGGCTTTCGATTTTGGGACAGGGAAGTTCACAATTGACTTTTGGGTCTACCTGACTTCCGCACCAGGTGTGGGGTCTCCTGCGAGGGTGATCAGCTTTGGAAGTCAGGGAAGTAACGATTTGATCACCATCGGTATTGGCCAAAGAACAGGTGGAATCCCTAATAATGACGGTGGGATGGTCCTCACAACATTCTTTGGTCAGTGGGCCGATTATGGGTCAGATGAAATGGGGACTTTGCCACTCAATACGTGGATGCATTTTGCGCTTGTTCGGGATTCAGGGGCACTCTATTTCTTCAAAGATGGACAACTCTATGGGACTAAGCCATGTGCTGTAGATTTAAATCCTAATTCTGGCGGTGCTGTAGGAAGAAGTAATCAATATCAAGGTACTCAGGGTTTTATTAATGGGTATATTGACGAGTTAAGGGTTGTTAAAGGAATTGCGCAATGGACAGCGCCATTTACTGTTCCTGCAGCCCCTTACACTCCCTGTTGCGTAGATGGCGGCGACTTCGACCAAGATGGCGATGTCGATGAGGATGATCTCGTTGCAAAGCAGCAGGACATTGCCGCACAGATTCAGGCGTTGAATGACGAGCTGACCACCTGGATCAATAACTGCTGGTCGGTCAATAACGTTTGTCAATAATTCAGATCGCTAGCGCGCAACCCTTTTATTTTGAGAAACTCAATGAATGATCTTACCCGAAAATTTATTTCCTGGAGTCAATCCCTTAACGAGGAGGTGGTTTGCCCGATTTGTGGGAGGGAGAACTACGAACTGGGCCACCAGAAAACCTTCAGCCAGACAGTTCAGAGTCAAGAGTTCACATGGATGATGAAAGTCGCTATCTGTCAAGATTGCGGCATGATTTTCGTCAACCCGCAGCCGTCGGACGAGACACTGGAGGTCTGGTATGGTGGCTACTCTAAAGTGGAGGAGGTTTCACCTCGCTTCAGCCGGGCGCAGCTCGATTTTCTGGAGGCGGTCATCCCCGAGGGATTTTGCTCTCTTTTTGATGTAGGCGCCTACGATGGGACCTTTGTTGTCGAGGCCCGCAGCCGCGGTTATAAGGCTGGTGGACTGGAAGCGTCGGCACAGGCGGTGGCCATGGCTCGGCAGAGGTACGGCCTGAACCTTGAGCATGGCTATTTCGGTGCGGACTATCTGGCAGAAAAAGGTGAGACCTACGATCTGGTGTCGGTGCGACATGTACTGGAACATACGAAAGACCCGGTCGGTTTCTTAACTCAGGCGACGTCCCTGACCGATCGCTATCTTTTTGTCGAAGTTCCCGATATCGAACGGGCTTTCTTTGACAACCTGTCGGATATCTTCTTCTCTCTGGAGCACCTGCTCTATTTTACGCGGGGGTCCCTGACGAACAGCGCCGCCAGGGCCGGGATGAAGGTGGTGGCCTTTGATCAACCCCCGACGGTCAAAGGCGAGCTTCCGGTGATCCGATGTCTTCTCCGAAAAGAGGGGAGCCCCTGCGGGGTCGAAGATGTGGTGAACTTTTCCGAGGAGAGTCGGGCGATCCTTTCGGCCTATCGTCAAAAAAGAGAGACGCTGACGCAGGCAATTCGCCGGAAGATCCCTACGGGGGAGGTGGTGATCTACGGTGCAGGTATGCACACCGCTTACCTTCTGCAGTCGGGCGTGTTGGAAGGGATCAGGGTGGTTTCTATTGTGGATTCCAACCCTTCCCTCCATGGAGAAACGATGGCGGGGGTGAAGATCCTCCCTCCCGGTTCCCTGACAGACAGCACAGCGACCGTGCTGATCTCCTCTTATGCGGCCCAGGAGGAGATCTGCCGGAGCTTGCGGGAATGCTATCCCCAGGTCAATGCCATTCGACTGTATGATGAAGTTTTGGACTATCTTTACCCCTGATGCGGCAGGGCTGATTGGATGACAGAAAACGTGAACAAAAAGGTGTTAAAAATAGGCATCTTCCATTGCGGTGCCCTGCATTATATCCGAGCCTTCTGGGACCGATTTGTCCAGGAGTTGCCGGAGACCGAAGTTCATCGGACCATTATCTCCGCCTACGACAATGAAGAGGGATTCCTGCAGGAGGGGTACGACGCGGTACTGCGCTATCCCCACGGCAAATCGTTCAATATCGACGAAACCCCCGACAGCTTCTTTGAAACGGTCAACGGGGAGCAGTTCGATCTGTTGGTCTATTATTGCGATAAACAGCTACCCTATCCACAGTCGAATCTGATCGATTTTATCTGTCGTTTCGAGGCACGGAAGTTTGTCGCCTTCAACACCCAGACCCATCAGCGCTATGGACGGGAGGAGCTGCAGGGGCTGCTGCAAGCCGCCGATGTCCGACCGACGGAGAACGTCCCCTGGCCGCGGGCGGTGGCGATCTGCACCTCCGACCTCTGCACCGCCGATTGCACCTTCTGTTGCCTCAAGACGCAAGGGGTGCAACCCCACAACAACCGCCTCGACTTCGACGACTTCACCCGGGTCTATCCGCCGCTGCTGGAGAAGGTGAGCCATATCGATTTCTCCCTCGGCGAACTCTTTGTCCACCCCAAGGCGGGGGACTTTCTCGACTTTGTCTTTTCCAACTACCCGGACAAGAAGATGTCGATCTACTCCAACGCCATCAATCTGCAGCCGAAATATATCGAGCAGATCATGGCGGCGGAGCAGGCGTTCGAGATCGATATCTCGATCAACGCCACCACCCGCGACACCTATGCCGAGAT
>JANQIN010000240.1 GCA_028282145.1 Thermodesulfobacteriota bacterium | reverse complement strand
CAAGAAGAAGTCGTACTTCCAGATCCTCCGGATCCTGATCGAGGCTCTGTCGAAGGATATGCACGGCCTGGGAGAACAGTCCTCTTTCAATAAGATCCTGTCCTTCCTGCAATCTCTGTTGTCGTTGTTGCATCTTAAACTCCTTGGTCACATCTCTAAACACGAACGACCGGTACGCCACCTTCAGACAGATGTTCAAGGGCGTCAAGGATTCCCCAGGGGTCACTGGCAATGGCCACAACTTCGCGTTGCAATCGGTGAGACAACTCCTCAAGCGTTAAGTCATCCAGGAAGACCGGTGCATCCTGCCGGAGCATAACGTCCGGCACCAGCACCGACTCTTCCTCTCCCAGGGAGTGTACCTGACTGAGGATATCCGAGCCAGTAATCAAACCGGCCACCGAGGTCTCTCCGGAGAAAAACCTATTTTTTATGGCCTGAACACGCAGATGAGCTCCTGTGATCTGGCTCAATTGAGCGGAAAAACGCTTCAGTGTGGGAAACGCTGATTCACCGGTCAGTAAAGTCACACGAAGAGGCCCCAGGTGGTGCGCTTCTGTCAGGACCTCTTGAGCTTCCTCTTCAAAAACTGCGAGAAGGCCAACACCGTTTTCGATCTGGGGGAGATCTTCATAGATTTCTCTGGGAGGGATTCTTTCTTCCGCAAGCAGATAGAACTCGTCAACAGGCCAGACAAACCGGCTCTTTCGAGACGCAAGGTTCCTTTCTTGCGCCTCTTCAATCAACCGGAGAACAGCACGGGCCGAGTGCCGTTCAAACGGGGCCAGAGAAGGGAGAGTCTTTCGATGTCCGGTAAGGCCGACGGCAACAATCGCCAGAGAAAGGATATGGGGCGAGAGTTTCTCCAGATCCCGGATCGATTGATCCAGAACGGTTCCATCGTTGATACCGGGACAGGCCACAATCTGCGTATGAAGCTTAATCCCGGCATCCGTCAATTTTTTCAATTGAGGCAGAATCGGATTTCCCGACCTCCCAAGTAACCTTTCCCTTACTTTTTCATCGGTGGCGTGAACAGAGATGTACAGGGGAGAAAGTTGCCTGGAGAGGATACGCGACATCCCCTCTTCGTTCAGGTTGGAAAGGGTGATATAGGCACCATGAAGGTAGGAGTACCGGTAGTCTTCGTCCTTGATATAGAGACTTTTCCGCATTCCTTTGGGGAGCTGGTGGACAAAGCAGAAGAGACACCGATTTCCGCAAATCATGGGGACCGGTTGCTCCAGCACCAGGCCTGAAAGTTCACCGGGTTCCAGGTCCAGTTGCAGCTCCCAGGTTTCTTCCCCGTGCTTCAATTCCAGTGACTGAAGCCCCTCGCGCTCAGCCAATGACAGATCCAGAAAGTCGGCCGGAGGGAGGTTGTCGACCGCAAGGAGATGATCTCCTGGAACGACACCCAGCTCTTCAGCAGGGGAGCCTGGCAGAACCTGTTCAACCAAAATCATAGGAGTACCGACGCCCAGATACAAACAGGCCCTTTGCCGCCGGGCAAAGGGCCTGTAGAAAACAGACTAGGGGGCAAGATCAGTCGCGACCACCGTGGAGACGGAAAGTTCCATCGGCAGAGGTAATAGAGCAAACTGCGTGTTTGTACAGCAAGATATCCCCGTCGCTTTCTACCAGGACGCAAAAGCTGTCGAAGGACTTGATGTAACCTTGAATTTTCTGTCCGGACATCAGTTCGATCGTCACCAGAACACGTTCTTTACGGGATTGGTTCAGGTACTGATCCTGGATGTTAAACGGGGTCTTCGGCATAACAATCTCCTTTAATTTTCATAAAAATTCTCAATCAATTTCTGAATGTTACCAGACATATCGGAAGACGCAAGCCAATATACATCAGGTTCTTTTTTAAACCAAGTAATCTGACGTTTGGCATATTGACGGGTATGCAAGTGGATAAGATTACCGGTCTCTTCAAGACTGGTTTCACCTCGAAGGAATCCCTGGGTCTCCACATAACCAAGGGTCTGTAAAGCCTGTCCATCGGCAGGATAACGCTTCAAAAGCCAGGCCGTCTCCTCAACAAGCCCATCGGACAACATGACATGGCTCCGTTCCCGAATTCGCTGGTTCAGAATCGGGTTGGGAGGGTTCAGGCCGATGGTCAGAGTCCGGTAAGGGCTCTCGGAAAACGCATGCTCTTCCTGCCACTGCGACAGTTTTTTCCCGCTCAGGATAAAAACCTCAAGAGCCCGGGTAATTCGTACCAGGTTGTTCGGATGAATGCGGTCCGCCTGTTCTGGATCCGCTGCCTGCAACCGGGCGAAAAGCGTTCCGGGGACGCGCTCTTCTTCCTGCTTAAGCTGCTCGCGCAGTGCATCGTCGCCCGGAGGTGTCGCCGCCAGGCCACGGACCAGCCCCCGAATGTACAACCCGGTTCCACCAACGACAACCGGCAGCAGTCCTCTGCCCTGCACATCCTCAACAGTGGTCTGGGCCTCCCGGATAAAGTCTGCTACCGAGTAGCTTTGATCGGGATCGCGAATATCAATCAGATGATGAGGAACGGCCGCCTGTTCGTCCGAACTGGCCTTAGCAGTTCCGATATTCATATGTCGATAAATCTGCCTGGAATCGGCCGAGATCACCTCGATCGGCCAACGTTTGGACAACTCGACCGCAAGACGGGTCTTTCCTGAGGCTGTAGGGCCGCAGATGACCAGAAGCGGAACGGGCGAAATCACGGTCAGGTCCGTCGGAACATCCGTTCAACCTCATAGAGACTGAACCGCTTGACCACAGGCCGGCCATGGGGGCAGTGCGCATTAAAATCGATCTGATCAAGAGCCTCAAACAGAGCGAGGACCTCCGTCTCGGTGAGAATCTGATGTGCACGAACCGAGGAATGGCAAGCCATCCCCGCCAGAACATTCTCCATCTGCTCCTCGATCTGGGCCGAATCCCCATATCGAAGGACCTCAGCCGCAACATCCTGTAACAGCTTCTCAGGGGCGCCTTCACCCAGCAACTGCGGAATGGCTTTAAGATTGTAGGATCGTCCGCCAAAGGCTTCCAATTCGAAGCCAAGACGCTCAAGGTCAACAAGCACGGTTTCCAATGCAGAAGCGGCTTGAAAATCGAGCTCTACCACAACCGGAAACATAAGACGTTGAGCCTCGACCCTTCCTTTGAAATACTGCCGTTTCAATCGTTCAAAGGTCACTCGTTCGTGAGCAGCATGTTGGTCGACCAATACCAGTTCCTGGCCATATTCTGCCAGCAGATAGGTTCCCTGATATTGGCCGATATAGCGCAGGTTCCGGAAAAAACGGTTCTCTGTATCCTTTGTCGCAGATTCGGTTGAGAAGAATGATTCCGGGCCTTCTTGCAAAGAGGAGACTGCCGGCACTTTCCCGGGTTGAGCCACCTGGGAACCAAAGGGCTGCAGAGGCTCCTGAACGTGTTCGGCGGTGTTTCGTTGGTCGGTTGGACGGGCGTTCACATCAGCCTGGGACGACATCACTTCCGGCGGTGCAGGTTTCCGGTTCTGCTCAAGAGAACCGTCCTGAACCGGCAAGACCGATTCCCGCCCCCCCTCCGACGATGTATTCGGTTGGTGTTCAGGACGGTAGTCCTTGCGAAGCTGCTCCCGGATAGCGTTCGAAATAAAATCGTGGACTTGCCGTTGTTGCCGGAACCGGACTTCATGCTTGGTGGGATGAACGTTCACGTCCACTTCACCGGGGTCCATCTCGAGAAACAGAACCACGACCGGGTACCGCCCACGCATCAACAGCCCTCGATATCCTTCAAGAACCGCATGTTGCACCACCTTGTCCCGAACATAGCGGCCGTTGATGTAAGTGTAAATTGCCCCTGTGGTAGAGCGGGTCGTGGTGGCCGGTGCAATGAGACCTCGACAGTGAAGTCCATCTCCCGAGCTCATTTCCAAAGGCAACAGCTCTTCTGCCAGCGTACGGCCGAGGAGCAACCCCGTCCGATCAACAAGCCCCTTTTCACGGCGGGCATCCACAAGAACCCGGCCGTTATGTTTCAACAGGAATCGGACTTGGGGGTGTGCCAGGGCCTGCTTGGTGACGATATCGGCGATGTGACCGATTTCGGTCTCTTCCCGCCGTAAAAATTTTCGCCGGGCAGGTGTATTGAAAAAGAGGTTACGCACTTCAACCTGGGTACCGACCGGAAATCCGGCATCCTGTGCCTGTCGGACAATCCCACCCTCGACCTGGATTTCGGTGCCGACGGTTTCACCCTTCAGACAGGTTCGCAGGGTGAAACGGGACACACTGGCAATGGAAGGCAGGGCCTCTCCACGAAAACCGAGGGTATCCAACGCAAACATATCCGCGTCGTTGCGGATCTTACTGGTGGCATGGCGTTCCAGGCAGAGAAAAGCATCATCCCGGGACATACCTTGGCCGTCGTCATGCACGCGAATCAGCTTCCGGCCACCCTGTTCGATCTCAATCCGGATTTCATCCGCTTGCGCGTCCAGGCTGTTTTCAACCAGTTCTTTAACGACAGACGCGGGGCGTTCCACCACCTCACCAGCGGCGATCTTGTTACAGAGTTCTTCGGGAAGGATATGAATACACTGGGACATGGATTCTCTACAACGAAAGATGGCCGGGAAACCGGCCATCGCGCGAAAGCTATTCAACCTGAGAACTAACCTTCAAGCTGATCCAGCATCTGGTCGATGGCATCCAGGTCGGACTCATCCACCGTCGCCTGTTTCGACTTGGCATCGGACGGAGTCAGACCGAGATCGGTAGCGACAGCGGTCACGATATCGGCATTTACAATCTTGATACGCCGCACATAAGATTCGAACAGACTATTATCACAGATGGTATTGATCAAGCGGGGGATTCCACCAGCAAACCGGTAAATGGCTTCAATCGCGTCAGGTTCAAACAGTTCGCGTTTGGCACCTGCAACCTGAAGTCGATGTTTGATATAGGATTCAGTCGTCTTCAGAGTCAGTGAATGAAGATTGAATTTAACGGCAACCCGTTGTTCAAGAGGTTCATCCAATTTCAGATTCTGCTCCAGCTCCGGCATACCGAAAAAGACCAGGTTCAGGAGCTTTTTCCCAGGAATTTCCAGATTAAGGAGACCGCGGAATTCTTCCATCAGTTCCTGACTTCGCATCATCTGGGCTTCATCGATAAGGACAACGGCTTTACGACCGGATTCCTCAATGGCCAGCAGACGTTCGTAAAGCTGCTTGAGCAGAGCAACACGATCCGTTGCAGGTTCGGTGACCCCCAGTTGCAGGGCAATGCGGGTGATAATCCATTCCGGAGTTACCCCGGAATGAACGACAACCAGCAGGGAAGATTCGTATTTTTCTTCAGGTAGGCTATCCAGCATTCTTCGCGCCAGAGTGGTCTTTCCCGTCCCGATGCCGCCAAGAAGTACGGCCAATCCTTTGTTGCTGTCAACAGCATAGACAAGTCTTAAAAGTGCTTGACTGTGTTGATCGCTGTTGAAATAAAAGCGAGGGTCAGGCGCATTGGAAAAGGGTTGCTGCTCAAGACCATAAAAACTGGCATAGCTCATAAGCCCTCCCACGGGATCAGTCTTTCATGGGGCATCACAAATAGGACACACGGTCTTTGCTGTTGGAAACAGACCCGGCTTCCATGCCAAGTTGCTGCCTCAATCGGGTGATTTTATCTTTTACATCCCGGAAAAACGGATCGAAGTCGGCCACATACTGAAAACTGTCAAGAGCGTCCATCGCCCGATCCATCTGCTCGTACAAAAGGCCCATTTCATAGTGCAGGTTGAACCTCTGGCCGTCACTCAGCTCGGTGAATTCCAGAGCGGCACGATATTCCTTCTCCGCGGCCTCCCTCTCTCCCTTTTCGGTCAGACACTGTCCCAGGAGGGTGTGGCAGTCCACAAAGCGGGCCGGATCATTTTTAATTTTGCGGAATTCGGTAATAGCATCGTCGACCAGTCCCATTTCCCGATAGGCAATCCCCAGGTTGTAATGAGATTCGATGTCTGTGCTATCCAGTTTTTCCTGCAGCCGGACATTCCCTCCTTCCTCGTCCTCCGTCTCAGGCTCGGCTTCAGGCTCGGGGGCGTTCTCAATCTCCTCGACGAGATCGCTGAAGTCCATTCCATCCGAAGGTTCTGCAGGTGCGTTTTCCACTACCGGGGCGGTATCGGCAGCCAGCGCACTGGCACGAAAGCTCCGGATCTCCTGTAGTTTGGCCTGAATTTCTGCCGCATCAGGGACCTGTTCCAGAACTTTCTGGCAGACATCCTCCGCTTCGGTAAACAGCTTTTGTTCCAGGAAGAAAGAAGCCTCCTCCAGGGCACCTTGGATATCCGGTGCGGCTGGCGAAGGTTCATCTTCTTCGTAATCCGGAGCCAAGTCCAGCTCAATAACATCCGGAAGTTCTTCAACATCCGAAATGTCTAACTCGAGAGGGACCTCATCATCTTCCGCGGCAGGGAGTTCGATCACCTCCGGAGTTGCCTCTTGTGGAGGGTTTACTTCGTTCAGTTCCTGTTCAAGGGGTGTGGCATCCGCAACCGGTGAAAGATCTTCCTCGGGTTCCAACTCCAGCTCAAGATCAAAGAAGTCTTCTTCTTCGGGAGATTCGAAATTGTCGACTCCGGCTTCCACAACCGATTCAAAGTCAAGATCGTCGGTGTCCAGGTCTTCTTCAAGATCAAGGAAGTCGGCGCCATCGAGGTCCAAAGGTTCTCCCCCTTGCCCTGAGTCCTCTGTTTCCAGATCATCGGCGGCCAGGCCATCAAAGCCGTCCAGGAAATCCTCTTCGCCAAGATCTTCAACCCCGGCACTGGTATCAAAGCTCTCAGATGCAACAGACCGTTCTTCCGGCTGCATGATATCCAGCAGTTTTTCACCTTCACCCGTCAGGGCATAGATGGAATCGAGGGTTTGCAGAACACGCCGGTCATTGGGCATCTGATTTCGAAGAGTTTCATAAAACCCCTTCAGGTCCTGCAGTTTTTCTTCCTGCAGAAAGGCGTCTTTCCACTCTTCCAGCTCGAGAAGAGCCGCTTCCCATTGTTCGTCGTCCAGACTTACCTTGATGTAGCGCTTGCGGAATTCAAGATTTTTGGGCTCCAGCTTGATCAGCTGCTGGCAGGTCATGCGGGCCCCTTTAAAATCCTCTTGTCGCGCGTAACCCTCGGACATCAGAGTCAAAAGTGAAAGGTCACTGGGGGCTTTTTTCAATAGATCCTGAACGAGTCGAATCCCTTTATCAACCTCACCCTTTTCAATCAGAACCGTAGCGAGGCCCTGTTGCATGGCGGGTACTTCGGGCAGGATCGGCAGGAACATTTCATAGAGTTTGAGAATCTTGTCAAAGGCTCTCTTTTCCTGAAGGTGCTCGCAAATTCCCTGGAACTCCTCCACAGCCTCATCTTGACGCTCGTTCCGGGCACAGCTTTCTACAAGTTTGGCACGAACGTTGAGGTTGGAGGGATCCAGGTCTCGCATTTTCTGCAGAGTGGTAATCGCCTGGGAAACGTCTCCATGCGTCTCATAGAACTTGACCAGATTCTGGTATTCGGAAAGAGCATTTCCAACCAGGCCCTGTTTTTCGTTCAATTCGGCGAGTTTAAGGTAAGATTGGAAATTTTCAGGATCCAGGCGTTGGATCTGTTTGTAGATCGCTATCGCCTTGACTTGGAAGTCGTTTTCGGCAAAAAACTTGGCAACGGCTTCATACTCCTCAATGGCATCTTCTACCCGATTGGAGCGAAAATAAAGCTCGGCCAGTTTCTGGCGCAGGCGGACATCTTTCGGGTCCAGTTCGACCAGTCGTTCGTAATCTTTAATAGCTTTCGGAATCTGGCGTTTGGCCAGGTTCTTTCGCGCCGATGCCAGAAGTTTATCTTTACGGGACAAACGTACCCCCTTTTGTGCTTAGGGTTTGGAACAGGCTATTTTATAGGATAGCCCCACCCCTCTGTCAAGATTTCTCAGCTTTTCCAAGCTGTTATCCGCAAAATTATTTTCACATTCCTCAAGAAGCGAGCTCCAGAGGTATATCTGTTAAGTATACCCCCTAAACTTTCATTTCGCGCCTCAATCGCCGGATTTCACTTTGGGTGAGAGCACGAACATCTCCTGGACGCATTCCTTTGAGGGTCAGAAAGCCAAGCCGCACCCGCTTCAGGGAAGAGACCGGGAATCCAACGGCCTGACACATGCGACGGACCTGCCGATTGCGTCCTTCTCGAAGGGTCAGTTCGAACCAGCTGTTGTTCCGGCTGTGCCTGACCTTCTCTACCTTGGCAGGGGCTGTCGGTCCATCATCCAGCCGGAGTCCACCGGACAGCTTTT
>JANQIN010000239.1 GCA_028282145.1 Thermodesulfobacteriota bacterium | reverse complement strand
CGCCCAGACCCGCAAAGCGCTGGAGGCCGGGTTGACCCCGGAAGAGACCCGCCATGCGGTGGTTCTGGCTGCCCCGACCCTCGGCTTCCCCAACATGATGGCGGCGTTGACCTGGGTCAACGACGTTTTGGACAGATAGAGAGAAAGTTGTAAAACGGCCGAGCCCAAGGATGGGCGAGCCAAAAAATGAAATCGAACTATTTCATGTTTTTGTAAGGTCACCAAAACCGCGCTTTTGGTGACCGGGCATGAACAAACCCCAGGAAGGGGTTTGTCATCCAATCATAATCTCCGAGCCTTCTCGCCTAAGGGATCAACTCCTAAGGTTATTGGGCCGATAGGGTGTCACGGGAAACGGTGGCGCCTCCCCTGTTTGGAAAGGAGACTGGAATGATCCATTCTGATGAGGCCTGGCGGCTGATCTGCCAGGAAACCCTCCCACTGCCGGCCCGTACCTGCGTGCTGGCCGATGCCTCCGGACATTATCTGGCACAGCCCCTTGCCGCTGACCGGGATATCCCTGCTGCCGATCGTGCGGCGATGGACGGTTTTTCCGTCCGGATCGCCGACCTCGAGACCCTGCCCACGACACTCACGGTCATTGGTGAGGCGGCTGCCGGCTGCCCCTGTACTGTTTCTGTGGGCCCCGGCCAGGCGGTTCGCATTTTCACTGGCGCCAACGTACCGGCCGGTGCCGATACGGTGGTCAAGGTCGAGGATACCGAGCTCGGCTTCTTTGGTGGCGACACGCCTGTCACCGAAGTGGTCTTTCCCGTTGCCGTGACTGCCGGAGCCAATATCTTCCGCCAGAGTGAGAACGCCCGTCGGGGTCAGCCTCTGTTGGAGGAAGGAACCCGAATCGACGCCTGTCAGGCGGCGGTGGCCGCAACCTGTGGTTACGGTACGCTGGAGGTCCATCAACGCCCCAGTGTCGCTCTTCTGCAGACCGGCACAGAGCTTCTGTCGCCTGAGGCCCCGGTCGCTGAGGCCCACCAGGTCCGCGACTCCAACGGTCCGATGCTGGAGTCGGCTCTCAGGACTGCCGGTTTCCCGGTGGCGTATCGATCCACCGTGGAAGACCTGCGGCATCAGACCGCCGAGGCGATTCAACGGGCGGCCGAGCAGACCAACGCCATTATCATGACCGGTGGAGTCTCCGCCGGCGAATACGACTACGTGGCCGGTGCACTGAAGGATTGTGGCGCTACCATCCATTACCACGGAGTCGCCATTAAACCAGGCAAACCGCAGCTCTTTGCCTCCCTGCCGAACGGCACCAAAGTCTTCGGTTTGCCCGGTAACCCTTTAAGTGCGGTGGTCGGTCTCTACGACTTGGTTCTCCCTGCACTGAAGCGGATGGCCGGTTGCCCCGAAGCGGCCTGCCGCCCTTCCTTCTGTCTGCCACTGGCCGAGGACATCAAACCGGACAAGAAACGGCAGCGGATCATCGCCGCTCGTCTTGTGACCGAGGGGCTGACCCTGGTGGAACCGTTGAAGGTTGTCGGTTCAGCCGATATGGTCACCGCCGCTATGGCCGATGGCGCGATCCTGCTGCCCAAAGGTGCCGAGACCGTTCCGGCCGGGACCCCGGTCCAGTTCCGCTCCTGGAGGCTGTTATGAGTACGACCGTACCCCAAGGGTTGGATGTCCGATTGTCGATTACTGACAGCTGTCAATTTCGCTGCCTCTACTGCCTGCCGGAAGGGGAGCGCCACCGGCATCTCCCGGATACCCTCAGTGGTGACGAGGTGATACAACTGATCACCCGGCTGCATCAGACCGCCGGGATTCGCAAACTCCGTTTTACCGGTGGCGAACCGCTGCTGCGCAAAGACCTTCCGGATCTGATCCGGTGTGCGGTCGATCTGGGTATCCCTGATATTGCTCTTACCAGCAACGGCCAGCAGCTGGCCGAACGGGCAGCCGAGCTGAAAGCGGCCGGGTTGCAGCGGGTCAATCTGTCTCTCGATTCCCTTGATCCCGCAACCTTCAAACGTCTTTCCCGCGGGGGTGATCTGAACAAGACCCTGGAAGGCATTCGCACCGCTCAAGAGATGAGACTGGGACCGGTGAAGCTCAATATGGTGGTGATGCGGGGGCAAAACGACCAGGAACTGGAAGCGATGCTCCAGTTCGGGCTGGAGACCGGCTGTGAGGTTCGCTTCCTGGAGATGATGCCGGTGGGCGAGGCACGGGAAAAGTTTGATCTCCAGTTTGTTTCTGCCGACGAAATCCGTTCTCGGCTGGAGTCTCTGGTCGAGTGGACCCCGCTGGTGGGGGAACTTTCCCAATCGAGCCGTAACTACCGGGTGCGTGATGCCCGGGGGCGTGAGACCGTCTGCGGGTTTATCACCTCCTACAGTCACGACTTCTGCGAAGGGTGCCGCCGGATGCGGATCTCCTCCGACGGCTATCTGCTGGGCTGTCTGGCCCGGGGTGAACGCCAGTC